>JBMTVN010000153.1:0-9565 GCA_049451415.1 Limisphaerales bacterium | reverse complement strand
TGGGTAGAGATTTTGGAGCGGTTTCAGGGGGATGTGAGCTGGGAGGGGCATGAGGCTGCGCGGGACCGGTTATGGCACAAGCAGCTGCATCTGTTTTTGCATCCGTTTTACTACATTGAGTATGGGATTGCGCAGCTGGGAGCGTTGCAGGTGTGGGTCCGGTCGCGGGAGAATGCGGGCAAGGCGCTGGAGGATTACCGGAGGGCGTTGGCTTTGGGCGGGTCGAGGCCGTTGCCGGAGTTGTTTGCGGCGGCGGGGTGTCGTTTTGATTTGGGTTTGTCGACTGTGCGCCCGTTGTTGGAGGAGGTGGAGAAGGAATTGGCGTTGCTGTCGGATGAGTGATGCGGGGGGGATTGCTGGGGGTTTTCGGGTCTTGCACGGGAGACGTTGTTCGTCTCTATTCGGCCGGCCATGGTGAACGATGCGGATGTAGTGATCATTGGTGGTGGGCCGGGCGGGAGCACGGCGGCGGCGTTGTTGGCGGCGAGGGGGCGCAGGGTGATGGTGCTGGAGAAGGAGCATTTTCCGCGGTTTCATATTGGGGAGTCGCTGTTGCCTTACAATCGGAGGTTGTTCAAGGAGTTGGGCATTGAGTCCGAGCTGGAGCGGGCGGGGTATATCCGGAAGACGGGAGCGCAATTTCATGCGGCGAACGGGCGGCATTCGGCGCAGTTCATATTCCGTAACGGGCGGTTCACGCGGGAGGCGGAGGCCTATCAGGTAGAGCGGGCGGGCTTTGATGAGCTGCTGTTGCGCAACGCACAGTCGAAGGGGGCAGAGGTGCGGGAGGGATGGTCCGTGGAGAAGTTTTCGCATGAGGGAGATCATGTGGTGGTGACGGCGCGGGACGGTTCGGGAACGGTGGAGCAGTTTCGGGGTCGGTTCTTGATTGATGCGAGCGGGAGGGGGAACTTGACGGGGAATCAGGAGGGATTGAGGGAGATGCATCCGCAGCACAAGAAGCTGGCGATTTATGGTCACTTCAAAGGGGTGGGGCGGTGTGAGGGGGAGCGGGGTGGCGATACCGTCATTGTGCGATTGCCGAACAAGTGGTTTTGGTTGATCCCGATTGGTCCGGACAAGGTGAGTGTGGGGGCGGTGATCGACAAGGATGAGTTCGCGCGGGACGGGAGGTCTGCGGCGGAGATTTTTCAAGCACTCGTGGGGAGCAGTGAGGTGATGCGCCAGCGGATGGCTGGGGCGGAGTTGATGCGGCCCCTGGAGGTGACCACGGATTTTTCGTATCGGAACCGGCAGCTGGCCAGTTCGCGATTGATCCGGGTGGGGGATGCGGCGGGCTTTATGGATCCGATTTTTTCGGCGGGTGTGTTTCTGGCGATGATGACGAGTCGGATGGCTGCCGGCATCGCGGACAAGGCTTTGGAACGGGGGGATGACGGTGGGGCGGATTTGGAGCGCTACGAGCGTCGGGTGCGGAATTCGATGGAGCTGTATTGGCGGATGGTGGAGGCGTTTTATACCCAGCCGTTCATGGAGTTGTTTTTTTCGCCGACAGAGCGTTTGAGTCTGCAATCAGCGGTGAACGCGGTGTTGGCGGGTGAGCTGGAGGCAGGGTGGAAGTTGGTATGGCGCCTGAAGCTGTTCTTCTTTCTGGTGAAGCTGCAGGGGAGGTTTCCCTTGGTGCCGAGAGTGGCGTTGGGGTAGGGGGGGCGGTAAGCGGTAAGGGGTAAGCGCAGAGGGCTGAGGGCTGAGGGCAGACTGCTGGTGTCGCTTGGACGTAGAACGTCCCAAGTGCGACACCGACTACGGCTCATCCGCATGCGCGGACTCGCGACTACGGTCCTGCGGCCTGCGGCCTTGGACGAGTACGGAGATTTGCGCTTTGCGCAAATCCCGGTAACCGCCTCGGGGCGGGTCTGCCCTTCGAAAGGCTCAGGGCAAGTGCCTTTCCGTAATGCGTCCTTGCGGCCGCGGTCTGTCGCCCGCTGGAGCGGGCTTTGGTTGGTATTCGCGTGGGCGAATTCCAGCGGCTGCGCGTAGGTGCCGTCTTCTCGCTGCGCTCTCCAGGGTTTTCCCGCCGCCGCAGGGAGAGGGGAGAGAGGTGTTCACCCTGACCTTTGGCGGTTGGCGGTTGGCGGTTGGTGTGGTCTACTTCCTTTTCATGAGATCCCTTCTGATCCTGGTGGGTTCATGGCTGGTGGGGTCGGCTGTGGCGCAGACGCGATCGGTGGAGAGTCGGTGGGCGACGCGATCGGAGGTGATGGCCAGAGGGGGGATGGCGTGTACGAGTCAGCCTTTGGCGACGCAGGTTGCGCTGGATATTTTGCAGGCTGGAGGGACGGCGGTGGATGCGGCGATTGCGGCGAACGCGGCGATTGGCTTGATGGAACCGACGGGGAACGGGGTGGGTGGGGATTTGTTTGCGATCGTGTGGGATGGGGAGAGGCTGCACGGGTTGAACGGGAGCGGGCGGTCGCCGCGTGCCCTGGCGATGGAGCATTTTCAGGAACTGGGCTTGGAGCATATTCCATCGTTTGGACCGCTGCCGGTGAGCGTTCCGGGTTGTGTGGATGGGTGGTGCGAATTGCATCGGCGTTTTGGGAGGCTGTCCTTGAAGCGGGTATTGGGTCCGGCGATTCGGTATGCGGAGGAGGGTTTTCCCGTGTCGCCGGTGATAGCGGAGGGGTGGGCTTCGAATGCGGAGAGATTGAAGGGTTATCCGGGTTTTGCTGAGACGTTCATGCCCGGGGGCAAGGCGCCGGGGGTTGGGGAAGTATTCAGGAATCCCGGTTTGGCGCAGACACTGAAGCGAATTGCCCGCAAGGGGAGGAAAGGGTTTTACGAGGGAGAGGTGGCGGAGCGGATTGCAGCTTACATGAAGGAGCAGGGCGGGTTTTTATCGGAGGAGGATTTGGCGTTGCACCGGTCGGAGTGGGTGGAGCCGGTATCGGTGCAGTACCGGGGATATGACGTGTGGGAGTTGCCGCCAAACGGGCAGGGGATTGCGGCCTTGCAGATGCTGAATATCCTGGAGGCGTTTGATCTGCGGGCCATGGGTTTTGGGAGTGCGGATTACATGCATGTGTTTACTGAGGCCAAGAAACTGGCGTTTGAGGATCGGGCGCGGTATTACGCTGATCCTGATTTCTTTCGCACTCCGGTGGAGCGGTTGCTCTCGAAAGAGTATGCGGCTGAGAGGCGTGGGCTGATTGATCTTGGGCGTGCGGCTGAGGCTTATACCGGCGGGCTGACGCAGTTGGAGACCAGCGACACCATTTACCTGACCGTGGCGGACAGCGAGGGGATGATGGTCTCGTTGATCCAGAGCAACTATCGGGGTTTGGGGTCGGGCATGACCCCTCCGGGGCTGGGCTTTGTTTTGCAGAATCGGGGGGAGTTGTTTGATCTGAAGCCGGGGCGACCGAACAGCTATGCGCCGGGCAAGCGGCCGTTTCACACAATCATACCTGCGTTTGTGACGAAGGGTGGCAAGCCCTGGATGAGTTTTGGGGTGATGGGCGGGGATATGCAGCCACAGGGTCATGTCCAGGTGTTGGTGAACCTGATTGATTTCGGGATGAGCCTGCAGGAGGCGGGGGACGCACCTAGAATGCATCATGTGCGGTCGAGCGAGCCGACGGGAGAGCGGATGGTGGATGGTGGTCAACTGAATGTGGAGGCGGGTTTTGAGCCGGAGGTGCTGGAGGAGTTGCGTGGGCGGGGGCATCGGATCGGGAGTGAACCGACGGCCTATTATGGGGGGTATCAGGCGATTATGCGGGATGTGGAGCAGGGCGTGTATTGGGGGGCATCGGAGTCGAGGAAGGATGGTCAGGCGGGGGGGTATTGAGTCGGGAGAGAGGAGAGGGGAGAGAGTGGGGTGGTCGGGGCTGAGGGCAGAGCGGGAGGCGTAGTTGGAACAGCTGAAGGCACGACAAACAGAAAGGCGCGAAGCGGGGTAATGGCGACTTGTGGTGATGGATCTTTGAAGGCGATTTCGATGGAGGTGATGTGGGGGAAGATCTAGGGTCCGGGGATGCAAGTTTGCCTTTCTGGTCTTCTGGCGGGCGGATTTCTTTCTGTGGCTTTTGTGGCAGCAGCTCCGACGGTTTTTCCTGAGGCATTGGTTCCTGCGCGTGTATTCCATGTGGCCCCGTTTGGGAGTGACCGGGCTTCAGGCGATGAGGGGCATCCTCTGGAGAGCTTGGAGGGGGCGCGGGACCGGATCCGGGCATTGCGCCGGGAGGGGCAAACCATTCCGGGCGGCATTGAGGTGCGGATTGAGGGGGTGTTTCGGGTGGGGCAAACGTTCCGGTTGTCGGCGGAGGATTCCGGTACGGCGGAGAGTCCGGTGGTTTACCGGGCGGCGGCGGGTGCGAAGCCGGTATTTCGGGGCGGGGTTGAGCTGGGGGAACCCGGGCGGCTGGATGCATTGAGTGCACCGGAGCGGTTGTTGGGGGACATGGTGGACAAGGTGGTGGTTTGGGAACTCCCGTATGTGGGCGTTGGGGAGCTGCCGCCCTTTGAGCTCGGGGGGTTCAGCAGTGGTCGGGGGTTTGGGACGCATCCCGTGGTGGAGCTGTTTGTTGATGGGGAACCGATGGTTTGGGCGCGCTGGCCGAACGAGGGTTTTGTGAAGACCGTGGATGTTTTGGGGCCGTTGACCCTGGGGGCGTGGGACAACAAGAAGGGGACGAAGGAGGGGCGGTTTGTTTACGCGGGGGATCGTCCTTCGCGCTGGGTGGGGGAACCGGATGCGTGGCTGTATGGCTATTGGTTTTGGGACTGGGCGGATTCGTATGAGAAGATTGAGTCGATTGATTTAGAGAAGAACGAGATCACCCTGGCGAAGCCGTGGCATCAGTATGGGTTTCGCAAGGAGCAGCGGTATTTTGCGGTGAACGTGTTGTCCGAACTGGATGCTCCGGGAGAGTGGTATTTGGATCGGGCGAGCCGGCGGGTGTATTTGTATCCGAAGGGGGATTTGCGAGGGGCGAAAGTGGAGTTGTCCTTGTTGAAGGAGCCGATGGTATGGGCTGAGGGGGTGTCGCATCTGCGGTTGGAGGGGTTGAGCTGGGAGCTGGGTGGAGCGGATGGCTTGAGGGTGGTGGGTGGCGAGAGAGTGGAGTTGGTGGGGTGCACCGTGCGCAAGCTGGGGGGCAATGGGATTGAGGTGCAAGGGGGGCGGCATCATGTGGTGCGTTCCTGTGATATTCATACGCTGGGTCGAGGCGGGGTGATTTTGGCGGGGGGCGATCGCAAGACCTTGTTGGCTGGCGGGCATTTGCTGGAGAACAACCATATTCATCATTTATCACGGGTGGATCACACGTATACCCCCGGGGTGTTGCTGGAGGGCGTGGGGAACAAAGTGAGGCATAACCGGATTCATCATGTGGCGAGCAGTGCGATGCGGGTGGGGGGCAACGACCATCTGATTGAATACAACGAGGTGCATGACGTGGTGTTGGAATCGGACGATCAGGGAGGAGTGGACATGTGGGGGAACTCGACCTATCGGGGGAATGTGATCCGGTTCAACTATTGGCATCACATGGGGAGTCGGGAAGGGCTGGGAGAGGAGACGCACACGGGGCAGGCGGGGGTGAGGTTGGATGATGCGATCAGTGGCGTGCTGGTGCAGGGGAACGTGTTTCACCGGTGTTCGGCGGGGGCGGTGGGATTTGGCGGGGTACAGATTCACGGTGGCAAGGACAACGTCATTGAGGGGAACCTGTTTGCGGACTGTCGGGCGGCGGTGAGTTTTACCCGCTGGGGTGACCAGCGCTGGAGGGAGTTTGTGGCGAAGGCCCTGGAGGATGGGGCGGTGGATCGCGAGCTGTATTTGGAGCGGTATCCGGCGTTGCGGACACTGGCGGAGGATGCGGATGTAAACACCGTGCGGGGGAACGTGACGCTGCGTTGCGGGGGGTTGCTGTTGCGGGCATCGGAGGAGACCGTTCGGGGGGGAGGGAACCGGGAGCTGGGAGAGGCGGGCGTATTGCCCGAGGGGGATGGTGGACGGTTGGTGTGGGATGCCGAGGTGGCGGCGGGATTGGGATTGGGGGGTATTCCGTTTAGCTCGATGGGGCTCTATGTGGACGGCCACAGGCGGGAACCCTGAAGGCTGAGAGCCAAGCGGCAAGCGGCAAGCGCTGAGCGGCAAGGGGTAAGCGCGGAGCGACTGTTTTCTGTCTGCGGTCTCTTGGATACAAGCGCTAGAGGCGCGCTCGATAGCGATCCCGATTTCGATTTCGATGGGGTTTGGTTGGGTGCAATGACTGGGGGTTGAACAGGAGGGCACGGAGAGCACGGAGGGGTGCTCAGGTCGGTGTTCCGAAACACTGAAACTCTGAAACACCGGTAGGGTCCGGGGGGCAGGGAGGGTCAGCTGTGGGGTGTTTCGTCGAGCCAAAGGGAGGCGAGCGTTTCGGCGGCCCGGCCCCGGAGGTGAAGGTCGATCTGGCAGGAGAGATCCGTTTCGGCGGGATTGATTTCGATGGTGCGGATGCCCCGGGTGCGGGCGAGGTGAACGGGCATTTCGATGTAGGGGAAGCGTCCGGTAGTGCCGATGAGCATGACGAGATCGGGGGAGTGGCGGCAGAGGACGTCGTTGAGTTGCCGTATTGCGGGTTCGGGGAGCTTTTCGCCGAAGAGCACGACGGCGGGACGGAGGACGCCGCTGCATTGTTCGCAGATGAGAGGGAAATCGGGAGTGGAGTCACCGAGGGACTGGAGCAAGGCGTTGCAGTCGGGGGTATGGTCGCATTGGGTGCAGGTCAGCAGGTCATGGCGTCCATGGAGTTCGATGAGGTTCCTTGAGCCAGCGGCGCGGTGGTAGCCGTCGATGTTCTGGGTCAGGATCCAGGCGCCCGGTTTATGGTGTTCGATGTCGGCGAGGATTTCGTGGCCGTGGTTGGGGCGGGCTTTGCGGATGGCTTCAAAGATTTGCCATAGGTATTTCCAGGAGATGTCGGGTCGGGACTCGAACATGGTGCGGCTGAGTGCGAGTTCGATGGGGAATCCTTCGTCGGTGTTCTGGTTTTCGTAGAGGCCGCCGACATCGCGATAGGTGGGGAGGCCGGAGTCGGCGGAGAGTCCGGCGCCGGTAATGAAGAGGGGGCGATGGCAGGTGAGGAGGAGTGCTTTCGCCTCGTTGTGCACGGGCCAGGAAAGGATGGCGATTATTTGGTGGAGGGCGTTTTGTTATCCGGTTCAAGCCGACGTGCTGAACGCGTCTTCCTGGTGAGCTTCTGGTTGCTGGTTGGAGTGTGCAGCCAGAATCGGTTCCGGGGTTGCGAAGAGGTTATGGTGTAGCTGGAGTGAGGTGATGACACGGGGTTCGAAGACCACGGGGGTGGCGGGTTTGGAATCCTGAGATGCGAGTGAACCGACCCGTTCATAATTCCGGAAGCGGAGCATGCGGGCGGCGATGCAAGAGCCCGCGATCCCAGCGATGGCCAGGCCGATGAGCGTATGCTGGCTGTTCATGTGACGGGATGACAGGGGCGTGGATGGTTATGGTGGTTTTGTTTTTCAAGGGTGTTTACGGAAATGGGAGGGGGATATTAAAAAAGTTTTTTGCGGTGCCGTTGTCTTAGGAGGCAGGGCAGGAGTCATGGGCTGGTTGGGCCTTAACCTTTAAGGGTTTATGGAGGGGTGTGCCGAGTTGAGTGACGGCTTGGTGGAGGTTGCGGGCGAGCAGTTTGCGATTGTTGGTGGTGACGCGGGTTTGTTCGCAGCGGACGATGGCTTTAATGCTCTTTTTTTTGAAGAGGTTGAGCAAGTGGGGGAAGAACGCGGCATTACCCCAGTAGGCTACTTCGGTGCCCGGGTCACCATCGGTGAGTTCGTAACGCAGGTGGGCGATCCAGACGTGTTGGAGGTGGGTGGCGGTCTGGAGGAGGGAGGGCTTAAACGGCAGTATGCGGGTTCCATCGGAGCTTGTGCCCTCGGGGAAGAGGGTGACGAGCTGGCCGGATGCGAGTGCCTGTTGCATGGAGTCGACGACGTTACCTACGGTGTGGCGTCGGGTGCGTTCGACCCAGATTGTGCCGGCCATATTGACGAGCTGGCCAATGACGGGCCAGTGGAGGATGTCTTTTTTGGCGACGAAGGTCATGGGGCTTTGGGAGCTGAGGGCGAGGATATCGAGGTAGCCCAGGTGATTCCCGATGAGTAGGCCTGAGTCTGGCCTGGGGCCGTGCCATTCTACGGTGGTGCCGAGTATTTTGAGGAGTTTGCCGGCGTGGTGTTGGAGCCAGAGGGCTCGGTCGTGCAGGAGTGGGGGAGTTTGTCGGCAGGCGGGATTCCTCCACCACAACAGTGCGGCTGAGGCGAAGAGGGCCAGAACCTGCAGTCCTCGTTGAAGCATGCGGACGTGCGGCTGGGTGCACCTAGCGTCTGCCGGTGTCACCGAAGAACTTGGATCGGGCGGCGGGGTGCATCTGGTTGAGGTCCAGAATTGTCAGGAAGTCTATGGTTCCGAAGTCCCGGTCGATGGCTGGGGTTCCACAGATTTTGGCTCCGACGGTGAGGTAGGCACGGAGGAGTCTGGGGAGTTCCTGTGGTGTAGGGGCGAGGTTATCCATGGGGCACTCGCAGGCAGGCCAGGGGTGGGTTTGGAACTCCGGGGAGGCGAGGTGGTAGCGGGAGAGGTCGGCATAGGCGGATGCACCGACCTTGGGGTCTTGGGAGGTGAGAGAGCTGCATCCGAGGAGGTAGTTTGCACCGTGTTGGCGGGCGTAGTTGGCGATGCCTTTCCAGAGCAGGTTGAGGGTGCTCATGTTTCGATGTGATCGGTGGACGCATGCCCGGCCCAATTCGATGATTTGATTGCGGACACTTACGAAGGGGGAAAGGTCGAATTCCTGTTCACTATAGTAGCCCCGGCCATTGGCGGCGGCTGGTCCGGTTTGCAGTCGGTAGGTTCCGATGACTTGGTTGGTGGGGAGGTAGCGGACTAGCAAGTGGTCGCAGATGGGGTCAAATGGATCCTGGTCCAGTCCACTCGTGTAGGAGTGGGCGAGGCCTTCATTAAGTTCGAGGTTAAAGACCTGAAAGCGGAGTTCCTGCGCGGCCAAGATATCGCATTCTGATGACGCCAAGGTAACCTGATAGTTGCTGGGTTGGCGTAAGGTGGCGGAGCGAGATGCATACTCGGCGACGGCTTGCATGATGACGCAGCGTCTGTCTGGTGGGCGACGACCATGCGGAGAGAGCGTTAAGAATGTGCGACGGTTGGAACGGCAGGCTTGCCTGGTAGTGGTTCGCGTAACCCGGGGAGGCTGGAGTCTGGGGGCTGATGAATTACTGCAGGGCGTTCCAATCCAGCGGGGTGTGGGGTGGATAGAGCAGTGAAGGTATGATGGTGAACGGGTTACGCATAAAGTGTCTGTCCCTTTATCCGGGGTGGGGTTGTATGGCTTGCTCCTCCAGAGGGGTAGCGGGATGGCTGTCGGGCGTTTATCCCGGGGTGCGGGGGTGCTCTGGATTGACAGCCGACGGGCTCAAGAATACTGTTCATATGAACAGTTGAGGTGGTTATGAAGGCATTAACAGATCGGCAGCAGCGGGTATTGGATTTTATTCGGGAGCGGCAGGA
>JBMTVN010000152.1:0-9572 GCA_049451415.1 Limisphaerales bacterium | reverse complement strand
AGTAACCGCTGCTCGTAGTCCGGTTCCAGGGTGCGTGCCATCGCCTCTCAAAGACATACCTCACTCACATCAAGTTACCGACTTTTGAGACAATCTCGAACACTTCCCCTACTCCACCCTGGTACACGTCACTCGTCCGGGGACAGAGCCAAGGCCACCTCTCCACTAATGCGCATGGCCCTTACGAACCGAAATACTACCTTGCTGAAGGCCCCCCAGCTCCTGAGCGCAAGGGGGGGGCTAGACCTGAGTTTCGGGCTCTTCTCCAGACTCAGGTGCCGGCGCAGCATCCTCAGCAGCAGAGGCTCCACCCTCGGCACTGGGCACTTCGCCCTCAACCTGCTCGCCCTCGGAGTCGCTCTCTTCACTGATCACGGGCGCAATCGCCTGCAGGGTATCACCATCCGCCAAATCAATGAGTTTCACCCCCTGCGTCACACGACCCGCCTCACGAATGTCATGCACACCAATCCGCACCATCTGTCCCCCAACGGTGATCAGCATGATCTCATCCGCATCATGCACCGGCAGGGCACCAACCACCGAGCCCGTGCGCTCCGTGGTCTTCATCGTTAATATCCCCTTACCCCCGCGCGACTGAATCCGATATTCGTCAAACCCAGTGCGCTTGCCGATACCCCGTTCACCCGCCACCAGCAACGTCGTGTCAGGCACCACCATCGCCAAGGCCACCACCGCATCGTCCTGCCCCAGGGTAATCCCCTTCACCCCCGCCGCCGGCCGGCCCATGCAACGGACCTGCTCCTCATTGAACCGAATACTCAGGCCGTCCTTGGTGACGAGCACCATGTCATCTTCGCCTCCGGTCAACCGCACCTGAATGAGTTGATCCCCCTCCTCAATATTGATCGCAATGATGCCGCCCTTGCGCACATTGGAAAAATCCTTCAGCGCAGTCTTCTTCACCGTGCCATTCCGCGTGGCAAAGAACAGATAGCCTCCCTGATCCCACGTGATATCCTGCTTCTCCTCATCCAGCTGCGACAAAATCCGGATCATCGCCGCAACCTTTTCGTCGGGCCTCAACTCCAGCACATTGGCAATGCTGCGCCCCTTCGCCGCCCGCCCCATGTCCGGAATCTCATGGACCCGCTCCACATAAACCCGACCCGTGTTCGTGAAAAACATCAGGTAGTCATGCGTGCTCGCCGTAAACAAGTGCTCGATGAAATCAGCTGATGATCCTTCCACCACCGACTCCTTGGTCCCCATCCCAATCACTCCCTTCCCGCCCCGGCGCTGCGCCCGGTACTCGCTGCTGAAAGTCCGCTTAATCAACCCGTTGTGCGTCAACGTAATGATCACCGGCTCGTTCGCAATCAAGTCCTCCAAGGCAATCTCACCCTGGTCCGGCACCAAGTCCGTCAAACGGGGCGTCGCATACTTCTCCTGCACAGCCCTCAACTCTTCTTTGATGATCGTCAACACCCGCGACTCACGAGCAATGATGTCCAACAAATCCTTAATCCGCTCCAGTAGCTCCTTGTAATCCCCGTCTACCTTGTCGATCTCCAACGCGGTCAACTGATACAGTCGCAGGTTCAGGATTTCGTCCACCTGACGCTCCGTCAGACTGTAACGCCCGTTCCGCAATTTCGCCTCGGATCGGATCAAGATACCCCAGCCCTCCACCTGCTCCCGTGCCCAGTCAAACGCCAGCAACTTGATCTTCGCCTCCTCACGCGACTTGCTCGACCGGATAATCCGGATGAAATCATCCAGATTAGCCAGCGCAATGAGATACCCCTCCAAAACCTCCGCCCGCTCCTCCGCCTTGCGCAGCAAATACCGCGTCCGCCGCAACACCACCTCGCGACGATGCTCAATGTAGCAATTGTTGAGCTCCTTCAGACTCAGGGTCTTCGGCCGACCCCGGTCAATCGCCAGCATGTTCACCGCAAACGAAGACTCCAGCGCCGTAAACTTATACAGGTTGTTGATCACCACCTGCGGCACCGCGTCCCGCTTCAACTCAATCACAATCCGCGTGCGCTCATCCGACTCATCACGAACACCGCTAATCTCCGTCAGACCCGGCGTCTTCTCGTTCACTAAATGTGCAATCCGCTCCACCAAAGTCGCACGATTAACGTTGTACGGAATCTCCGTCACCAGAATCTGACTGCGCCCGCTCTTGACCTCCTCCACCTCCACCCGGCCGCGCACCTTCATGCTCCCACGCCCGGTCGTTAAATAACTCCGCACCGGCTCCAGCCCGCATACCGTGCAACCCGTCGGAAAATCCGGACCCTTCACATACTGCATCAGCTCCTCAAGCGTGATGTCCGGATTGTCAATCTGGGCACAAATCCCGTCGACCACCTCCCCCAGATTGTGCGGAGGGATGTTCGTAGCCATACCCACCGCAATGCCCGTCCCCCCGTTCACCAATAAATTCGGAAAAGCCGCCGGAAATACCGTGGGTTCCATCCGCGACTCATCATAGTTCGGGACAAAATCCACCGTGTCCTTGTCCATGTCGTCCATCAGGACCGCACCCAGATGAGCCAACCGCGCCTCCGTATACCGCATCGATGCCGGAGGATCCCCTTCCACCGAACCAAAATTCCCCTGCCCATTCACCAACAACTCCCGCATAGCCCAAGGCTGCGCCATGTGCACCAGGGTCGGGTAAATCGCCTGGTCACCGTGAGGATGGTAATTACCCATCGTCTCACCCACGATCTTCGCGCACTTGAGATGCTTCTTGTTCGGCTGCACCCCAAGATCGTTCATCGCATACAAAATCCGGCGCTGCGACGGCTTCAAACCGTCCCGCGCATCCGGTAACGCACGCGAAATAATCACGGACATCGAGTAATCAAGAAACGAGTTCTTGATCTCGTCAGCCACGTTGATCTTAAAAATCTTCTCCCCAGCCCCGAACGTCGGTGCGTTCTCCGCCGGCTTTTCGTTGGAATCAGGCTTGTCGGACATCGCTATCGGATCTCGCTTTCAAGAACCCGCCCAGCGGGCTCAGAAAAATTTCTATACATCCAGGTTGCGGACGTTCAGGGCGTTGTCCTCAATGAACTGCCGCCGAGGCTCCACCTCGTCGCCCATCAGCTTCGTAAACATCTCCTCCGCCTCCACCGCATCCGTCAGGTCAATCCGCAGCAGCTTCCGCTTCGCCGGATCCATCGTGGTCTCATACAGCTCCTTCGGGTTCATCTCACCCAAACCTTTGAACCGCTTGATCTGTAACCCACGCCCGCCAACCTCCTTCACCGCCGCCAAAATCTCCGGAATCGAGAACAACGGCCGCACTTTCTCGCTGTCTCCCTCACCCTCCAGCAACTCAAACAACGGCTTACCCTGCGCCGCGTAATGCTCCACACTGAATCCCTTCTGCGCCAACTTCGAAAGCAACTCCGCGATCGCCTTGCTCTCGTGCACCTCCACATGACGCGCCCGGCGCGTCACCCCGCGCCCGCGCTCCGGACGTTGCTCCGACTTCTCCAGTAAAGCCGTGTCAGCCTCCTCGTCCCCAAACAACCGCAAATCCGGATTTTCCTCGCTAAACACACGCAAAGCCGACTCGTTCAGGAAATAATGCACCGTATCATCATTCCCATCCCGCACCCGCACCAAATGCCGGGGCAACTCCGAAGTCTGCCCGTCCCGAAACTCCACGTAATCCCCAAAATCCCCACCATGCCGCGCCAGCGCGCGCGCATACTTGTCCAGGGAATCCAGCAACTCCAGTATCTCCTCCAGCTGCGTCTGGCTCAACTCCCGGCCGTCCGCCAAATTCCGCAACCGTAAATCCTCCGTCCCCAGCTGGATCAATATCCGGTTCATCCGCACGTCGTCCTCCACATACTCCACCCGCTTCCGACGTGAAATCTGATACAACGGCGGCTGCGCAATATACACAAAACCCTGCCGCACCAACTCCGGCATCTGCCGGTAAAAAAACGTCAGCAACAACGTCCGGATGTGCGAACCGTCCACATCCGCATCCGTCATGATCACAATCTTGTGATACCGCAACTTCTCCAGATTGAAAGCCCCCTCCCCCTCCATCGTCCCGATCCCCGTCCCAATCGCCGTAATCATCGTCCGGATCTCCGCGTTGTCCAAGACCTTGTTCAAACGCGCCTTCTCCACGTTGATCAACTTGCCCCGAATCGGCAAAATCGCCTGAAAACGACGATCCCGACCCTGCTTCGCCGACCCGCCTGCAGAATCACCCTCAACAATAAACAGCTCGGTCTTTGACGGATCCCGGTCCGAACAGTCCGCCAGCTTGCCCGGCAATCCCCCGCCCGTCATCGCACTCTTGCGCACCGTCTCCCGCGCCTTGCGCGCCGCCTCACGCGCCCGGGCCGCCATCAAGGCCTTGTCCACCACCCGCTTCGCCAGCTGCGGCGTCGCGTCAAAGACCGTCATCAACCCCTCGTAAACAATCGAAGAAACAATCCCCTCAATCTCCGTGTTCACCAGCTTCACCTTGGTCTGCGACTCAAACCGGGGATTCGGCAGCTTCACACTCAAGACACAGACCAACCCCTCACGAACATCATCCCCGGAGATGTTCGGATCCTTGTCCTTCAATAGTTCATTCGCGCGCGCATGCTGGTTGATCGCACGCGTCAATGCCGTCCGGAAACCCGTCAAGTGCGTCCCGCCATCCGGATTCGAAATCGAGTTCGCAAAACACAGGATCTGGTCATTAAAGCTGTCGTTGTACTGCATCACGCAGTCCACAAACACATCCTCCTTCTGCGCCGACAACACCACCGGCTTCTGATGCAGGATCTGCTTGTTCCGACTCAACTGCCGCACAAACTCCTCAATCCCGTCCTTGTAGAAAAATGTCTCCTGCTTCTCGTCCTCCCGCTCGTCCGACAAAACAATCTCCACCCCGGGATTCAAAAACGCCAGCTCCCTCAGCCGGTTCGCCAAAATGTCGAACTTAAACTCCGTCGTGATCGTGAAAATCTCCGCGTCCGGCATGAACGTAACCAACGTCCCCGTGTTCTTCGACTTCCCTATCACCTCCAGTTTCCGAACCGTCACGCCCTTCGCAAACTCCATGCAGTGCACCTGCCCGTCCCGCACCACCTCCACCTTGAACCACTCCGACAAGGCATTCACACACTTCGCACCCACCCCGTGCAAACCACCCGAATACTTGTAAGCTCCCTGGCCAAACTTGCCCCCCGCATGCAAATTCGTCAGCACCAGCTCCACCGCAGGAATCTTCCACTTCGGATGAATGTCCACCGGAATGCCGCGCCCGTCATCCTGCACCGATACCGACCCATCAACATGAATCGTCACCAGAATCCGCCTACAAAAACCCGCCAAGTGCTCGTCAATCGAGTTGTCCAGCACCTCGAAAACACAGTGGTGCAATCCCCGCTCATCGGGATCCCCGATATACATCCCCGGACGCTTGCGAACAGCCTCCAAGCCCTCCAATTTGTCGATCTTGGAGGCATCATAATTCTCCCCGGTCGGCCGGGGAATGGCTACAGCTTCAGTGACACTTTGTGGCTCGTCGGACATGGTGAAAACGGCAGCATCTCGGAACTGGAAACCCGATGACAAACTGCAGCGGAAGATTAGAAAAAATGAGCCCTGAAAACAACATATAATTGGGGCTCAACCCCTATACGTTGGGCCCGCCCACCCCTCAAAACCAAATATCTTGGGCCCCAGCCCCCGCCCCCTGCCAAGGCGTCTTAGTGTTTCAGAACCTCTACCCACCCAACACAACTCGACAAGTATCGGGATCGAAATCGCTGTCGGGATCGGGTTTGACCTCAGGACGGACGCACCCAGACCCAAGAGCCCAAGCGCCACGAACGCAGGCGCCCAACTCACAGAGGTAGCTAACCGCTGCCTCGCTGTCCGCAGCCCAAAGCGCGCAGGAGCGCGATGCCCTCCCCCAACTAGCAGCTGCCTGCATGCCGCACCTGCGGCACGTTCTCACTCCTTGTCGCCCGCCCGCGTCAAAGTCACAAACCACGCCGTATCATTCACCGCCTCCCCCGCCAAAACCAGCAACTCCCCGGGATCCATCACGTGCGTCTTCGTCACCACCTTCTTCCCCTTCCCATAAAGACTAAACTCCACCGTCGACCCCGAGATGTGGCGGGCCGTCACCTCACACTCATCGCTTAAACGGATCTTCTTGCCCGGCTCAATCGGAAACACCTTCCGCTCCACCTCGTAGTAATCCTTCCACTTGAAAACCGCCCTCAAGCGCTTCCGAACCTTGTCGTCCAAGTCCTTCAGCTTCGCCCCCGCCGGCTTCGGATCATTCGTAGCCCAGATCAATACCGCCCGGATACGCATCGCCTCCTCACCCGCATCAGCACACCATGCAGGGCCAGCCAACAACAACCAGATGGCAAGAACACTCGCCCACCGTGGAATCAATCGAAAGAAAAGGCTCCTATTCATGCAGAAGGGCCAATTTGACGGTGCCTCCCCGCCGCTTGGCAAGTCTGATGTGTCACAGTTCAGTCCGTGGTAAAGTCGATCCAAACCACCGTCATGCGCTCAGTCTCAGAACGAAAAGTGAACGCATCCACCCCAACCAGGGGATTCTCCAGTTCCGGGCCTATAAACCCCGACCCGCTCGATGCCGGATCCGGCCCGTGCCGAAACAACGGCAAAGAAATCATAATCGCAGCCAACGCCCCCACCGGCACCAGCCACCTGCGCCACCATACCATCCCGCGCGCCTCCTGACGCGACCCCCGCTCCACCGCCTCAATCCCCCGCACAATCCCGGACCAGTAAAACTCCCGCGTCTCGGGCACCTCCCGCACCAACTCACCCACACCCGCCATACCCTGCAGCCGACGCAAATCCTCCACCACCAACCGCGCCTCAGCATCGCACGCCACCCATGCCTCCACTTCCCGGGACTCGGATGCCCCCAGCTCGCCGTCCACCCAAGCCTGCAACCGCAATGCTTTATCCATCGACATCATCGGTATTCGTCCAGATTCAGGTTTTCCAGCAGCGCCGCCAACCGACGCCGCGCATAAAATAACCGCGACATCACCGTCCCCAACGAGCACCCCACACGCTTTGCAATACTCTTGTAGTCCAAATCTTCATACGCATGCAGAACCAATACGGCCCGATGCTCGTCCGACAACTGACCCATCGCCTCATCCAGCTTCTCCCGCAACTCCACCTGCTCCATCCGACCAGTCGGATTCGGATCCTCCGGCGGTAACAACCGCTCCACCCCGCCCGAGTCATCCGCCATCTGCTCCACCGACTCCTCAGCCAACCGCTTCTTCTTCCGCAAATAATCCAAACATAAGTTGATCACCACCCGCGTCGCCCACGTCCCAAACCCAGACCCACCCTGAAACTGATCCAGCCGCTGCCAGATCTTCACCCACGCTTCCTGACTCAACTCCACCGCCTCGTCCTGGCTCCGCACCATGCTGAACGCCCGCGCATACAGTTTATCCCGATGCCGCGCAACCAACTCCTCAAACGCCCCCATGTCGCCCGCTCGCGCGGCGCTCACCAAGGCCGATTCCTCGGCAATCGCGGTGTCGTGATTCTGCGACATCAGGTTCGACGTAACTTCAATCCGTCCTATTCAATCCCACCCCCTTAAAGCTTGCCCTTGGTCGATGGCAACTGCCCCGCAATCCGCGGATCCCGTTGACACGCCGCATCTACCGCCCGCGCAAAAGCCTTGAACAAACACTCCACCACATGGTGCGGCTCCTCCCCATACAACAATTCCAAATGCAAATTGCACCGCGCCTCATTCGTAAACCCCTGGAAAAACTCCCGCGCCAAGCCAAAACGAAACGCACTCGACATATCCTGCCCCTTCTCCTCCACCGTCAACCTCCGATAGGCCAGCTTGTCCAACTTGCGCCAAACCAAATACGGACGATTGCTGAAATCAATCACACAACGTCCAAGGGTCTCGTCCATAGGCACATACGCCTCGCCCGTAAAGGGATTCCCCGGATCAAACCCCGTCCCATACCGTCGAATCCCTTTCTTGTCCCCCAACGCCGCCAAAAACGCCTGCCCCAACGCAATACCGCAATCCTCAACCGTGTGATGCGCGTCCACCTCCAAATCCCCATCACACCTCAACTCCAAATCCACCACCGCATGCTTCGCAAATAACGTCAGCATGTGATCAAAAAACGGAATCCCCGTCGAAATCTTCGACCTCCCCTTCCCGTCAATGTTCAACTTCAACCCTATCTTCGTCTCCCCGGTAACCCGACGAATCCGCGCAGTTCTTGTTAGTGCAGCCATGCGAAAGTGCGCAATCCTATGCGACCCAATCCACCACCGCAACTCCCCCCTCATGCCCAAAACCAGAGTCTCAGGACTTCATTGCCTCACAACCCTCTCTCCTCTCTCCCCCCCCCGCGCCCCAACGGCGCGCACTAACTCCGCGTCAACTCCAACCCCGTGTCCGAAAGCTGGATCTGCACAAACCGCGCCCGTGGATTGGGAGGCGTACTCGTCAGGCGATCCCGAATCTTCACCGCCGCTTCCGGGTCTTTCGCCAGCATCAGGAGATAACCACCACCGCCCGCTCCCAATAGCTTGCCCCCCAATAACCAGACCCCCACCTGATCCAAAATCTCCTGAACCGACGCCGGATTCGTCCCCGCATCCAACCGCTGGTTCAGCTCCCAACTCCGCCGCACCGCCGCCGCCAACCGGCCGTAATCCGCCTCCTGCAATGCCGCAAAAGCCAGATCCGCAGCCCCACTGATCTCCTCCAACACCTCCAGGTGTCTCGGCGAATTCAAAAACACCCCCCGCACCACCTCATGCAGAATCCCCTTCGCCATCCGCGTCAGCCCGGTGTAGTAGAGCAAAATGGAACGGTTGGCATACTCCCCGGAAAACAAATGCTCCGGCAACCACCGCAATGTCGGCCGCTGCACCAGCCCCGGCTCAGTCTGAATATGCTTGATGCCACGAAACAAACCACCCGCCTGATCCTGCCATCCCCCCCCGGTCGTCAGCATCTGCTCCAACGCCAAAGTCCGCGCAAATAAATCGTGCCGATCCCAACCCAAACCACACAAATCCCCCAACGTGGCCAAAAAGGTCGACGCCAAAATACTGCTAGTCCCCAACCCTGACCCCTTCGGGACGGCGGCCAGCAAAGAAACCTCAATACGGAAGCGCGGCAAAAATCCCGCCAGCGCAAAACCCGCCTTCGCCAACGAAAACGCACTCCCCGGATCCGCAAAACTCTCCAGCTCCTCATACGTCCGAATCCGCTGCTCAGTCCCCAAATCAATCGACCGAATCACCAGCTCCGGCTCCTCCGCCAAACGCGCAAAAACCTGCAAGGGCGGCTGCCCGTTCAGATTTACCGCCACATTCACCACCCGCCCGCCGTTCTCCAAACAATACGGCGGCGTATCCGTCCAGCCCCCACCCAGATCCAAACGAACCGGACTGCGCCCCCACACAATCTGATCCTCCTGCACCGAACACCTCGGCTCCACCAAGCTCAGCCGCGCATGCTCCTCAATCAACTCACGCAACCGACTAAACGCCACCTCCTCCCGCTCCGCCGC
>JBMTVN010000151.1:0-9583 GCA_049451415.1 Limisphaerales bacterium | reverse complement strand
CCCGGCATCAAGACCCCACATCCCACGGGGCATCAGCCGCTGCAACTCGCCAAACTTCGCATGCAGTGCCGACACCACAACATCCGCAGCCCGCTCCATCTCCAGCTCCCCGGTGTTCACCACCACATCGTAGTCCTCTGCACAGGCCGCATCCCGCGCAAATGTCCGGCGTAGATACTCGTCCCGCTCCGTATCCCTGACTCGCACCCATCGCCGCGCCTGCTCCACTGATACATGCTCCCGATCCGCTATACGCTGCACCCTCACCTCCAACGGCGCCACGACCCGCAACCTCAACATCCCCCTCGACGGAAGGATATACTGCGCCCCACGCCCCATGATCACCACATCCCCATGATGCCCCAACGCGAGAATCACCTGCCTCAACTGCTCCAAATACTCACTCGGACTCAGTCCAATTCCTTCCGCCAACCACGCCACACCCGAACTCCACTTCGACCGAACCCGCGCATCCACACTCTCCACCAAACGTGTCCTCACATGGCTGCGAACAGAAATCTCCTCCACAATCTCACGGTCCACCACCCACCAGCCCAACCGCTGCCCCACCACCCCGGCCAAACTCCTTCCCCCACTCCCGCAAGAACGCGAAACCAATAAACACGGACCATAAACCACTCCATCTACCAAGGCCGGCGCCGGCCTGTGCCCCTCTTCCTCCAATCGCCGCTTCAGCTCCGAAAGCATAACCTGCCGCGATACCATCGTCTCAACGTGCGTCATCTCTCTCACCTCTCTTTCCCACGCCCGCCTATCCTGAAGCCCCCCACCCCCAACCAAATCCACCATCTTACGTAGTCCCGCTTACGACGAGCCAATCGGACGGGTGGACAATCAATTGTTACATTACTCTCGCATCTTTCCCGACACTGTCCACCAGCAGAGATCTGGCATGCATCGTGCTTTCTTAGACGTAGCCGTCCAGTTCCCGATGGCTGTGTCATTTGAGAGAAGAAGTAATGTACTCCAATCGCCCAACCCTCCAGACCCGTCGCTTTCTCACTATCGCCGCGCTGGCCCTCTCCCTGCCGCTAGCCTCCCTCGCCCAAACCACCGTCTCCGGCACTGTCGTCAACAGCGTCACCGGCCTGGGCATCGCCGGCATCGACCTCGATGCGTTCGATGCGCAGGGAAGCGTCACGATTACCGGAGGTACCACCA
Organism: Limisphaerales bacterium; assembly: GCA_049451415.1. Lineage (GTDB taxonomy): Bacteria > Verrucomicrobiota > Verrucomicrobiia > Limisphaerales > JAHDYP01 > JBMTVN01. The sequence goes on along the minus strand of JBMTVN010000151.1, from coordinate 8,401 downwards.
CCGCCGATGGCACCTACACGCTAACTCTCCCCGCAGGCGGCAGTTATCTCATCCGCGCCGACAGCAACCTCGCCGACTACTTCGTCGACCTCTATTACGACCAGACTTTCCTTCGTAGTCAGGCCAACTGGATCCAAGTCCCCGACAACGGCAACGTCAGCGGTATCGATTTCCAACTCTCCACCGGCCGATCCATAACCGGCACGGTGTCCGGAAACGGAACACCTCTCGGTGGCATTGATCTGGACATCTATGCCGAGAACGGAGAATTCCTCGACGGTTATCCGGGCACCACGGCTCCAGATGGCACTTTCGAAATCGGAGCCCTCCCCCCGGGGACGTATTTCCTCAAGGCAGACCCCAACCCTGACCTCGGCCAGTTCTTCATCATGGCCTACTACGGCGGCGGACAAGACAAGCTGACCTCCACCCCCATCGTCATCACCACCACCAGCGTCAACGGAATCAACTTTGACCTCCAACCCGGCGGCACCATCCAAGGCACCATCACCGATGCCTCCAACGGACAACCCCTCGCAGGCATCGACCTCGATCTCTTCGACACGCTCGGCAATCGCCTCCCCTTCAATGCCAACTCCACCACTGACGGCACCTATACTATCGGAGCCCTCCCGGCCGGCGATTATCTCCTCCGCGCCGATCCAACCATCGCCCAAAACTTCGCCCGCCAGTATTACCCGGATTCCCTCACAACAGCAGGCAGCACTCTCGTCACCGTCCAGAACGGCCAGAACACACAAAATATCGATTTCAGCCTCCCCCAGGCCGGAAGCATCGAAGGCACAATCGTTGATGCAACCACGCAACTCGGCATCGCCGGCGTTGACCTCGATGTCTACACCGCAACAGGAGAGAAACTCGATGTAACCGCCAGCTCCCAAATCGACGGCACATACCAGCTGGGCCCCCTCCCCGCCGGTGATTATCTCCTCCGTGCAGACCCCTCCCTCGTCCAGGGCTATATCCGGCTCTATTACCCGGCTGAACTCGCCGCTTCCTCTTCCACTCTCATCCCGGTCACCGTCAATAACGCCACACCGGCAATCAATTTCACGCTCCCCCAGGCCGGCAGCATCAGCGGAACCATCACCGACGCCTTATCCGGCCTCCCCCTCTCCAACATCGATCTTGATGCCTACGACGCACTCACCGGCACCTTCATCGATGTCACAACCCGCAGCGATACCAATGGCAATTACCAGCTGGGCCCCCTCCCCTCAGGAGACATCATCCTGCGCGCCCAACCCGATTCCACCCAAGGCTGGGTACTGGAATACTTCAACCAGGCCACGGACTTCAACAGCGCCACACCAATCAACGTCACCGCAGGTACCGATGCTTCAGGGACCGACTTTTCCCTCCAACCCGGCGGCTGGATCACCGGAACGGTCACCGATAATCTCGGCAACCCGCTCTCAGGCATTGATCTCGACGTCTATGACGAGCTGGGCCAACGACTGACCTACAACGCCGCAACCGAGGCCAACGGCAGCTTCTCTATCGGCGCAATACCCGCCGGCAATTACCACCTCCGCGTCGATCCCACGATCGCCCAAGGCTTTCCGCGGCTCTATTACCCCAATGCCCTCGCCCTCAACGGCGGCTCCTTCATCACTGTCAACGCCAGCCAGATTACCAGCAATGTCGACTTCACCCTCCCCGCCGCCGGCAGCCTCCAAGGCACGATTACCGACCTGACCTCCGGCACCGGCCTCGCCGCAGTCGACCTCGATATCTACCTCTCCACCGGAGAACGGCTGGACGTCAACGCCGTCAGTGCAGCCGATGGCTCATACCAGCTCGGCCCCCTTCTCCCCGGCGAATACCTCGTTCGTGCCGACCCCTCCCTCCTGCAGGGCTACATGCGGCTCTATTACCCGTCTGCCCTCACACCCGGAACCGCAGTCCCGGTATCCATCACCGCCAACACGGTCACGACCAATATTGACTTCGCCCTCGATCAGGCCGGATCCGCCAGTGGCTTGATCACGGATGCCGTGTCCGGCAGCCCCATCGCGGGCATCGACCTGGATGCCTTCGACGCTGCCACCGGCCGATACATCGGCGTAACCACAAGAAGCGCCCCCGATGGATCCTACCAGCTCGGACCACTCCCCGTGGGCACCGTCATCCTGCGCGCCGACCCCAACACCACCCAAGGATGGCAGCACCAGTACTACAACCTCGCCCTGACGGCCGCCACAGCAACTCCCATCGCCATCAACGCCGGCACAGACACACCCGGGGTCAACTTCAACCTCACCTCCGCCGGCTGGATCACCGGCACCATCCAGGACACTCAGGGTAACCCGCTCGATAATATCCAAATCGACCTCTACAACGCCACAAGCCTGGTCCGAATCCAGACCGGAATCCGGTCCATTCCCGATGGCACCTTCATCATCGGACCAGTCGACCCTGGCGCCTACAAAGTCGCCGCCGGAACTGACCCGACCCAAGGCTTCGCTCCTCAGTTCTTCAACAACCAGAACTCAGCGGAACTCGGTGCCACGGTCGATGTCATCGGCGCCGCCGGAACCACAGGCATCAACTTCGCCCTCGCAACCATCAGTTCCGCCTCAGGCCAAATCACAGCCCCAGCCACCGCAACTCCGGTAACCGGAGCAATCGTCGAACTCCTCGTCCCCGGTTCACTAGCGCAAGCCGTACCGCCAGTCACCTCCGATGCCGCAGGTAACTTCACCCTCCCCTCCCTGGCACCCGGCTCCTACCTACTGCGAGCCACTCCACCCAATGGAACAGCCTACCTGACCACCTTCCTCGGAAATACCGAGTCCGCAGACCTCGCAACCACGGTGGATATCTCCGGTGGCCAGACCCTCACCGGCCTCAATATCCAACTGCTCGCCCCGGCAACCGCCGACCCGTCAGCCCTGACGTTCGCGCTCACCACCCCAGACGAACTCCAGATCACATTCACAACCTCACCCGGAATTGACTATAGCCTCGAGGCCGCCCCAAACCTGGATGCACCGGATTGGCAGTCGATCGCCAGTGGAACAGGTGATGGAACACCCCAAACCGTCACGGTAAACCTACCCGGGACGGAAAACGCATTCTACCGAGTGGTCAACCCCTGAAAGTAAACATGCCGCTCAGGACATCGAGAAGAGACTCCGAATAGTAGTAAGACGTACCATGAATGCACTGAAACACTTCGGCAAAGTCGAGTTGCTGCTCGCAACTCTGCTGATGGCCATCACCGCCGGATTCATCATCTACAAGGTCGATGTCCTCGGCTATACCATGGCCAGCGTACAACCCGAAAAGGGCTACTTCGTCCGCCTGGTGATGGAGGTCGAAGGTAACGGCAAAAACGCCTACGTCGACGCCGTCCTGCCGGTCCAAAGCGACCGCCAACGAATCCGCCAGGAACAACAGGCCTCCGATGCCTTCCGCTACTCCATCACCCGGGACCGCGAAGCCCGCTGGTACGCTCGCGACCTCACGGATACTCACCGGATCACCTACTCCTTCTTCGCCCAAACGGAAGCCCGCGAATACCCTCTCCCCGCCGCAAATACCCCGGTCCCCATCGAAACACGCGAAAACTACCAGAAATACCTCCTACCCTCAGATGATATCCAGTCAGACGAGGAGGATATCCTCAAGCTGGCCAGGCAACTCATGCCGCCCGAAGCTGACTTCGCCACATCCATCCGCAACGCCTACAACTACGTCTACCAACAGGTAACCTACAAAAAGGTCCGCGGCCCCACGGACGCCCTCACAGCACGCAGACTCAGCGAAGCCTCCTGTAATGGAAAAAATCGCCTCCTCGTCGCTCTATTCCGCGCCCGCGGTATCCCCGCCCGCATGGCCAAGGGCCTCATCCTCCAAAATACCAGCAAACGCACCACCCACGCATGGACTGAAGTCCTGGTCGACGACACCTGGGTCCCCCTCTGCCCCACGAACGGTCACTTCGCCGAAATCCCGGAACATTACCTCGAACTCGCCAAGGGAGACCAAGCCGCCTTTACCCACACCAAAAATATCGGCTTCGACTGGCAGTGGATCGTCCAACCCCAGCTCACTCAACCGGAACAAGCAGTGCTGTCCAGCGTCAGCAATACGCAAAACTTCCTCAGCTATTGGGTCTCGCTCAAGGATTTCCATATCTCCCTCAATGTCATCATGGTCATCCTCATGATCCCCATCGCCGCCACCACCGTCTGTATCACGCGCAATATCATCGGCCTCGTACCATTCGGCACCTTCATGCCCGCCCTCATCGCCGTCTCCTTCCAGGAAACCGGCTTCATCCTCGGCAGCATCCTCTTCGCCACCATCATCCTCGCCTCAAGTTTCCTGAATTTCGCCCTCATCCGCCTGCACCTGCTCCACGTCCCACGACTCGCAATCATCCTGACCTTCGTCGTCATCTCACTCATGGTCGTCTCCATCACCGCCATCAAGCTCGGCATGACCAGCGGCGCAGCCGTCAGCCTCTTCCCCATGGCCATCATGACGCTAACCAGCGAGCGCTTCAGCCAAACGATCCTCGAGGATAGCTGGGGAGAAGCCTGGAAACGTATGGCCATCACCTATGTCGTCTCCTGCGCCTGCTACCTCGTCATCAGCGACTCAGAAGTCCGACTCCTCGTCGCCGCGTTCCCCGAATTGCTGCTCGCAAATATCGCACTCAATCTCGTCATCGGATCATGGAGCGGCCTCCGCCTCCTCGAACTCATCCGCTTCCGAGGCATCAACCCCGATAACGCCACCCCCACAACCGCCTGATCATGAGCATCCCCCTCTTCTCCTCGCTCGCCGGTGTGCTCGGCATGAACCACCGCAACAGACACCTCGTCTCAAGACGCAACACCAAGGCACTCATCAGCCTCGCCAATAACAAGGCCGCCGCAAAGGAACGACTCGCGGCAGCCGGGGTCCCCGTCCCCAAAACCCTCCATAATATCCGCTCGCACCGCGATATCCAACCGGCTTACCAAAACCTCATCCAATCGCAGGCCCCCTTCGTGCTCAAACCCTCCTGCTCCTCCCGCGGCCGCGGCGTGCTCATCTGCTCCAGGGCCGAGGAAAAGCACGTGATCGGACATGACGGCACCACCATCCCCCGCCGCCACTTCGCATTCCTGCTGGCTCAAATCCTCGATGGCGAATTCTCCTTCGGCCGCGCGCTGGATACCGCCATCATCGAACAACGCCTTTCCCCCGATGCCTCATGGATCATGCCCAAAGCACCAGGCGCACCCGACCTTCGCATCATCGTCTCCAATGGAACCCCCGTCATGGCCATGGCCCGAGTCCCTACCCATGAATCCGATGGCAAAGCCAACCTCCACCGCGGCGCCGTCGGAGTCGGTGTCGACCTTCAAACCGGAAAGACTATCGGCGGCGTATGGAAAAACCGCCCGGTCCAACACCACCCCAATACGAACGAACCCCTCGCCGGACATACCGTAGAGGGCTTCCACGAGTGCATCCAAGCCGCCAAACTCTGCTACGAAGCCGTCCCTCTCGGTTACATGGGGGTGGATATCCTGTTCGATGCCAACCACGGCCCCATGGTCATCGAGATCAATGCGCGTCCCGGCCTGGCCGTCCAAATGGCCAACCGGCAGGGACTCATGCACCACTGCTTCGCCCCCCATAACTCGCCCAACTCTGCCCTTACTCATGAGACAAACCAAAACCCTCTTCCTGACTCTACTCCTGCCAACAGCCCTGCTGCTTAACAGCTGCAGCCCAAATAAACCGCAGGACGCCAGTATCAGTGACCCCGGTGCAGCTGACTTCACCGCAGATGTTGCCTCCCCGGAATATCAGGCCGCCCGCGACCTGATGGACGAGGAACGCTGGCCGGAAGCCGTCCAAGCCTTGAAAGAGCTGGCCAGCGCCAGCCCGGACAACGCCGCCTACCAGAACGATCTCGGCATCGCTTACCTCCGTACGGAAAACTTCACCAAAGCCCAGCAATCCCTCGAGTCCGCCCTCTCAAAAGACCCCGGATACTACAAGGCCGCCTACAACCTCGGCCTGCTCTGGTCTCGACAAGACAACCTCCCCAAAGCCGCCGAAGCCTACGCCAAAGCCTGCGAAATCAACCCCAACTTCCACGACGCACGCTATAACCTCGGGGTCGCCCTGCTCCAAATGGAAGATCTCGACAAGGCCGAAGCCGCCTTCCAGACCCTCGTCAGCCAAACCCGCTCGGCCCGGTTCTACCGCGCTTACTACAACCTGGGCGTCATCGAAACCCAGCGCGGTAACCCCAAGAAAGCCGTCAAATACTTCAAGGAAAGCGTCCTGCTCGAACAAGAACACGCCCCCTCCTACGTCAACCTCGCCAACGCCTACATGGACCTGCACCAATACCAGGACGCCCTGCGGGTCCTCGACAAAGCCGAGAAACTGGACCCCAACAACTACAAGATCTGGTGGAACCGCGCCCTCGCAATCCAGGAAACCGAGGACTATCAAGCCGCCATACCCTTCTACGAACGAACTGTAAGCCTCAAACCTGATTACAGCGCCGGCTGGCTTAACCTCGCTTCCTGCTACCTGAATACCGACCGCCCCGAACAAGCCCTCACCGCACTCGACAAAGCCGGCAAGCTCGACCCCCAGGACTACCGCATCCCCTGGAATCGCGGCCTGCTCGCCCTGCGCACCCATAACCGTGAAACCGCCAAACCCTGGTTTGAAAAGTGCCTGGCCCTCAACCCCGCCTACGCCCCCGCTGTCTATAACCTCGCCCTCGCCGACTACGCAGCCGGTAACCTCGCCAGCGCAGAAAATGGCTTCACCAAGGCAACCGAAATCGACAGCCAATACGCCGAAGCCATCTACATGCTCGGCAAAATCGCCAGTGACTCCGGAGACAAAACCGCCGCCGTCACCCGCTATCAGCAAGCCTTCACCATCAATCCAGAATACGCGGAGGCAGGCTTCAACCTCGCCCTGAACCTCGCCGACCTGGACCGGGAAAGTGAAGCCGCCTCCGTCTATGAGCAAATCGCCAAGCTAACCCCTCCCCACGTTGAATCCCTGAACAACCTCGGCGTCATTCGCATGCGCAATGAAGACTTCAATGCCGCCCGCAATCTCTTCCAGGCCGCCATCGACGCCAACCCCAACTACACCTCCGCCCTCTACAACCTCGGACTGGTGGAACTGAAGCTCAAACGGCACTCAGACGCAGCCAAACACTTCCAAGCCCTAACCGAACAGGAACCCCGCCATTTCGCGGCATGGAAAAACCTCGGGATCTCCTACTCCCAACAAGAACAATACGAGCCAGCCCTCAACGCCATGCTCCGAGCCCTCGACCTCCAGCCCGGTGATGACCCCACCGCCATCTACGCCGGCAATTACCTCGAGAAACTCGGACGCGAGGACGAATTGGACCGGATCTACGAAAAAGCATACCAGGGCGGAGCACGTGACCCCCGCATCACCTACTACCTCGCCCGCCAATCCGTCAAAGCGGGCAACGACAAACGCGCCGTCCAATTCTACCGGGATAACCTCGCCGCCGACCCCAGCCCCAAGACCTTCTACAACCTCGGGCTCGCCCTCCGCCGCCAGGACCTCTTCAGTGAAGCCGCCACAGCCTACCAGGAAGCCATCAAGCTTGATCCGGATTACACCAAGGCATGGCTCAATCTCGGCTACTGCCAGCTCTACCAAAAGCAGTTCGCCCAAGCCCGTAACAGCTTCGAAAAAGCCATCGCCATCGACCCCGATTACGCCAATGCCAGGGACGGACTCCGTGACCTCGCCGCTGCCGAACAACAGGCCGCCTCCATCACAGCCCAATCCAAGCCAGCCCAATAATCCAAAACCAAATACCCCATGCCCTACCACACCTCCTACCCGCTGCTCGCGATTGCCGGCCTCTGTCTGACCCTCATTAACACCGACGCCCAGGTCGCCCCCTTCGCCCCCCCACTACCCGAGGAGGTCGCCAGCCTTTTCATCCCCCCAACACGGTCCGATGAACCCTACGCAGCCACCCCGCATGCGATCTACCGCTTCGACCCCACCCGTGACAACTGGACCCCCATCTACTCTTCCACCCCCTCGCAAAGCATCATCCAAACCATCAGTGGATATAGCAAATCCTCCAAGGTCCTTTATGTCGCCCACTCCAAGGGAGCCGCAGTCACCTCAGATGAAGGCGTCACCTGGCAGGAATGCGACCTCCCCGGGTTCCCGGCAGCCCCCGGCCACTGCATCAGCGTCAGCGTCCACCCCGCCGACAGAAAGGAAGCCGTCCTTGCCTGGCCCTCAGGCGCCTGGATCACCCGCAACTACGGCGAGTCCTTCTCCAAGCTGGACCTTCCCAAAGACTCGGGGGGGGGGGGGGGGGGGGGGGGGGGGGGGGGGGGGG
>JBMTVN010000150.1:0-9595 GCA_049451415.1 Limisphaerales bacterium | reverse complement strand
TGGAGAGCCGGGGTGGCGGGGCTGTGGATATTCTCCGGGGCAGGGTGGCGTTGACGGATTATCCTTTGGAGGATCACTGGCGGCCTGAGGTGGTGGCGGGTGGATTTCGGCTGAGTTTTGATCGGCGCGGGGAGTATGCGATTGAGCTGAAGTTCCAGGCTGGGGTGGATGTGAAGGATGGGTGGAGTGCGGTATCGTTTGCGGTGGCGCCTGGGCCGTTGCAGCGGATGGTTTTGCGTCAACTGCCGGCGGAGACGGAGTTTCAGTTTCCGGGAGCGGCGAAGCCGGAGCGTGTGGGTGAGGATTTCCTGAGTGTGCTTCCGGTGGACGGGCAGGTGGCGTTGTCATGGAAGGACTCCGTGGGGGAGGGAGAGGGCAAGTTGTTTTATGCGGCGGAGGCGGTTTCGCAGGTGACTGTGGGGCAGGGTTTATTACGGCAGACGACCGTATTGGATTTCAAGGTGATGCAGGGTGAGTTGAATCGGGTTGTCTTTGCTTTGGAGGGGGCGGGGGAAGTGACCCGGATTCAAGGGCAGCAGGTTTTGGCGTGGAACGTGGAGGCTGGCGGGGCGGACGGGGCGCGGGTGGTGACCGTGCGGCTGAACCAGTCGCAGAGGGATGCGTTTCAATTGGTGATCCAGCTGCAGCAATCGTTGGGGGTGTTTCCTTTGGCGGTGAGTCCGCCGCGGTTGAGGCCTGAGGGTGCGACGCGGTTTGCGGGTTACACGCGGGTGGTGAACGAGGGTGCGGTGCGGCTGGAGGTAGTGCGGGCTGAGGGGTTGTCGCAGATTTCTCCCGAGCAGTTTCCGGCGAACGAGACCCTGCGGGGGCTGGGTCTTGGGGGGGGTGCACAGACCTTTGCCTATCGGTTTTCGGGTGCGGGTTTTGAGTTGGGTTTGCAAGCGGACAACATTCTGCCGGAGCTGGGGGTATCCGAGGTGTTGGTTTATCACCTTGGTGAGTCGGAGTTGGCGATTGATGCCGAGTTGGAACTGGACGTGCGGGAGGCTCCGTTGCGGGAGTTGGAGTTGGAGTTGCCTTCGGGATATGCGTTGGCGCGGCTGGTTGCGAGCGGGATGAGCGATTATTTCACGAATGAGGGGACGAACCGGATGGTATTGCGGGTGGTGTATGGTGCGCCGGTGAGTGGCCGACAGCTGATCCAGCTTCGGTTGGAGCGGAACGCGGCTTTGGCGGAATCGGCTTGGGAACTGCCGGGGATTGGAGTGCCGAGGGCGAAGTCTGTTCGAGGGCATGTGGGGGTGAGTGCGGATGCGGGGTTTCGGGTGTCGCCGTCGCGGACCGAAGGATTGACTGAGATTGCGACGGCGTTTTTCCCGAAGCAGATCGGCGGCTTGCAGCAGGCTTTTCGTCTGGGTGATCCGGACTGGCAGGCGAGCCTGCAGGTGGAGCGGCTGGCCCAGTCGATTCAGGCGGACGCGTTCCATTTGTTTTCCGTGAGTGAGGGCATTGCCTATGGGAGCAGCGTCATCAACTACATGGTTTCGGGTGCGCCGGTATCGACGCTGCGGGTGGCTTTGTCGGACGAGTATTACAACGTGGAGTTTACGGGGCGGGAGATCAGGAACTGGCAGCAGGTGACCAACGGTTACGTGCTGCATCTGCACACGCCGGTATCGGGGGCCTACATGCTGTTGGCGACGTATGAACGTCCGTTTCGGGCGCAGGGAGAGACCTTGGGTTTTAGCGGGGCGACGCCGTTGGATGCGCAGGTGGAGCAGGGGCATTCACTGGTGATCAGTGATTATCAGTTTGAGGTGAAGCCGGTGAATGTGTCGTCGAACCTGCTCGCCTTGGAACCGGGGGAGGTGCCGGCGGAGTATCGCCTGTTCTTTGATGCTCCGGTTTTGGCGGCGTATCGCTATAGTACGCGGCCATTTAATCTGCAGCTGGAATTGAGGCCGTTGCAGCAGGGGGACACGTTGAACCAGGTGGTGGACCGGGCGGTTTTGGCGACACAGGTTTCGGCAGAGGGGCAGGTGCTGACGGACGCGCGCTATTTTGTGAAGGGGAAGGGTGCTCCCTGGTTCAGGCTGGTGGTGCCGGCGGAGCTGAGGTTGTGGTCGGCGAGTGTGAACGGGGAGTCGGCCGTGCCGGTATCCGAGGGGGAGTCGACCTTGATTCCGTTGGCGGGGAGGCAGGATCCGGACAGCGTGCAGGAGATTGAATTAAAGCTGGCGGGGCGGAGTGTGGACCCGGCGTTGTTGAGCATTGCGACGCCGAGGATACACGCGCCGGTGTTGTTGACAGAGTGGACATTGAATCCGGATGCGGGTCATAGGCTGGTGTATCAGCCGGGGACATTGACGCCGGTGGAAGGGCCGGCGCGGAGTTCGGGTTTTGATGGGTTGAGGCGTTTTTTTGGCGGGCCACAAGTGTGGGATCGGCTGGCGCGGACCGTATTCGGTGCGTTGCTGGTGGGGGCAGCGGTGTTGATTTGGCGGAAGACAGCGGGGTTGGGGGTGTATCGGTTTTCAGCCGGACACCTTGGTGGTGTTTGCGGCGGATTGGTGGCAGCGACTGGTGGCCTGGCATTTCTGTTGGCGCTGGCGGGTGAAGCGACCGAGATGCGGGTGGTGGAGTCGCCGGGTTTACGTTTTCTGATTCCGGTGCAGCAGGCGGAGGCGAGTGCGACGCTGGAGGTGGTGAACGAGGAGACTGCGGCGGCTTGGCTGGGGTCGGCGGGAGTGGTGTTGCCTATGTTGCCGGGGGTTTTGCTGGGGTTGGCTGCGCTGTTCTTTTTGCGCGGGCGGATGAGGGCGATGTTTCTGGCGTTGGCCTGGGTTTGCATTGCGTGGGGTTGGTTGCGGGCACCGAACGGTGCTCCGGCCTTGTTTGTGGTGGCGGGTGTGTATGCTGTGCTGCATGTCCTGTGGCCGGCGTGGCGCTGGCTGAGCGGTTTGCCGCGACGTCCGGCGGCTTCCGCCGGTGCGGGTTCAGCGGCGGTGACGGGGTGTGTGCTTGTGGGGGGGCTGTTCCTGTTCTCCGGGGAGTTGTGTGCGGCTGAGGAGGGTGAAGCGGCTTTGGCCATGGCGTCCTCCGTGACGCAGGAGATTACCGTGGAGGAGGGTTACGCACGCGGTGAGGCGACGATTGTCTGGGAGGGGCAAAAGGGAGAAGTGCTGCCGGTTTTGGCGGTGCCTGCAGTGTTGACGTCGATGGAGTATCCGGAGGACGACATGGAGCGGGAGACGATGATGATCGGGGAGCGTCAGACAGTGGTATTGCGGGCCAAGCGCAAATTGGAGGGCACGATTGTGATTGGCTACGGGGTGAGGGTTGAGGAGAGCAACCAGGTGACGGGCTTTGCTTTGCCGACGCAGGCTGCGTTGGTTCAGCGGGTGACGTTGCGACTGCCGGCTTTGGAGGCGGATATCCTGGCGCCATCGGCGGTGACGATTCGCCGGGAGTCCGGGTCTGGAACGAATGGGACAGTGGCTGAGTTGGTGTTGTCGACTGCGCAGAACCCGATTATTGGCTGGAAGCCGCGGAGTCGGGACACGCGCAACGAGGCTTCGGTATTTTATGCGGAGGTGCATCAGGTGTATGTGCCGGCGGCGGGGGTGCTGGAGGGGTTGCATCATGTCTTCCTGCGTCCCGCGCAGGGGGAGATACGCGAGGTGATTTGCTCGGTGCCGGAGGGTTTCACCATTGCGGATGTGACGGTCGAGGGGTTGTCCATGTGGCGGTTTGATCCGGACAACGGGAAGCTGCGTTTGACTTTCAGCGCTCCACAGTCGCGGGCGTTGGCTGTGGCGGTGCGGTCGCAATTATCGACCGGGACCTTGCCTTACAGTCGGGAGGTGGGGGTTTTGAGGGTGGAGGGAGCGTCGGGTCAGATAGGGTTACTGGCGGTGGCGACGGGGAACGAGGTTCAGTTGGAGCGGGCGGAGGGCTTGGGATTTACGGCGATCAACCTGGAGGATTTCCCTGTGGCGGCGGCGCAGGCTTTGCAGGTACAGACGCCGGGACTGGCGGTGCGGAGGGCGTTTCGCTATGGGGACGATGCGGGGACCGTTCTGGTGGATGCGGCTGCGGTGGAGCCGGACGTGAGGCTGGAGGCTCAGCAGACCTTGTCATTGGGGGAGGACCGGGTGGTGTTGGCGGCCAGTCTGCAGGTGGAAATTACGCGGGCGGGGATTTTCCGTTTGGCCTTTGCGTTGCCGGACAATCTGGATGTGGAGTCGATTACGGGCGCGGCGTTGAGTCACTGGACGATGTTGAAGGATCCGGTGACGGGGGTGCGCATGGTGACCCTGCATTTGCGGGGCAAGACGGAGGGGCAGCAGAAGTTTGATGTGACGTTGTCGGGGCCGGGGATGAGGCAGGTGGCGGGTTGGGCGGTGCCTCGTGTTCGGTTGGAGGGGGCTTCCAAGCAGCGGGGTCAGTTGGTGGTGGTGCCTGAGCAGGGGATGCGTTTGCAGGTGCAGGGTCGTGATGGTGTGACGCAGTTGGATCCGTTGCGGTCGGGGATTCGTCAGCGTGGGGTGCTGGTATTCCGGCTGTTACAGGATGACTGGCGGGTGGCATTGGATGTGGAGCAGGTGGATTCGTGGATTCAGTTGACGGGATTACAGGATGTGACCGTGGGGGAGGGGCAGGTGAAAGTGTTGGCGAACCTGCAGTATGAAATTGAGAACACGGGGGTGAAGAGCTTGAGGCTGAGGTTGCCCGGGGAGGCGGAGGGAGTGCGGTTCAAGGGGGATCAGGTGGCGGACTATATGCGGTTGGAGGACGGTGTGGCGGCGGCAGGAGCGGGCCAGGTTTGGGAGGTGAAGCTGCATCGGCGGATGCTGGGCAGTTATCTGCTGCAGGTCAGCTATCAGGTTCCGGTGGTGGTCAAGCGAGCCGGGTGATGGTGCGGGGGGTGGAGGGGTTGGATGCGAATCTGCAGCGGGGATTCCTGACCGTGCGGGCTGAGGGGAGGTTACAGTTGCGGGTGGGCGAGGTGGAATCGGCGTTGCAGACGGCGGAGTGGCAATCGATCCCGCGGCGCTTGTTGGAGGATGTTGCGGGTGCTGCGGCGTTGCACACCTACCGGTTGGTGGAGCCCTCTTATGAGCTGGGCGTGGATTTGGAGCGGCATGAGGCGGTGAAGTTGTTGCCGGCCCGGGTGAACAGCGTGAGCCTGACATCGGTGGTCTCGGATGACGGGGTGATGCTGACGCAGGCTCGGGTGGGTTTGGTTTCTGGGGACAAGCGGTTATTGAGCCTGAAGTTGCCTGAGTCGGGGAGGTTTTGGTTTGCGTTTGTGAATCAGCGCGGGGTGTGGCCGTGGCAGGGGACGAACGGGTTGTGGATTCCGTTGGAGAAGCACTCGAGCGACCAGACCGAGACAGTGGTGGAGTTCTTTTACACGTTGCCGACGGCGGCTGCGCGGGGTCGACTGCTGGACTTGAAGCTGGCCGGTCCGCAGTTTGATTTGCCGTTGGAGAATGTGACCTGGAACATTCACTTGAACGACCGGTGGGAGTTGCATGACTGGGAGGGAACATTGGAATTGCGGGACCAGCGGGCTTTCTCTGGCAGCTCGATGGATTTGAAGGGTTACATCCAGAACGAGAGTTCGTTGAAGCAGCAGCAGATTCAGCAGGCGGAGACCCTGATCAACATGGGGAACAACTATCTCCAGTCGGGCGATCCACAGCAGGCGCGGCGGGCCTTTCAGGCGGCGTATGGATTATCGAAGCATGATGATGCGTTCAATGAGGATGCCCGGGTTCAGCTGCACAACTTGAAGATGCAGCAGGCACTGATTGGCTTGAACAACCGCGTGGCGGTGGTCTCGGGCAAGGCGGACGCGCCGGTGCTGCAGCTGCAGGCCGGGCAGGGAGCGGAGCCGAACTATACGCAGGAACAGGCACGGCAGATCATTGAGGGGAACACGGCGGAGGATAATGCGGTGATGATGCGGCTGGCTGAGCGTTTGGTGCAGCAGCAGGAGGCGGCGGTGCCGAGTCCTGCGGCCATCCGGGCGGCGGTGCCGGAGTCGGGTCGGGTGCTGAGCTTCACCCGGGCGTTGCTGGTGGATGACTACTCCCCGTTGTCCCTGCATATCGAGGCGCGTGCACCGTCCGTGGAATCCTGGCGTTGGCAGGCCGTGGTCCTGGGAGGGTTGCTGGGTGCTTTTCTGGTGGCCGGGCTGGCGGCCGCGCGCCGCGCGCCTGCGTTCCGCGACTGAGGGCCGGGGCGCTTGCGTCGCGCGGAAGCCGGGGGGGCGGACACCTACGCTCTTGGTTTCAGGACGAGCGCGGTTAACCAGGTGCTATCCAAAACACTGTCTTTCGGGGTGTAACCATGGGCGGGGAGGATTCGTCTGTTGGGGAGTTCCCCTGAAGCTGAGTGCGACTTGGCGTGGTGTGGGGACGTGTTTAAACCCAAACGGAGACCCATAAAGATCATGAAGAATCTGCGCGTTATGTTGTGCCGGGCGATGGCCCTGGCGGTGTTGGCTGGTTTTTTGCCCCAGCTGAATGCAGCGGACGTGACCGGCAAGTGGGGTTGGAGCACACCGGGTCGTCAGGGTGGTGAGCCCCGCAAGATGACACTGGAGCTTAAGGCGGAGGGGGAAAAGCTGACGGGCAAGCTGTTGAGTCCGGGGTGGCAGGGGGGTGAAGCACGTGCGACGGAGATTTCGGATGGCAAGGTTGTGGGGGATGAAATTTCCTTTGCGATCAAGCGTGAGTACAACGGCAACCAGATGGTAATCAAGTACAAGGGCAAGGTGAGCGGGGACACCATCAAGGGCAAGAGCATGTTTGACCGGGGGGGTCAGACCCGTGAAATGGACTGGGAAGCGAAGCGCGAGCCTGCGAAGTAGGGTGCGCGGCGGTTTGTTTAAGGGAACGGCCGGCATATGAGAGTATGCCGGCCGTTGTCCTTGGAGGGGGCGTTGCTCCGGCGAGAACTCGCTTGCCTGCCGGGGAGGACTGTCCTAGTGAAGGGGTTTACGGGATTGGCTATGGATTTGAGTGAATTCAACGAGGCTCAGAGGCAGGGGTTACTGGACCTGCTGGTGATCACCATGTATTTGGACCGTCATTTGGGGGCGGACGAGGATGCGCGGGTGAGGCGGTTGTTGGTGGCGATGGGGGCAGAGAATCCGTATGACCGCGAGCGGTTGTTTAAGGATTCGGTGAACCGGGTGAGGCCGCATGCGGACAATCCGGACATGGTGAAGCGGCATGCGGTGAAGCTGGGGCGTTTATTCAAGACGCAGAGCCAGTGTCGGCAGGTGTGTGCGTTGCTGGAGGAGCTGATTGCCTGCGACGGCGAGGTTACGCCGGTGGAGAAGGAGTTTATGGATACCCTGCGTGACGCCTTCCAGGTGTGAATGCTCGGGCGGGTTTACTCGGCATTGGGGTAGGAGCCGAGGATTTTGACGAAGTTGCAGTGTTGTTCGAGGAGGGTGACAGCCTTGGCGATCTTGGGTGTGGAGATATGGCCGTCGACATCGACGAAGAAGTAGTATTCCCACGCTTTGCGTTTGCTGGGGCGGGACTCGATTTTGGTCATGTTGATACGTTGGCGGCGGAAGACGGAGATGGCTTCGTAGAGGGCGCCGACCTTGTCACTGACGCTCATGAGGAGGCTGGTGCGGTCGTGTCCGGTGGCGGGGGTATCTTTGCGTCCGAGGACGAGGAAGCGGGTGGCGTTGTCGGCGTTATCCTGGATGTTTTGTTCCACGACCTCGAGTTTATAGAGTTGTGCGGCGAGGGCGCTGGCGATGGCGGCGCCGTTGCGATTGCGTGAGGCGAGTTCGGCGGCGCGGGTGGTGGAGGAGGCCTCGATGATTTCGGCTTGGGGGAGGTTGATTTGGAGCCAGGAACGGCATTGGGCGAGGGCCTGGGGGTGGGAGTAGAGCCGTTTGATCTGGGATTTGCGGGTGCGGCTGACGAGGCAGTGCTGAATGGGGAGGACGATTTGGGAGACGATTTTCAGCGGGCTATCGACGAACATGTCGAGCGTGTGGGTGACCACGCCTTCGGTGGAGTTTTCGACGGGGACGACGCCATGGTCGGCGCGTTCTTTGGTTACTTCGTCGAAGACATCGGCGATGGTTTTGAGCGGCGTGAAGTTGAGACTGGAGCCGAAGCGGCGGATGGCGGCGAGGTGGGTGAACGTGGCGGCCGGGCCGAGGTAGGCGATGGTGAGGGATTTTTGGAGTGCGAGGGCGCTGGACATGACCTCGCGATAGATGGCCTTGAGGGAGTTGGGTGGGAGGGGGCCTTTGGAGAGTTTGGCGACGCGTTCGAGGACGGCGAGTTCGCGGTGTGGGGCGTAGATTTCCTGTTTGGACTTTAGTTTGATGCCGCCGATTTCGAGCACGCGCTGGGTACGTTCGTTGAGGAGGCGGATGATTTCCGCGTCGAGGTGGTCGATGGCTTTGCGTTGGTCGGCGAGGTTCATGGTTTCTCCTGGCCTTCCTCGGTTTCGCCGGTGGCGGGTTCGGGGTTATCGGCCTGTTCGGTGTGGGGTTCGGGTGCTTCTGTGGGCGGAGCCTCGGGCTCGGGAGCGTTGTCTGCTGGTGTTTCGGGTGCGGGCAGGGTTTGTTCCGGCAGGGGTTGTTCGGGGGCGGTCTCGAGGCCGGGATCTGTTGTGGGAATGCCTTCGGGTTTTTCGACCGGGATGCGTCGCAGTTCGTCGGCAGCGGGGAGTTCCTCGAGATTGCGGAGGCCGAAATATTCGAGGAACTGGGGTGTGGTGGCGTAGAGGGAGGGGCGGCCGGGGGTTTCGGCTTTGCCGATGGCCTCGACGAGGCCGCGTTCCACCAGGGTTTGCATCACGCCGTCGGCGGAGACGCCGCGGATTTGGAGGATTTCGGCGCGGGTGACGGGCTGGCGGTAGGCGATGATGGAGAGGGTTTCGAGGGCTGGCTGGGAGAGGCGTGGGGGTCGGCTTTTGATGCCGAGCATGGTACGGAGCCAGGGGCCGTATTCGGGTTTGGTGGTGAACTGCCAGGCATCGGCCACGCAGGTTAGGCGGTAGGTGCGGCTGAGTTCTTCCGTTTCCCGGGCGAGGAGGTCCAGGGCCTGCTGGATTTCGTCGAGTTTGGTCTTGGCGAGGGCCTTGTTTTCTTCGCGGGCTTCCTCCTCGGCTCCGGCTGCTTTCAGGATCTCGCGCAATTCCTGAGCTGTGAGGGGTTTATGGGCGGAGAACAGGAGGGATTCAAGGACGTGCTTCAGTTCCATGGGGGGCTTCGGTGGGGGTCGTGGCGTGGGCCGGGCCGGGTTCGGAGTCATTGTCCGTGGCATCGGCTGGCTGTGGGGGTTCGTAAGTCTGGATTTCGATTTCGCCGAAGATGTCGTTTTGGACTGCGCAGAGCTGGTGGAGGCGGATGAGTTCGAGCAGGGCGAGGAAAGTGACGACGACTTCGGCGCGGCTGGTGGTTTCGGCGAACAGCTGGGAGAAGCGGACGGCGCGTTCGCGGTGGATCACGTCGCGGAGGAGTTCGATCTTTTCGCTGACGGACCATTTGTCTTCGAAGATTTCGCGGGCTGGGGGTCCCTTTTTCTCGTTAAAGCGCTTGAGGATCTTATTGACCGCGCCGAGGAGGTCGAAGATGGAGGCTTCT
>JBMTVN010000149.1:0-9599 GCA_049451415.1 Limisphaerales bacterium | reverse complement strand
TTGACCGGTTAGGGGGCGTCCTGGCGAAGCTGAAGCCGGAGGTTGTGTTTGCCTCCTACGGGATGCACGACGCCATCTACATGCACTTGGATGCCGGGCCGTTTGCGGCTTTCAAGCGCGCCGTGAGGCGGTTGATTGCCGATTGTCGGGAGGCGGGGGTTGAGGAGATCTTTCTGGTGACGCCCCCGATTTATGACGATGCGGGGGGGGAGGGAGCCAAGGGCTATGATGAGGTGCTTGGTGTGTATGGAGATTGGGAACTGACGCTGGCGCAGGCTGGGGTTCGGGTGATTGACTTGCACGGGCCTATGCGGGCGGCCCGCGATGGGCGTGCGGAGGTATTTTCACCGGACAAGGTTCATCCCGGGGATGATGGGCATTTGGTCATGGCGAAAGTGATTCTTGCGGCGCTGGGGGTGGAGGTGCCGACGCAGGACACAACGGGTGTGTTGAGTGATCCGCTTTACAAGGCAGTGGATCGTTTGCGCAGGCATCGTTGGGAAGGATGGATGCGGCATATAGGCTATACGCGGGAGAAGACGGTTGAACCGCAGGATCTGGGGGACACGGAGGGAGTTGCGAATGTTATCCAGCAGGAGATCGATGAGCTGAGGCGCTGAACGGAGTGGATATTGGCGAGGGGTGACTCGATTTCTATTCGCACGCATTATTGTGTCTGTAAGAACCTCAGTGTTGCAAAGTGAGTGGAGCATGTCATTTTGAGGCATCCTCATGCATAGCATGTTGCAAATTATGAGTAAATTCCTGGCCGCGTTGGAGTGTGAATGCCCGAGCAGGTAAGAGCCTTTTGATAAAAGGCAAAGTAGAGGTGCTGTGAGGAGCCCAAAGCAGATTATGAAGAGAGAAAACCGAATGCAGAGCGTGCTCAAGAGCCTGGGCCTATTGGCTGTGACAGGTGCTGTGTCTGCCGTGATGCAGTTACAGGCTGCGCAGCCGAATATCCTCGTTATCTGGGGTGATGATATTGGCACATGGAACATCAGCCATAACAATCGAGGAATGATGGGGTATCGCACCCCGAACATCGATCGGATCGCCAAGGAGGGTGTTTCGTTTACTGACTACTATGGGCAGCAGAGCTGCACGGCTGGTCGGGCGGCTTTTCTGGGCGGGAACGTTCCCGTCCGGACGGGCATGACCAAGGTGGGTTTGCCTGGGGCGAAAGAGGGATGGCAGAAGACCGACGTGACCATTGCGACCGTGATGAAGTCGCAGGGTTATATGACCGGTCAGTTTGGCAAGAATCACCAGGGGGACTTGAATGAGCATCTGCCGACGATGCATGGCTTTGATGAGTTCATGGGCAACCTCTACCACTTGAACGCAGAGGAAGAGCCGGAGAACCGCGATTATCCTGGAGATTTCGTGCTGCCGAGCGGCAAGACCTTCCGCGAACAGTATGGTCCTCGGGGCGTGTTGAAGTGCAAGGCGGATGGCAAGGGTGGTCAAACGATTGAGGACACGGGTCCGCTGACCGCGAAGCGGATGGAGACGATTGACGACGAGACCGTGGCGGCGGCGAAGGACTTTATCCAGAGGCAGAACAAGGCCGGCAAGCCATTCTTCTGCTGGTGGAATGGCACGCGGATGCATTTCCGGACGCACGTGAAGGAGGAGCACAAGAACTTGGCGGGGCCGCAGTCGGACGAGTATGCCGACGGTATGGTGGAGCACGACCTGCATGTGGGTCAGCTGCTGAATCTGTTGGATGAGCTTGGTATCGCGGACAGCACGATCGTCTTTTATTCAACCGACAACGGGCCGCATTACAATACCTGGCCGGATGCCGGAACGACACCTTTCCGCAGTGAGAAAAACTCAAACTGGGAGGGTGCCTATCGTGTTCCGGCCTTTGTGCGTTGGCCGGGGCATTTTCCCGCCGACGTGACCTTGAATGGCATTGTTTCCCACGAGGACTGGTTGCCGACATTTGCGGCGGCTGCCGGGGCACCGGACATCAAGGAGAGGTTGAAGAAGGGGGTTGAGTTGAATGGCCGGAAATACCGGAATTATATCGATGGCTACAACCAGCTGGATTACTTGTCGGGCAAGGTGACGGAGTCTCCCCGGAAGGAGTTTTACTACGTGAACGATGACGGCCAGATCGTGGCCTTGCGACTGTATGACTGGAAGGCGGTCTTCATGGAGAATCGTGGCCAGCAGTTTGGTGTGTGGCGGGAGCCCTTTACCGAGTTGCGCATACCGTTGTTGTTCCACATGCGTCGTGATCCTTTCGAGAAGGCCCAGCACAATTCCAACACGTATCATGATTGGTTTTTGGATCGGCCTTACGTGGTCGTGCCGATGCAGCAGCTCTGCGGGCAGTTCTTGATGACGATGAAGGAATACCCGCCCAGCCAGTCACCAGGTTCGTTCAACCTGGAGAAGATTCAGAAGCAGATCGAGGCGGGCGTTGGCAGCCATTAATTCTTGGTCAGATTCGATAATTGTCAGGGGTGTCGTGATCATCACGGCACCCCTTTCTGATGGGAGAAAGAAGATGAGTATGAGGATGATGCCTAGAAGTATGCAGCTCGGTAGTCTGACTGGAATCGTCGGCTTGTTGCTTGCACAGGGAGTGATGAGCGCTGCTTCCTTGTCGTCCTGGCGGGACACCGAGAGTCGCCGGGCTATTCTGCAGTTTGTTGAGCGAGTGACGAGGGAGGGTTCCGAGCGCTTTGTCCCGGTGGCGGAGCGAGTGGCGGTTTTTGACAACGACGGCACGCTATGGAGCGAGCAGCCGCTTTATTTTCAGGCGTTGTTTATGTTCGACCGGATACGAGAGCTGGCACCGGAGCATCCCGAGTGGAAAGAGCATGAGCCTTTTGCGTCCGTTCTAAGGGGCGACATGAAGTCGGCGTTGGCCAAGGGTGAGGAGGGCTTGATTGAGATGGCAATGGCGGTTTCGGCGGGGATGACCACGGAGGAGTATGAGCGGACCGTGTTGGATTGGGTAGGCCAGGCGAAGCACCCAACCAAGGGGAGGCGTTACACCGAGTTGGTGTATTCGCCCATGGTGGAGCTTCTGGAGTATTTGAGATTTAACGGGTTCAAGACGTATATCGTTTCCGGAGGGGGCGTTGAGTTTATGCGACCTTGGGTGGAAGGCGTATATGGAGTGTCAAGGGAACAGGTGATCGGCTCCAGGTTGCGGGTGAAGTATGAGGTGCGGGAAGGAGTTCCGGTTTTGGTGAAGCTACCGGAGCTGGAGTTTATCGATGACAAGGCGGGCAAGCCGGTGGGGATCCACACCTCGATTGGTCGGAGACCGATTCTGGCATTTGGAAATTCTGATGGTGATTTTGAGATGCTGGAGTGGACGACTGCGGGCGAGGGGGCGCGGCTGGGGTTGTTGCTGCATCATACCGATGGTGGGAGGGAATGGGCGTATGACCGGCAGTCCCACGTTGGGAGGTTATCGAGGGGTTTGGATGAGGCTGGGTCCAGGGGGTGGATTATCGTGGATATGGAGCGGGACTGGGAGCGGGTTTACGCCTTTGAGTAAACAACTTCCCCAGCCTGGGCTATTCCACAGTGACTGATTTGGCGAGGTTACGCGGTTTGTCGACATCACACCCGCGGGCTACGGCGATGTGGTAGGCCAGCAGTTGCAGTGGGATGGATGCCAACAGGGGGAAGAGCGGTTCGAGGGTTGTGGGGAGAGCAATCACATCATCGGCTTTCCGTGCGAGTTGCCCGGCCCGATCCCCGGTGGTAACGGCGATGATCGGGCCTTTACGGGCTTTGATTTCCTCCAGGTTGGAGAGGGTCTTCTCGAACATGCTGTCGTTGGGGATGACGAAAACCGAGGGGGTGCGCTCGTCGATCATGGCGATGGGGCCATGCTTCATTTCGGCTGCGGGGTAACCCTCGGCATGGATGTAGGAGATTTCCTTGAGCTTGAGCGCACCTTCCAGGGCGACGGGGAAATTGAACTGGCGCCCCAGGAAGAAGAAGTCTTCTGCTTGCTGGTATTTGAGGGAGATTTGCCGGACTTGGTCGTTCAGGGTGAGGACCTGTTTCATCTGTTCAGGGAGGGTCTCAAGTGCGGTGATCCATTTCATGCCACCTCGGTGGGATAGCATCCGCAGACGGCCCATGAGCAAGGCCAACAGGGCCATTACAGTGACCTGTGCAGTGAAGGCTTTGGTGGAGGCGACCCCGATTTCGGGGCCGGCGTGAAGATAGATGCCGCCATCTGATTCGCGTGCGATGGTCGAGCCAACGACGTTCACGATCGAGAGGACCTTATGCCCGCGGCGTCGGGATTCGCGCAGGCCGGCGAGCGTATCGGCAGTTTCACCGGACTGGCTGATGACGAGGACGAGCGTTCCGGTTTCGATGGGCGGGTTGCGGTAGCGGAACTCGCTGGCGTATTCGACTTCGACGGGGACGTGGGCGAGGTCTTCGATCATGTACTCGGCGGTGAGCGCGGCGTGCCAGCTGGTGCCGCATGCATTGATGAGGATTCGGTCCACCGCGCGGAGCTCGGCGGTGGTCATGTTGAGGCCGCCGAAGTGGGCGGTGGCTTCCTCCTTGTCGAGTCGTCCGCGCAGTGCGTTCTCGAGGGCGCGAGGTTGCTCGAAGATCTCCTTGAGCATGTAGTGGGGGTAAGCGCCCTTTTGGGCCTCTTCCGCCTTGAAGTCCAGTTTGCTGATGCGGTAGGCGGCGGTTCCAGTATCAGCCCGCTGGACCTTGAAACGGTCGCTGAACACGGTGACGACATCGTGGTCATTCAGGTAGACGACCTGCTGGGTGTGAGCGACTACCGCGGCCGCGTCGCTGGCGAGGAGGTTTTCCTTCTGGCCTACGCCGATAATTAGAGGAGAGCCTCGTCGGGCGCCGACGATAACATTGGGGTGATCCTGACAGAGTACCGCGATGCCGTAGGTGCCCACGACATCGGCCAGGGCATTCATGACCGCCTGGGCGAGGGGGTGGGTTTCAGAGTGTTGCAGGCTATGGGAAGCCGAACGGTCGAGGCAGACTTTTTCATAATGCACGCCGACGAGGTGGGCCAGTACTTCCGTGTCTGTGGTGCTGTGGAAGACGTGTCCTTGGGCACCCAGCTGTCCCCGCAGGGTTTCAAAGTTCTCGATGACGCCATTGTGGACAAGGGAGATCCTTCCTGACTGGTCGAGGTGGGGATGCGAGTTTTCATCGGAGGGGATGCCATGGGTGGCCCATCGGGTGTGCCCGATGCCCACGGCTCCGAGGACGGGTTCGGTCTTGAGCAGTTGAGCGAGGCCTTCGCTGATCTTTCCCTTGCGCTTGCGTATTTGAAACGTGCTGTCCTGGAGGATGCTGACGCCGGCACTGTCATAGCCGCGGTACTCGAGCTGGCGCAGGCCGGCAAGGATGATGGGGCTGGCTTCCTGTTCACCGATGTATCCGACGATGCCGCACATAATCTTAGGAGCTGGGAGCTAGGGTTTGGGTTTGGGCCTGTGTATTCAGATGCGAGGTGTGGTGTGGAGTCGCGTCCTTGATACTCCGCTTGGGACGGTAGGGGAACGGGGTGAGGGAGGGGAAGAGGAAAGTGGTAGATCCGCGAGCAAGCTTGACGATGCGGGGGCGTTGGCTTTTTTGGTGGGGATGCATTGGCGACATATCCTGATGTGGGTTCTGCTGGGCCTTGTTGGTGCGGCTGTGAACGGCAGGGCAGCGTTGGCGGAGGATGGGGTGGCGATTGACTTGCTGGCGCCGACGAACCTGGTGGCGTGGTGTATCGTGCCGTTTGATGCCAAGAAGCGGGGGCCGAAGGAGCGGGCGGAGATGTTGGGGCGCCTGGGGTTGAAGCGGGTGGCCTATGACTGGAGGGATGAGCACATCCCGACCTTCGACGAGGAGGTCGCAACCTTGCAGGCAAGGGGGATTGAGCTCACGGCCTGGTGGTTTCCGGCGGATTTGGGAAACGTGAGTCTTGGCATTCTGGATGTGTTGAGGCGGCACAAAGTGCGGTGTCAGTTGTGGGTGACTCTGGGGGATCCTGCACCACAATCCACGGATGACGCAGACAAGGTGAAGGAGGCGGTCCGGATTCTGTCGCCGATAGCCGAAGCGGCCGGGGAGGTTGGGTGTTCGGTGGCGCTATACAACCATGGCGGATGGTTTGGTGAACCTGAGAATCAGGTTAAGGTGATCCGGGCGATGGGTTTTGCCAACGTGGGCATCGTTTACAACTTCCATCACGGCCATGCGCATGTCGGACGGTTCGAGGAGTTGTTTAAACGGATGCAGCCCTACCTCTTTGCGGTGAATCTGAACGGGATGGTGAAAGACGGCGATGCGAATGGCCGCAAGATTCTGCCGATAGGGGAGGGCGACTTGGAGGAGGCTATGATTCGGGTGATTCTGGAGAGCGGTTGGGTGGGCCCGGTGGGAGTGTTGGATCATCTTCCGGAGACCGACAGCGAGCAGACTTTGCGGGAGAATCTAGATGGCTTGGGGACTATGCGGAGCCGGCTCATGCAAGGCGGGGCACCTTATCGAGTGGTGCCTGCAGCGAGGACAGACGAACTCACACCTGCCTTGAGGGAATACGACGCGGCAGACTACACGGGCTGGGAACGTTCTCACGGCGACGATGCCTGCAGCCGCTACTCTTCCCTGGCGCAGATACACCGCGGTAACGTGGAGCAACTTGAAGTGGCATGGACTTATCGGAGTGGCGACGGCGCCGCCAACATTCAGTGCAATCCGATTGTCGTCGATGGATTGTTGGTGACACCGACCCCGGGGGATGCCGTTGTCGCCATAGACGGGGCGACGGGCGAGGAGCGTTGGCGATTTAAGCCTGACCTTCTCGGGGAGAATGCGGGGCTGGCTGATGATCCGGCCCGGCGTGGTCTGGTCTATTGGCCCGGGGATGTTGACCACAGCGGGCGTCTATTGTTTGGCGCAGGGAGGTGGGTCTTTGCCATTGATGTGGTGGAGGGAAAGCCGATTGCTGGATTTGGAGACGGGGGGCGGGTTCGCTTGCCAAGAGCGACTACCGTAGCAGGGGCGATCTATCGGCATGTGTTTGTCATACCCGGCTTTGAACGGGATGTGTTCGGATATGATGTCAGGACGGGTGAGTTGCTATGGCGATTCAACACGATTCCTCAATCCGGTGAATATGGGGCTGATACGTGGGATGGTCCGGAACTAGGGGCGAATTGTTGGGGGGGGATGGCCATGGATACGTCGAGGGGATTGGCCTATGTCACGACAGGTTCGCCGAAGCCGGATTTCCTGGGAATGGGTCATGCTGGTCGGAATCTGTTTGCGAATTGCGTGGTGGCATTGGATGCGTTGACCGGCGAGCGACGGTGGCATTTTCAAGAAGTCAGGCACGACATATGGGATTGGGATATTCCGAGTCCTCCGGTGCTGGCGACTGTGGAGCGGGAGGGGAGGACGTTTGACGTGGTTGCTGCGGTGACGAAGTTGGGGAATACTCTGGTGCTGGACCGGGTAACTGGCAAGCCAGTGTATCCATTCCGGCTTCGACGGGCACCTCAGTCTGCGATCAAAGAAGAGTCTGTTTGGCCCTATCAGCCGGATCCCGAACTGCCGGAGAAATTAGTCCGCCAGTCGTTCAGCCTGGAGGACGTGACTCAACGGACTGAGGTGGCGACGGAGTGGGTGATGAAAGTGGTGGGGCGCGCCAATATGGGATGGTTTCATCCATTCGAAGCCGGGCGGCCTACGGTGATCTTCAATGAACACGGTGGTGCGGAGTGGACCGGAGCCGCGTTCGATCCTGAAAGGAGGCGGCTTTATATCAGCCTCAATGAAATCCCCTGGTATATCACCGTGTTTCGGGATGACGAGAAGCCTTACGATCCCAGGGAAACCCTGACTCCTGGAGGTGAACTGTTTCAGAAGAATTGTGCCGTGTGTCACGGGATGGATCGCCGTGGACTCAATCACGCGCCGCCTTTGGTGGGGGTGCGACATCGCAAGCGAAAGGACGAGGTCATTGTTCAGATGGAGCATGGCAAGGGCGGAATGCCGTCATTCGCACATCTGAGCATGGAGGAGAAAGAAGCGCTGGCTTCCTTTCTGTTCCTGCGCGATCGGCCGAACGCGGTGTTGCCCGCAGGTGAGCCGGCGCGCTGGACCTTTGGAGGATGGGTCAAATTGCTGGATGACGAGGGTTATCCGGGATGCACACCTCCATGGGGTTCGTTGGCGTGTCTGGATCTTACTAGCGGCCGAATACTCTGGAAGGTGGCTCTGGGCGAGTATCCTGAACTGACAGAGCAGGGCGTGCCCCTCACCGGGACCGAGAACTTTGGTGGAGCATCGGTAACGGCTGGGGGACTGGTGTTTGTTTCAGGGACTCGGGACAAGCGGATCAGGGCGTTCGACGGGGAGAACGGACTAGAGCTTTGGTCGCATGAATTGCCGTGGCATGGAACTGCACCCCCGACCGTGTACGAGGTCGGAGGAGTGGAGTACGTTGTCGTTCCAGCAACCGGTGGGGGGAAGTTGGGTGGAGAGCAGGGGGACGCATGGGTGGCTTTTGCCCTGCCCCGACAGCGGGCCATTGGCGGTCACCCAAGGTAGGAGTTAACAACCGGTCTGGGGGGTATGTTCGTTGGGGGTGCGTTTAGGGCTTTTCTTTTTCGAAGTGCTCGGGTTTGAAGTCGCGGAACGCGAAGGTGTCCAGGCAGTGGGGGAGAACCCAAAGGCCCGAAGGAAAGTCGAAGCAGGCGCCTGGATTCGCACCTTTCGACGTTGGAACGGATCAGCATATTCCAACCCCACTGCACGAAGGCCCATGGGGAAAAGCTGGTCGGCGCGGGGGTTGGTATCCTCAGGATGGTACAGCGTGTCGCCGACAATCGGGCAGCCTGCCTGAAGAAGGTGGACACGGATTTGATGTGTGCGCCCTGTGGTGGGGCGTGCCTCGATCAGGGTTTTGCCCTGTAGGGTTTCAATTACTCTAAAGTGAGTCTCCGCTTCCTGACCTTGCTTTCGATCAATCTGCATCCGACCGATAGTATCAGGGTCACGAGCCAAAGCATCGCGACAGCTCCACTCCTTGGCTCGTGGGATTCCATCGACCACAGCCAGGTAGGTCTTCTTGATTTTTCGGGATTTGAACAGGTCGCTGAAAGGTTTGACCGCACCGATGCTCTTGACCCAGAGCAGAATGCCAGTGGTTTCGGCGTCCAGACGATGGACATTGCGTAGCATCTTGAGGTTGCGCGATTTCGCCCAGAAATCGCCCGCCTTGATTGAGGAAGTAATGGCTGCAGGCAAGTTGCGTCGCGTGGTTTGCCAGGTAAACGGGACAAGCATCCATCCCGCAGGCTTGTCGATTGCAATGACAGACCGATCCTCGAACAGGATCGGTATGCGGCTAAGTTCACGGCCTTCGCCGAGTTCGATAACTGAGGGTCGCGGCACGGGGCCAGTGTTGGGCAGGAGTCGTGGGAATCAAGCTGAACCTGCAAGAAAGGGCCTCACATCACACCCGCAAAACTTCCTCCAGCCAAGTCGCGTCAAATCCACCCCCCGTTTTTTCTTCACCCGAAGGCATCTTTTTTGAGGTCCCTGAGGGTGAAGAGTTGGGGGTCTTTGAC
>JBMTVN010000148.1:0-9605 GCA_049451415.1 Limisphaerales bacterium | reverse complement strand
TTCCACCTAGCGCAGCGCCTGTCCCCCAGCTCCTAGCTACCAGCTCCCGTGCCGCGCACGCGGCACTACCCTCAGCCCTCAGCCTTGGCAACCACCGGAGCCCCCTTCACCTGCTCGTCAATCACCAATACCCCGTGCGGCGGCAAATCCACATTCCCCTCTAATGTCGTCCCCGTCAGGAAATCATGCGAAGGCTTGTAAAAATGAACCCGCACAGGCGTCGACTGATGGTTCAACAAGAAATACACCCGACGATCCCCCGCCTGACGCAAGCTGACCTCCACCGTATCCGGCACCTTCAACAACGGGAACAGATTGCAAACCTGCCGCAACCATACCACCAGATCATAGTAAAAATGCTGGTGACTCTGCGTCCCCAGATAAATGGCCTTGCCCAACCCATATGGATTCATCGTCAACGCAGGCCGCCCCGCATAAAAATCCTTCCCATACGTCGCCAGAATCTGACACTCCTTCGGCTCAATCAGATCACAGCACCCCCGCGCCGGATGCAAATGACTCGTCGGAAAAGCCCCCTTGAACACCAAGTGGTTCTCCTCCCCCGGCGGTAACGGATCAAACTCCAGAACCTCCAGCCCAAATAAATCAGTCAGGTCATGCGGATACCCGCTGTCCGGCGCAATGTGATGCTCATCCACCAAACCCGTGTTGAACGTCGCCACCAGGGTGCCCCCGTTCTGCACATACAACTTCAACAAATCCGCCTCACCCCCAGCCAATAAATGCAGCGACGGCGCAATCACCAGCTTGTAGCGCGATAAATCCTCCGTCGGCCGACAGAAATCCACCGGAATATTCCGGTCATGCAACGCGTTGTAAAACAACTGCACATGCTCCCGCTGGTTGAAAAAATGGTTGGGCTGCGGCTTCAGCTGCAGCGCCCAGTCATTCTCGTGACTCAACAAAATCGCCACCTCCGCCACCACCTTCGTCCCCCTCAGGACAGGCTCCAGTAACTTCATTTCCTCCCCAACCTGCGCCACCTCACGATACACCCGCCCATCCCCCTTGCCGTCATGCGTCAGAACCCCACCGTAAAACTTCTCACTGCCAATCCGCGGCTGCCGCCAATAAAAATACAACAAGCCGTTCGCACCCCGTGAAATGCTCTGATACGTGAACAACCGCAACACCCCCGGCCGAACCAGCGAATTCACCTCCTGCCAGTTCACATGCCCCGCCTTCTGCTCCACAATCCAAAATCCCTCAACCTCACCCCCCGGAGAAGAAATCCCCTCCTTCTTCAGCGATCGCATCATGTCCAATGCACACGCGTTCTCCGATGACCTCGTCTTGATCGTCGCCTCACTGTCCATCCCCACAAAATCCAACGCCTCCGCCACATCAAAATGATCAAAGTTACGCGTCAACGCCCTCAAGTTGTTCGTCACCGGCTTGCCCGGACAATGCTCACGCAATAAATCCACCTGCATCCGCGTAAACGCCACAATCGTGTCACTCGAAAACCGCATCCAATCCACCACCAAAGCCGGATTGTGCGCCGCCGGAGACCGCATCGGCATCGGAACCTGCTCCCACTCCGTCACAACCTGCCCCCAAAACCGTAAACCCAACTGCTCGTTCAACCGCTCCACCGTCTCATACTTCTGCTTCAACCATGCATGCCACTCCCGACGCGTCTCCTCGTTGAACGAAGACTCCGTCTCGTGAGCCCCCAATCCGTTGTCCACCTGCCACGCCACCAGATCCGGGTGGTCACCCAAGGCCTTCGCCATCGCAACAACAATCTTCCGGCAATACTCCCAATACACATCACTGTTCATGCAATACGCCTTGCGCGTCCCCTCCCGCAAAAGCACCCCACAGTGATCCACCGGCAAAATCTCCGGGTGCTTCTGCGTCAACCACACCGGCGGTGCCGCCGTCGGCGTAGCCAGCATCACCCGCAACCCATGCTTCCCCATCACATCCATCGCACGCCGCATCCAGGAAAAATCCAGCCTCCCCTCCTCCGGCTCATACAACCCCCAGGAAAACTCCCCCATCCTCACCACGGATAAGCCCGCCGCAGCCATCAAGGCCGCATCCTCCTCCCAGCGGGATTCAGGTTTCTCTGGGGTGCCAGCGTAGGGATAAACCCAATGCTCCGGATAATAAGCAGTGCCAAGATGCATAATGGTGGCGTGGGTTGGTTTTGCCGGGCTGATAACTAAACAGTAGTCCTCCCCAACCAACGCGCAAGCCAAACCCTCCTTCCAGACCCCACAAACCGCCACGCAGAGAAAACTACCGACACAACCCCAACACCTCTCAAAAACAACAACCATACCCGCGGCCCAACTTCGTACTACGGATTATTGGGACACCTGTCCCCAGAATCCGTACTCCTCCCACCGGACTCGCAGCTAAATAAGATGGCTCCTCGGCCAAAGCCTCAACCTCAGTCACCCCCACCCAACTCAGCAAACCTCACCGGATAACACGCCGCACACAACACTTCGCCGTCCAAACTCAACCCGCCCATCACCGCCTCCCCACACCCGTCACAACACTGCTCGCTCTGGCGCCTGGCAAAATAACTGTACTGCAAAACATCATGCATACACCCGTGAACCCCAATCGCGTGATCCTTCAGTGTCGCCTCCAACTCGAAACCCAAACCCCGAAATAACTCAATCGCCTCCAGCTGATCCGGCGTCATCCTCGCAACCACTTTCAACACCCCGGCCTCCAATGCCACCTCAAAGGCCATCTCCAACAATAACCTCCCCACCCCACAACCCCGCACCTCCTCCGCCACGACAACCCGAATCTCCGCTACGTGCCGCATCCACCTCGCCCTCCCCCGGTCAAAAGTCGCATACCCCACAATCCGCCCCCGCTCCCACGCCACAATCGTAATCAAGGCCCCCTCCCCAACCTCACGCCCCCAAACCTCCACCTCCGCCAGTTGCGTAATGTCCTGGTGCAAGAATAACAGGTCGTTCGGAGGCAACCCCCGGGCAAACCTCACCAACGCCTCCCCGTCGCCAACCCCCAACCACCGCAACTCAACCGTGCGCCCCTTCAACACATACTCCTTCGGCAACTCGTGATTCCTCATAAAAGACACCTCTCGGATTCCGGTTCTCTGGGTACGACAGCACCATCAAACCATCCGCCACCAAGCACAAGCGGAATCTGCCCGCCCTGCCGCACCCCTGCCGCTCATCTCGTTGAATAAGCCAAAACCCAAACCAGTCTAATCCGCAGATAAACCAGAACAGCTCAAGGCCTCGCCATGAAGAAGCTCACTCCGTGGAACCCCCAACCTCAGGAAAGCCACCCCGTCAAAACCCGGGTCCACATCCGCCCCAAGCCAACCGCCAGCTCCCCCCGGTCCAGCCAGCTAACCCCATCGGACTGGTGCCAACTCGAAAACCTCCGCCCATGGCAACCCGTCGGCATCTCCAAAATCTAAAACGCCAACACTCGCTACTCTCTCTACACTCTCCTCTCTTCCCTCTCCCGACATTTGACCTGCCCCCCATCCGCGCGGAATATACGGTATTCCACGTCTACCATGTTCGCCGCCGAAATCACCCAGGTCTCCAAACGCTTTGGAAATAAACTCGCCGTCAACCAGCTCAGCCTCAAAGTCCCCCAAGGCTCCATTTACGGCTTCATCGGCCCCAACGGATCCGGAAAAACCACCACGCTCCGGATGATGCTCAATATCCTCCTGCCCGATAGCGGCAATATCCGGCTGTTCGGCTCCGCCACCCCCGCCGATAGCTGCCACCGAATCGGTTACCTCCCCGAGGAACGCGGCCTCTACCGCCGCATGAAGGTCCGTGAACACCTCCAGTTCCTCGCCCAACTCCGTGGGTTCAGCCAACCCGACCCAACCATCAACCGCTGGCTCGAACGACTCGACCTCCTCGCCTACGCCAATAAAAAGGTCGAAACGCTCAGTAAAGGCATGAGCCAAAAGGTCCAGTTCATCGCCGCCGCACTAAACCAACCGGAATTCCTCATCCTCGATGAACCCTTCAGCGGACTCGACCCCGTCAATGCCGATACCATACGCCAGGCCATCCTCGAACTGCGCCAGTCCGGCTCCACTATCATCTTCAGCACTCACGATATGAACGCCGCCGAATCCCTCTGCGACTTCATCTTCATGATCTTCCAGGGCCGCAAGGTCCTCGACGGCACCCTCACCGATATCCAATCCCAATACCCAGCGGAATCAATCCGCGTCCGCATACACCAACATCACGCACTCCTCCAAAAACTCCCCGGAGTCGCCAGCGTCGAAGACCGGAACCATCACCACGAACTAAGACTGCTCCCCAACGCCAACCCCCAAGCCATCCTCCAATCCCTCGCCGCCCAGTCTCCGGTGCAACTGTTCGAAATCGCCAAACCCACCCTCCACGAAATCTTCGTACGCATCGCACGCCCGAACTCCAACCCCGCATGAAACCTTCAACCACCCGCCAAACGCTCTGCGTCGCCCAACGCGAATACCTCGCCACCGTCCGCACCAAAGGCTTCCTCATCGGCCTCTTCGTCGCCCCACTCCTCATGTTCGGGGCCATCCTCGCCATCCCCCTCTTCCAAGGCTACCGCTATACCTCCGACCGCCATATCGCCATCCTCGACCACACCAGCCGACTCCACCCCGCCATCACCAACGCCGCCTCCAACCGTAACCAAAACCACATCCACCACCCCGCCTCAGGTAAAAAACAAGCCCCCGCCTACCTCATCGAAATCATCCCACCCGACCTCACCAACCCCCAGCTCCAACGCCTCTCCCTCTCGGATCGCGTCCGCTCGAAAAATCTCCACGCGTTCGTCGAAATCGGACCCAATGTCATCCACCCCGGCACAAACTCCCAAAACTCCGGCATGAGTTACCACTCCCCCGGGGCAGCCCTCGATGAAGCCCGCGGCTGGCTCGCCAATACCATCAACCAGCAACTCCGACGCCTCCGCCTCGCCGATGCCGGCCTCAATGAACAGCAAATGCCCGAACTCTTCCGCTCCGAATCCCTCGAACCCATGAGCCTCCTCTCCACCAACACCGCCACCGGCTCCATCCAACAAGCCGAACGCCATAACGAACTCCAAGCCGTCATCGGCCCCGCCGCCCTCGCCCTCATCATGTACCTCATGATCCTCATGGCCGCACTCCCCATGCTCAATGCCGTCATGGAAGAAAAAACCCAGCGCATCGCCGAAGTCCTCCTCGGCTCCACCCCACCCTTCGCACTCATGGCCGGAAAAGTCCTCAGCGCCCTCGCCGTCGCCCTCACCGGCGCCACCATCTATGTCGCCCTCGGTATCAGCTCCGGTTCCTACCTCGCCGCCCTCCAATACATCCCCTGGTCCACTCTCCCCTGGTTCCTCCTCTACCTCTGCCCCGCCATCATCATGTTCGCCGCCCTAAGCACCGCCCTCGGAGCCGCCTGCAACGATCCCAAGGACGCCCAAAACCTCACCTTCCCCGTCATCCTCCCAGCCATCCTCCCCATGTTCTTCCTCGGCCCCGTTCTCCGTGACCCCGCCAGCCCACTCTCCACCATCCTCTCACTCTTCCCTCCCTTCACACCCGTGCTCATGCTCATCCGCCTCGGCCACCCCGCGGGAGCCCCCCTCTGGCAAGGGGCCCTCGGCCTCGCCGGAATTCTCCTCGCCGCCACTCTCTCCGTCTGGATCGCCAGCCGCATCTTCCGCGTCGCCATCCTCACCCAAGGCGCCACCCCGCGCCTCCGTGACCTCCTCCGCTGGACCCTCAAAGGCTAACCCCCCAGCTCACACCACCCCCCGCGCTCTGCGCTTACCGCTCTACTCCTACCTCCCTCTCGCGCGAAACGCCTGTCCCCCGGCTCCCAGCTCTATCCCATATCCGATATCCGATATCCCAATCAATACTCCCGATCCTTCTTCACCCCGGGATCCGGTACCGGCACCAACCCGTTCGCATCCGGCTGAACCGGCGCCGGACTGTTCTCCTTCAATTCCGCCACCCCGGGCGCAAACTCATGGTCGAGCGCCATCATCTGCTCCAAGGTAATCACCTGCCCCGTGTGCGCCGCCATCCGCCCCATCGATGTCACTAAACTTGCCATGGCCCCACGCTCCACTTCGTTATATGGCTTGTCCTCGCGAATCGCTTCCACCAAATCATCCCACTCCAGTTGATACGGATTCGGCTCCGGCTGAGGAAACGCCCACAACAGGTTGTCCCGCGTCATGTCCTGCCCCTTAAACGTCCTCACCCGCCCGGGTGTGTGCGCCGCCGTCGATACAATCCCCGACCCCTTCGTCCCATGCACATAACTCGCAAACTCGTCATGACACCCGTTGATCGCCCTCCCCGTGAAATAAAACTTCATCCCGTCCGCATACGTATACTCCACCGCGTAGTTGTCAAAGTTCTGGTCAATCGAGTCCCCACGGAAATGCCGCCCGCCAGTCGCGTGCGCCTTCACCGGCCACGACCCCTTCATCCAACAACACTCGTCCACCTGATGAATGTTGTAGTCACTAAATAAACCCCCGCTCGCCCATAAAAACCCGTGGAACCGACGAATCTGGTGCATCACGTCCGACATCCGCTCCGGCGTCTTCGATGCTAACCCCGCACGCCCCCCCATCCGATACGCCCTCAACATCGTCATCTCACCAATCTCACCATCCTGTAGCCGCTGCAATAACTGCTGCCGCCCCCGACAATGCCGCACCATCAAACCCACCCCCACCTTCAAGTTCTTCGCCTCAGCCTGTTTCCCCAACTCAATCATCCGCCGCGTCGTCGGTGCATCCACCGTCACCGGCTTCTCCATAAACACGTTCAAACCCTTCTCAATCGCATACTTGAAATGCACCCAGCGAAACGCCGGCGGAGTCGTAAATACCGCAATGTCCCCAGGCTTCAAACAATCCATCGCCTTCTTATACGCATCAAAACCCAAGAATTGACGATCCCCAGGAACCTCCACCTGCTTCCCATGCCCGTTCTGCAGATTCTCATAGCTGTTCCGTAACCTGTCCGGAAATACATCCGCCATCGCCACCAACTTCATCGGCCCCGTCTTCGTCGATAATGCGTTCGACGCCGCGCCCGTCCCCCGCCCCCCACATCCAATCAACGCCACTTGAATCAAATCACTCGACGCCGCATGCACGTGCGGTAACGCCACACCCGCCAACGCCGATACCCCGGCAATCCGACCCGACTGCTTGATGAATTCACGCCGACTGCTCTTATTGGTAGAAGTAGTATTCATATGGATATGGAGAAGGTTTCGATTACCTTACCCGTTCAAAAACCAAACGGAAGCCAAAACCACACCCCCAGCGACACGGCTTCGCGCCACCATCGAAACACCAAACCGTGCGATTCTGGAAAGCCCGCAACTCCCGCAATACTTGACACAAATCCCACTCCAAGACTTCATCCTCCGCATGACCCGCCTACCACTCCTCCTCAGCCTCTGTATCACCCTCATCACCCCGACCCGCGCGGCCGATGCCAACTACGACGAAGCCAAGGTCCCCCGATTTTTCCTGCCCAACCCGCTCCTCATGCAGGATGGCTCCCCTGTCACCACCCCTGAACAGTGGCGCACCCAGCGCCGCCCCGAAATCCTCGGGCTCTTCAGCTCCCATGTCTATGGCCAAACCCCACCCATTCCTACCCGCCTCACTTTCGAAATCCTCAGCCAGGACAACAAAGCCCTGAACGGCCTCGCCAACCGCAAAGAAGTCCGCGTCTACCTCCTCGGCGATAACCAGTCCCCCTACTTCGACCTCCTCCTCTATACCCCCGCCAAAACCAAAGGCCCCGTCCCCGCCTTCCTCGGACTCAACTTCGGAGGCAACCACACCATCCAACCCGACCCCAATATCCGCATCTCCCAGCGCTGGATGCGAAACCAATCAGAAAAAGGCGTTGAAAATAATCATGCCACGGAAGCATCCCGCGGCACTGCATCCAGCCGCTGGCCCGTCGACCTCATCGTCCAGCAGGGCTTCGGCGTCGCCACAATCTACTGCGGCGACTTCGAACCCGACCACGCCGATGGATGGAAAGACGGCATACGCGCCCACTTCAGTCCCGACGGGGCCAATACCAACTGGAAACCCTCCGACTGGGGCTGCATCGGAGCCTGGGCCTGGGGACTCTCACGTGCCCTTGATTACCTCGAAGAAGACCCGTCAGTCGACGCCGGCCACGTCGCCGTTCTCGGCCATTCCCGCCTCGGGAAAACCTCACTTTGGGCCGGAGCCCAGGACGAACGCTTCGCCATCGTCATCTCCAACAACTCCGGCGAGGGCGGTGCTGCATTGGCCCGACGCTGCTTCGGCGAAACCACCGCCATAATCAACCGCGCCTTCCCCCACTGGTTCTGCAACCAGTTCAAGACCTATGCTGATCAAGAAGACCAGATCCCCGTTGATCAACACCAACTCCTCGCGCTCGTGGCTCCACGCCCCCTCTACGTTGCCAGTGCAGAACAAGACCAGTGGGCCGATCCCAAGGGAGAATACCTCGCGGCCTATCACGCCTCAGACGTCTACCAACTGCTCGGACTCCCCGGCCTCTCCTCCGCAGAAATGCCTCCTCCCAGCCAAAGTGTCGGCCAATACGTCGGCTACCACCTCCGCCCCGGTAAACATGACATCACCCGCTACGACTGGGAACAATACCTCCTCTTCACCAAACGCCACTGGAAACTATAAAGCCCGCACATGGAGCACCCGGAAAGCCTCTGCCCGATTATCAAACGCCCGCCTCCCCGCCATCTTTCTGCCCGCTTAATCTTTCTGCCAAATCCCCGCCTGGTTGACTCCCGGATACACTGGGGACAACAGAGCCTGCCACCTCAAAGGACAGCCCCTCTTCCCAGCAAGCGCCCCCTCCCAGCCACAATTCCAAGGCCACCACAACCAGGCTCCCCAGCCGTGTCCATTCGCGGCAAATCAACCGCCTCCCATTGGCGGTAAAACAGGTCAGGAGCACTCGCGCTCCACAGCTGCATCGCCCCCGGGGACCTTGCCATCTGCATAGACAATCGCTCCCGTCGGACACAGCGCCACGCACTCGCCCGCCACTTTCTGGATTCCCTCAGAAAAATCGCGCCCAAACGGCGCCGCCACCTGAACGTCAAAGCCACGCCCGACAAAAGTCAGCCCCAGCGACTCGCCCGCCCGTCTCGCCACCTCCACACAAATCCCGCACAGAATGCATTTCCCGGATTCGAAAACCACCCCTCCCGGCCGCTCCACTTGCGTGAACCTCCGACGTTGACGACTAAACCGGTTCGGGTTCGCCCCATACATCCTCGCATAACTCTGCAGCCCGCAATGTCCTGCCGCCCGACAGTCACAATGCAGACAGCGCCCCGCCTGAACCCGGGCTTCCTCATCGTTGAAAGACCGCCCCGCCCCCACACTAGCTTCCCCCTTCGGCGTCGATGACGCCGTCCGCATGAACTGCTGCAGCTCCACTTCATCCAGCCTCCCCATCATGCTTGAAAACGTGCGCGTCGTGCTGCGCATCGGCAAACCCACCAAAAACTGGTGCACACACTCCGCCCCCCCCCCCCCCCCCCCCCCCCCCCCCCCCC
>JBMTVN010000147.1:0-9691 GCA_049451415.1 Limisphaerales bacterium | reverse complement strand
GACCCGCTTGCTAGGTGGTGTGGGGGCCGGGAGGTCAATCCTCCCGGCTACCCGATTCTGCATTCCTTGCACGCAAGAACACCGTGAGTGTGCCGTTGGTCTCGAACAACGGCGGCCGAAACCGCATGTCAGCGGCCATCCTGGGAGATTCATTCATATCTCCTGTCGGCCAATACTTGGCAGTCACTGGTGTGAATCCCTCGGCGCGAGCACTTACGGTCAGTGTGTAATCCTCGTGGATGGTCGTGCCAAGTGGACCAACGCCCCAAGGGCGAACATAGCGCCGCACTTTCTTCGCTTGTGGAGTAAAGCGACCCGCCTCGCCTCTGCGCAATGGGATAATGATACTGGTCTCCGAGGCCGCTGAGAAAGCCGCCTCATAAACGGGAGGGAAAGATCTCGCCCAGTTCTCGAAGTGGTCTGCATACAAAATGACCTCAGCGGTCGCAATCGGCTGATCGGTGCCCTCTTGAACGACCGCTACTCGCCGGATCGGATCGGGCAACGTGCGGGAAATCGGAAACGGCACCAGCGCGCATCCGGAACACATGCATAAGCTGGCGAGAGCGGAAACTGTCACGAGGTGCGCCGGACTCTTCATGCAGAACGACCCAAGCTCAGCGACCCGGCGCACGGGAGGCAACGATTGCAACCGCGACGCCCCCGCCGGGTTCGCTGCAGCGCATGGTTAGGCCACATGGTCTGTGTCATCCGAATCTCTCTCCTGCCAACTCGCTCATGTGCTCGCGGAACTCCATCGCTGCCGGATTCATGTCGTCACCACATCTACGATACCAACTCCGTAATGCAGGCCGCAACTCCGCCGAAAGCAAATGCTTCATGGCCTCAGCAGCTCTGGGCGAGTCCTCACCCTCTGTAAGACTGAAGAACTGGAAGGCGTCCAACAATCCGCAAACTGGTCGCTGCTCGTCCGGCAAGCTGGTCATGATGGTCACTGCACGCTCGACATGCTGCTGAAGTTTTGCGTCGGCGAAAATCACAAGCGTGTGAATGTGGCCTAACGCTCCGGCTCACCGACGCCGGGGCAATGGTGTCCGATTGTCACCTGACGCGCGATCCCGGCGTTCGGTGCAACCGGTTTGTTCGGTGCTGCTTTGCTCCTATTCATGATGGCCGACAACTGCTTGCGCGTAGCTGCGTGAAAGAGGTTTGTGGCTGCCGTCGATCAGCCCTTTCGCGATTGAACCGAGATGATCCGTGCGCGACTGATACTGACTCGCCAAGGCCAAGCCATCCTCCTTTGCAATCTGGTAAATGCTCTCAAGGGCGTCCGCTCTAAAAAAGCCCTTCTCGGTCTCATCGGCAAGTATCATCCGCAAAACCGGCAGAGCGTCGGTGATGCCAGCCACGCCCAGGAAGCCGATTGCATATCGTCGCTTGGGCATCGTGCGAGCCGCGACCTCTTCAATGACACGACTCTTCACCAGATCCGCGTGCAGAATCAACGGATCCATGAGCATGTCCTCCGCACGGCCTGCGTCGTCACAGTAAAAGTCCTCCATCACGCTCTCGACAGTCGCGCGAGGCCATAGCAGGTAGAAAGTCGCGACGCTCACCAAGACGACGGCGACGATTACGATGAGGCGGCGTTTCATTCCTTCACCGAACGACCCAAGCTCAGCGACCCGGCGCACGGGACGCAATGATTGCAACCGCAGTGCTCAAGCCGGGTTCGCTGCAGCGCATGGTTAGGTGGCATCTGTGTCGTCACAATATCTCAACTCCTGTCTTCTTGATCATGCGCCTGCACACAGCCGCGTCCTGCTCATACCATGCTGCAACCATTGTCGTGGGCGTAATGAGCACGTCAAGGCCGCGCATGGGCGTATCCACCTCACCACCGAAACCCAACATCGAATGGGCGTGATGCTGAGCCACTACGGTCTGTAAGTCCTGCAACAAACTAACGGAAAGTGCCGATGTCGTCATGAGCGCGAATCCGTCGTAAAGCTCGTGAAACCAGTCGCCGCCATGATAGAAATCAACTCCAGCATCCCAACCGACCGTCTTGCCGTGGCGGTGCATGACCTCACGAATCGAAGTGTCGTAGCGCTTCCAAATCTCGTAACCATCACCTGACGGACCACGCTGCTCTCGCAGTCTGCGTCCCAACTGCACGAACTCCGCGTGGTCAATGATAGTGAGCGGTGATTGTGCCATGCGCGTTATGCCACCTAACGCCTGAGTGCAGCCACGCCGAGACAGTGCTGCCCGACCTCACCGAAGACGCTCCTCGGCGTTGGCTGGCATGAATGGTTAGACGCTTTCAGCTCAGCCTTCATGGGTAGCGGGTGGATACAGGAGGCTCGAGTCACCTTCAGCGTCGGTCCAAGAGTACTGCTCGATCGAAGTGTTGGGAAACAACCTCCGAAGACCAGTGATCCCCAAAGATGTAACGGCAGTGTCGACGAGGCGTAGATGGGTCAGGCCCTGGCAGGTCCCCAGTACTCCATGGAACCGCTCCAGCCAGGCAACCGCCCTGTCACTGAACTCCTGTCCGACCCACACGACAAAGTGTGCCTCGCGTCCATCATGTCGCATGTGGACATCATGGTGGAGCTTTGCCCGACGATAGATGTAGAGCCAAGCGTCGAGCCAGCATCGACACTGGTCCCATCGCCACGGCGCTTCATGGATCCTACCAGCTCTGTAGTCGGCTTCGAGCTCAGCGGCGCATTGTACCATGCCAGAATCTCTACACTCCTCGCCAACCCCCTTAGCGATCCTTAGGAACCGCTCAACTCCAGGCGTAAGGGTGGCCTTCATGAGCGTCTAACGACCCAAGCTCAGCGACGGCCTCGGCGGGGCGGGTGGAGCGCACGGTGCGCTCGCGAACTCCCGCGACGCTCGAACGGACGGCGGAAAGGCCGTTCGCTGCAGCGCATGGTTAGGCCGTTGGTGTGGACTGCTCATGTCTATCAATACACTGGTCACAAACCCAACGACCATCGAGCTCACAACCGGGCATCAGCCCATCAATCGCGTCGCTCTTGGTGCGGTCAGTTGCCCAACAAGAACAATAAAAACATCGGCGCGCGTTCTCTCTGCCAGCAGCCAAAGTCTCCAGATAATGGTAGGTCGTGCACTCTCTATTCCACTCAACAGACTCCGACGATAGCACCCGCTCCACAGCCTGCTGAATGCGTGCCGCAATCCGGTCGCGCACCTCATGCATACCAGCCTCGTCGCGTGGTGCTTTCACAAGAACGCACTGCGAAATGAGAATGTCTTGAGTGTCTGGCATGGTGTGAAACGGCCTAACAGTTATTGGGCGAAATACGCTGATATTGGATATTACGCATACGCTATTCCTGTAATAGGCGAAAACGGCATCGTTATCGGCAATATTTCGTTCGACTTGGTCGGACAAAATCTGTTGGTTGGCAGAACCTAGTTGGTGAGGAGGAGAAAATCAAGCTGAGCCCGGAGGGTGGAGGCATGGATTGGCGCTTAACGATATCGTTATCGGCTATACATGCCCGCAACCATGACTCATGGGCGATGCAGGCAAAGGAGGAAGTCAAGTGGATGACCCGAAGGATCGGGCTAGGTCCCGGGAAGAAGCGTTTTGGAGCCGGTATCGTGAAGTGCTTGCGTGCTCTGGGGTAAAACCGGGGTTGGAGGTATGGTATCAGCGGCATGTGGAGCGTTTCATCCGGGGGTTGAGGCCCCGTCGTTTACGCCAGGCGACTCCGGCTGATGTGGGAGAGTTTCTACTGGCACAGCATCGTCGGGCAGACACGGAGGACTGGCAAGTAAGGCAGGCGGACGATGCCTTGAGGTTACTGTATCAACAACTGCTGAAATGTCCTTGGGCTGAGCATTGGCCTGTGCCATCACCCGTTTCGGAGGAGAGCAGCGGCAGACTGGAGTCACCTCTGTCTCCAGTGGAGCTGTTTGAAGACTGGGGCGAGTGGCGTGAAGCGCTGGTTCGGATGGTCACCCAGCTGCGCTACCTGCATTACTCCTACCGGACGGAGCAGACCTACGTGCAATGGTCGAAGCGGTTCATTCGGGCCTTGGATGGACGAGGACCGGGGGAAGTCAGCACCGCTGACGTGCGCAGGTTTCTGGAAGACCTGGCGGTGAAGAGCCAGGTGGCGGCATCAACACAGAACCAGGCACTGAACTCGATCCTTTGTTTGTTTCGGGAGGGTCTGAAGCGGGAGTTTGGTGACTTGGGGGAGTTTGAGCGCGCGAAGATCCCGAAACGGTTACCGGTCGTCCTGACCCCGCAAGAGGTATCCTCCGTCATGCAGTGTCTGGAGGGGGTTCACCGGTTGATGGCCATGTTGTTGTATGGTTCCGGAATCCGGTTGATGGAGTGCATACGGCTGAGAGTGAAAGATGTGGACCTTGAAGGCGGTATCCTGATCGTGCGTGACGGGAAGGGGGGGAAGGATCGGGTCACCACCCTTCCTGAGGCAGCGCTTTTGCCGCTCAGGAGACATCTGAACGGGCTGAAGGGCCAGCACGCAAACGATCTGGCCCAAGGATTCGGCGAGGTCTATATGCCTCTCGGGCTGTCCCGCAAATGGCCAAATGCCGCGAAAGAATGGGGCTGGCAATGGGTATTCCCATCCGGACGCCTATCTGTGGACCCAAGGTCGGGCGCAGTTCGACGGCATCATGCCAGCGAGAGGGGGATTCAGCAGGCCCTGAAAGCCGCATTTCGGAGGGCTGGGATCTGCAAGCCTGCCTCCTGTCACTCACTGCGGCACAGTTTTGCCACCCACCTGTTGGAACAAGGCTATGACATCCGCACCGTGCAGGAACTCCTTGGCCACAAAGACGTCAACACCACTCAGATTTATACCCATGTATTAAACCGCCCAGGCCGCGGCGTGCGCAGCCCTCTGGACAGATTGGACGGCAGCTCCGACTCCACCAGTTGACAGTTGGCAGTGGAAGGTTAGCTGTCCGAAAACCCTCTTCGACCCAACGCGGCGCTTCGCTCCCGGTGTTTCAGAGTTTCTGTGTTTCGGAACAGCTACGCGCCGTAATACGGCGCATCTGGATTTCGCGCAGCGAAATCCACAGAAGCCCGCTCCAGCGGGCGACAGACCGCGGCCGCAAGGACGCGGATACCGACAGGGACCTGCACTGAGCCTGTCGAAGGGCCGACCCGCTGGGAAGCGGGCACCGAGATCAGCACTCGGCACTCTCTCCCCTCTCCGGCTGGTGGCGGCCGCCCCATGGGCCGCCACCAGCCTTGACCTTGAGCGCTGCTCCCACAACACTCCCCAACCATGAAATCCTGTGTTGCGATGGCGGCATCGTTGTGTGCCCTGAACTTGTCGGCAGCGGACTATCGGGTCCACGAGTTCACCAAGACTCACCTGGACCCACACTTCTGGTGCGAGGGAGCAAACTTTGGCGACTTCAACCGCGATGGTCAGGCGGACATTGTATCGGGGCCCTATTGGTATGCCGGTCCGGATTTCAAGCAACGCCACGAATACTATCCGGCAACGCGCACTTTCACCCTGAAAACCGGGGACGGCACGGAGAAGCAGATCCCGGGTTTCGAAGGAGCGCTGGGAGTCAACAATACGTACTCCGACAACTTCTTCGCTTACGCCCACGACTTCAACGGTGACGGCTGGGACGACATCCTGATCCTCGGTTTTCCGGGCAAGGAGAGCTTCTGGTTCGCTAATCCCCGAGGCAAGGATGGCCACTGGGCCCGGCATCTGGCGCTGGATGTGACCGATAACGAATCGCCGACGTTTGTGGATATCACCGGCGACGGCAAACCGGAGATCGTCTGCAACTCGAAAGGCTTCTTCGGCTACGCGGTTCCGGATTCCGCAAACCCCACCGCACCCTTCACCTGGCATTCCATCTCCCCCAACAACAACTACCACCAGTTCACGCACGGCATGGGCTATGGCGATGTCAATGGCGATGGCCGAACTGACCTGCTGGAGAAGCAGGGTTGGTGGGAACAACCGGCATCCCTGGAAGGCGACCCGGTCTGGCAGTTCCATGCGGTCGAGTTCAGCGGTCCGGGCGGAGCCCAGATGTATGCCTACGACGTCAACGGTGATGGCCGGAACGACGTCATCACCTCGCTGGCCGCCCATGGACACGGCCTCGCCTGGTATGAACAAGTGCAGGAGGGCGGAAAAATCGCGTTCAAACCGCATGTGTTCATGAACGAGAAGGCCGAGGACAGCCCTTATGGCGTGGTCTTCACCCAGCTGCATGCCGTGGACCTCGTCGATATGGACCAGGACGGCCTCAAAGACATCGTCACCGGCAAGCGTTTCTGGGCTCATGGCGCCCACGGTGATGCCGACCCCAATGGCGCCGCAGTGATCTACTGGTTCAAACTGGTGCGACACCTCGATGGCAGTGTGGATTGGGTGCCACACCTAATTGATGCCGACTCCGGCGTCGGCACGCAGGTAATTGCCCGGGACATCAATGGCGACGGCCTGCCCGAGATCGTGGTCGGGAACAAGAAAGGCACTTACTTCCACTCGCACACCGCCCGAACAGTCTCGGAGACCGAATACAACAACGCGCAGCCCAAGAGACTCGTTTCCGCACAGAACGATCACCGGACAAACCTCGGTCTCACGAACGAATCAACCGGCCCACAGGAACACTCCGGCCTGCTCGCCGCCGACGCCGTCAAGGAGGCGGAACTCCCGGATGGCTTCAGGCTGCACCCCTTCGCGGCCGAACCCGCCCTCGTCCAACCCATCGCCTTCTGCCTGGATGACCGCGGACGCGTCTGGGTGGCTGAAGGCAACACCTACCCCCGCAAAGCTCCCGAGGGCGAAGGCAAAGACAGCATCCTCGTGTTCGAGGATACCAACGGAGATCACCTGTTCGACAAGCGCACGGTCTTCATGGAAGGGCTGAACCTGGTCAGCGGCATGGAGGTCGGCTTCGGCGGAGTCTGGGTCGGTGCCGCTCCCGAGCTGATATTCATCCCTGTCAGTGACTGGGATAAACCCCAGCCAGCCGGCAAACCCCAAGTCCTGCTCGACGGTTGGGACTACAAGGCGGACACCCACGAAACCCTGAACACCTTCGCGTGGGGACCCGACGGTTGGCTCTACGGCTGCCACGGCGTGTTCTGCCCCTCGCACGTTGGGAAACCCGGCACCCCCATGGAAGAACGCCAGCGCGTGGATGCCGCAGTCTGGCGCTACCACCCCATCCGACATGAGTTCGAAGTCTTCTCCGAGGGTGGCAGCAACCCCTGGGGCGTCGACTTCAATGAATACGGCCATGCCTTTCTCGAAGCCTGTGTGATCCCCCACTTCTGGCACATCATCCAAGGCGCCCACTACCAGCGCCAAGGCGGACAACATTTCGCCGCCACCGTGGACGAAATGCACCGGGTCAGCCAATACCTGCCCCCCAACGCGCCGCAATTCATCAATCCGTTCATCTACGACGACATCAAAACCCACGGCGACCACGTCCACTACACCGGCAACCAATGGAAC
This sequence comes from Limisphaerales bacterium, assembly GCA_049451415.1. Taxonomy (GTDB): domain Bacteria; phylum Verrucomicrobiota; class Verrucomicrobiia; order Limisphaerales; family JAHDYP01; genus JBMTVN01. The sequence continues at coordinate 2,204 of JBMTVN010000147.1, read as the reverse complement.
GACAACGACCGCGCCAGCAGCGCTTCCCTGGGCGGTGGCCACGCCCACGCCGGACTCATGGTCTACCTCGGCGACAGCTGGCCCGCCGGCTACCGCGGAAAAGCCTTCATGGGCAACATCCACGGCCAACGTATCAATATGGACATCCCCGTCCGCAATGGCTCCGGCTACGTCGGCCTCCACGGCAACAACCTCATCAATTTCAACGACAAAGCCTCCCAGACCCTCAACCAGCTCTACGACCAGGATGGCTCGGTCTACATCATCGACTGGTACGACGAAAACCAATGCCACCACAACCGCATGGACGGACACGACCGCAGCAACGGCCGCGTCTACAAACTCGTCTATAACGAGCAGCCAGTCACAAGGATCGACTTGCAGGCCATGACCGACGAAGCACTCGCCCGGTTGCAAAGCCACCCCAACGCCTTCAAATCCCGCCACGCACGTCGGGTTCTGCAACAGCGGGCTTCCTCCGGACTCGTCTCCGATACGGCACGCTCCATCCTCTTCAAGATGTTCCACGAATCCACCGACATCCCAACCCAGCTCAACGCGCTTTGGACCTTGCACGTCACCGGCGGTCTCGGGGGCCTGGTCGAGCAAGCACTGGAAAGCCCCCATGACACCGTCCGCGCCTGGACCATTCAATTGGCCGCCGAGGATGGGCGCCTGACGCAGGGCCAGCTCGCTCGATTCGCCAAGATGGCCCGCGAGGACGCCTCGCCACTGGTTCGGCTCTACATCGCCTCCGCCCTGCAACGGCTCCCCATTGAGGTGCGGCTCCCAATCATCCAAGCCCTGGTCGCCCACGGTGAAGATGCCCAGGATCACAATCTGCCTCTGATGTACTGGTATGCCATGGAACCGGTCGTTGGCACGAGCACGGCAGCTGGCATGGAGCTACTGGACACCTGCCAAATCGCCCAGCTGCGCCAGTTCATCGCCCGCCGCATCACCACCGAAAGCCTGGCCAGCAACCGCTAACCCGCAACATAACCTGCAACACCCAAGCTTCCATCAACCATGAAGTCGCGCCCCCTGTTCCTGCTCGCCCTCACCGCCAGCCTGCTGTTCTCCACTCCGCCCGCGCAGGCCAATGCCTTATCCAACCTCGTCAAGGTCCTTGGCAACACGGACAACAACCAACTGCAACTCGACATCCTGCGCGGCATGAGCCAGGCCATGGAAGGCCGGGCCCGAGTTGCCATGCCCGAAGGCTGGGCCGCAGTGGAATCCGCTCTCGGCAAAAGCCCCCAAGGCGAGACCCGCATGCTCGCCCTCACGCTGGGCCTGCGCTTCGGCAGCGAAACTGCCCTGTCTACCCTGCGCTCTACCCTGACCAGCAACCACGCTCCCGCCGGAGAACGCAACGAGGCTCTGCGCGCCCTATCCTCTTACAAAGACCCTGAACTCCCCGCCCTGCTGCAGTCTCTCGTCACCGATCCCACCATGAGCGGAAACGCCATCCGTGGCCTCGCAGCGTTCAATAATCCCAATACCCCCGAAGTCATCCTCACCGCCTACCCGAAACTCAACGCCAATGAGAAACGCGACGCCGCCAGCACGCTCACCTCGCGTCCCGAATACGCACGCGCGTTCATGGTCGCCATCGAGGACAACACGATTCCCAAGGAAACCCTCACCGCCGACCTGCTCCGCCAACTCCGCAACCTGAAGGACGAAACGATCGAGGAAAGCCTGACCCGGGTCTACGGCACGTTCCGTGATACGCCCGAAGACAAGAAGCAGCAGATTCAACACTTCAAAAACGTCTACTACGCCGGCGGCTCCGCCCCCGGCAATGCCTCCCGTGGCCGCGTGGTCTACAACAACGTCTGCTTTCAATGCCACACGCTCTACGGCGTCGGAGGCAAGGTCGGCCCCGACATCACCGGCTCCAACCGCGGCGACCTCGATTATCTCCTCGAAACCGTGGTCGACCCCAACGCCGTCATCCCCAACGAATACCGCGCCGTCGAGGTGGAAATGAAGGACGGCCGCAGCCTGACCGGCATCATCAAGAACCAGGACGGCACAACAATCACTCTCGCCACCGCCAATGAAACGCTGGTGCTGCCACGCGAGGACATCGAGGACCAATACCAAAGCCAGCTCTCCATGATGCCGGAAGGCCTGCTCGACCCCCTCAAGGAACAGGAGATCCGCGACCTCATCTACTACCTGCGCCTTCCCAACCA
>JBMTVN010000146.1:0-9707 GCA_049451415.1 Limisphaerales bacterium | reverse complement strand
ACCGACCCGCCGGGAGGCGGGTACTGGGATTTGCGCCCAGCGCAAATCTCTATACGCTCCCCACCAGGTCGTGCAGCACATTCCCGTGCACATCCGTCAGGCGGACATCACGCCCGGCGTAGCGGTAAGTGAGCAACTCATGGTCCAAACCCAGCTGATGCAGAACCGTGGCCCAAAGATCGTAGATCGTCGTCGGCTGATCGACGACATGGTACCCGTAGTCGTCGGTCGCGCCCCGCACGACTCCGCCCTGCACGCCGCCTCCCGCGAGCCAGAGGCTGAAGCCATAGGGATTATGATCCCGTCCATTCGATCCCTGGGAGAAGGGCGTGCGACCGAATTCACCGGTAAAGATGATCAGCGTTTGATCCAGCAATCCGCGGCTCTTCAGGTCCTTGATGAGTCCGGCGATGGGTTGGTCCACCTGATAAGCCATTGCCCGATGACCTTTCTCGAGGTCGCCGTGCTGGTCCCATGGATTCGCTGCGCCGCCTGCACCAATGTTCTCGGTTAGGCACGAGAGCTCAATGAATCGCACGCCCTGCTCCACGAGGCGACGGGCCAGCAGCGCCTGCCGTGCATACGCTGCCTTCTCCGGGTGCGGATCATCCAGCCCGTAGAGCTGGCGCGTGGCGGCGGACTCATTGCTGATATCGCAAATCTCGGGAACCGATGTCTGCATGCGATAAGCCGTCTCGTAATTCGCAATCGCCGCCTCAACATCCCCATGACCCTGAATGCTGGTGTTGAAGCCGCGATCAATCCGGCGCACAAAATCCAGCCGCGAACGCTGCAGGCCCATCGCCTGGCTCGGCCTGATGTTATCCACAGCCACCGCGCCATCGGCCTGCAGAATCGACGCCTGATGCTGGGCTGGAAGAAAACCGCTGCTATACAGCCCCGCACCGCCATGGGGCGGGATCGCATGACCGCTCTCCAGCGTAACGTAACTGGGCAGGTTCTCGTTCGCCGACCCCAAACCGTAACTGATCCATGCACCGGCACTCGGATGACCGAGAAACGGAAAGCCCGTGTGCATCGCAAAATTGCCCTGGGCATGCTCGTTCACCGCCGTGGTCATCGACCGGATGACCGCCAGGTCATCCGCACACTCCGCGATATGCGGAAAGATGCTGCTCACCGCCAGGCCACTCTGGCCGTATTGGCGAAACTCAAATGGCGACGGCAATATCGTACCGTTGTTGTTGAACTGCGTGCGCTCCACCTTCAACGGCATCGGCTTCCCCGCTTCATCCCTCAGGCGGGGCTTCGGATCAAACGAGTCCAAATGCGAAATCCCACCCGACATGTAGCACAGGATTACACTCCGGGCCTTCTGGGGACGGATCAATGCCCGATGCCGCTCCGGCCCCGCCAACAGACCCGATTTCCCCTGACTCATCAGGCCAGCCAACGCCAGCATGCCAAAACCACTCGAACACTTCTCCAGCATCCGACGCCTCGAATACCGGTAAAGATCACCGGACATAGATGAACTCCTTCATGTTAAAAATCGCCAGGGCCAGATCATTCCATACCTCCTCAGCCGCCTCACCCCCGACCCCCGCCTCCAGCTCTCGAATGCTCTCGCCCAACCTCTCACGCCGGCTCACCCCCTCATCCCACTCCTGCCGCTCCTCCGCCGACAGCGCCCCCAGCAAACTCGACCGCGATACATACCCCGTATCCCGATTCGCCGCCGCCAACACCTCCTCCGCACTCAACACCCGATCATACAGCCGTGCCTCGTGAATCCGGCCCGACAACAACCGCCCCGCCGACGCCCCACCATGCCGCAGACCAAAGAGCAGCTCCGCTTCTCCCCGCTTGAAGCTCACCGGCGACCCCACCCGGTAAGCCCGGCCATAAACCTCCCCGTTCCGATAAGCCGTCACCTCACCATCGGCACCATACGTGATCACGATATGAACCGGCGCCTCCACCGCATCCTCCTCAGCCGGCCCGGCAAAGCTCTGCGTTCTCCGGAAAACATCACTGCCCGCCATCCAGCGCCGGGCTTCCTGCTCCCCAAAAACCACCGCATCAAATACGGCCCCGTCCAGCGTCTGGATCGACATCGCCCCGCCACCGCGCTGCTCGTAGTCCGCCAACTGAACCCAGACCTCCATGCTCTTCGCCCGAAGATCCTGCTGAATGCTCGAACTCACCGCAAACGAGTCACCCCCACCCAAGACCAACGCCCCATCCTCCACCCGCGCACCCCCTCGCAACGTCAGATCCAGCGACCCCACGGAATCCCCCCCATCCAACTCAAATAACCACTGCGAAACCGGCTTCAGAAAAGCTCCGTCCACCAGCCCGGCCTCACGTCCAGTCCCAACCCGTGAACGCCCCAGCTCCAGCAATCTCTCCAGCTTCAACTCGACCTCCACCATCTCGCCACGCTCCCTCTCCAGTGCCCGCACCACCTCCTCATAAGCCGCAAGCTGGCTGTCCATGAAGGCCAACACCTGCTCCGTCTCCTGAGACGAAGGATGCCGCGCAAATGCCGCCCGCCAAACGGAGTCAATCACCTCGGACCGACCCACCTCCTGCGACCACCTCGACAGCGCCCCGCCCCAAGCCCGGGCGCTCTCCAGCACAAACTCCCCGTTCATCATCGCCAATGATTGCGCAGGCACTGTCGTCACACTCCGCCTGCCCTGGGCCGAAAACGGAAGAGGCGCATCAAACACCGCCAGGAACGGATCCGGCCGATTCCGGATCACGTTCACATACACGGAACGCCGTGGCTGCCTGCCATCCACCGCCCTCCCATACATCGCAGGCTCCAGCCGTCCCGATGCCTGCAATACGGAATCCCGAATGGCCTCCGCCTCCAAACGCCGTACACTGAAATGCGACAACCCCTCGTTCTCCGGATCCAACTGCTCTGCCTCAGCCGAAGGAACACTGCCCAGTTGCCATGTCCTGCTGGACACCACATGCCGGATCAGCGCCTTCAACGACCAACCCGCCTCCTCACTAAAATAGCTCGCCAGATGATCCAGCAATGCCGGATGAGTCGGCAACGCCCCCAACCGACCCACGTTATCCGGCGTCGCCACAATCCCCCGGCCAAACAAATGATGCCATACACGATTGACGATCACCCGGCGCGTAAACGGGTTGTCCTCCCGCAACACATCCTCCGCCAGCTCACGCCGGCCACTCCACTCAGTCTGGTAAGGCGACGCATCAATCGCCTCCAGGAAACGCCGGGGCACCCGATCCAGCGGAACCTTGTGATTGCCCCGGTCATACAAGGCCTGGTCCCGTCCCCGCCACTCCGCCAAAGCCGGAACCCGCTGCGCAACCGGAATCCCCCCCTCAAGCTCCCGATATCGCCCCATCAACTCACCCGCACCGGCCAAACGATCCAGCCGGTTCGGCAACAAACCCAACCGACGACACTCTTCCAGCAGCTCCGCCTCGTCATCACTCAGGCTGTCGGATTGCCACGCCCGAATCGCCAACTCAATCGCACGGATATAAACCTCCACCATCTCCCCCAGCGAATGCACCGACCCCGCCCTCCCCAAAACCGGAGCAAGATACCGACGTGGCTCACGCGGAGGTGTCATCGTCCCCTTCTCAACCAACACCGCCTCACGAATACCAAACCATGACCTCGCCTCACCCGAAGCCAGCAACGGCGCATCCGCTGCCGTAGCCAGCTCAATGTGAACGTCGTCCCCCCGCCAATACGCCAGGTCAAACTGCTTCCAGTGCCAGCCAGCCTCATCACTCCCCATGCGATGTACCGGATACACCGTGCCGTCCCTCGGATAGTTCTGGACCACATACCGCGCCATCGCCCCCCCATCACCCCGAACCCGCAACCACAACTCATAATCACCCTCCAACTGAAAATCCGGCGACGTCAGCAGCCCTCCCTGCTTGGTGGATCGCAGATGGGTATACACGCCACCCGGAAAGATGCCGCTAATCACCTGCTCCCCCTCCGGACTCACGCTGAACGCACCCGCGCGCACGGGAACCGAACCCAACCCCGCACCCTCCCGAAACCACAGCCGGTAATCACCCTCCCCGGCCAAATTCCACCGCAGCCCATACTCATGCTCCAAATGCCCCTGCCACGCCGCATCGTCCGCCTCCCAACCCGCCCTCAAACGAGCCAGGGCCGCCTCCGCATCCTCTGCCTCAGCCAAAAACCACAAGGGATACAAAAGATGCGACCCGGAACCCGCCGCCACACCCAGCACCTCCGGCTCAATCAAACGCTCCCGCAACCCCGCAAGCTGCCGAAGCCACTCACCCGCAACCACAGCTCGAACCTCCCCCCCAATCTCAACCATCGCCTCCCCAGCCCCGGCCTGACACTCCTCCACATCAATGGCCCGACGCGAAGGACGGGTAGACCCCAAAATCCCAGCCAACGCGTAGTAGTCCTCCTGGCTGATCGCATCAAACTTGTGGTTGTGACAGCGCGCACACGAAACCGTCAACCCGAGGAACGCCTTGGAGAACACGTTGATCTGGTCATCGGTAAACCGCACTCGCTCGTCCAGCGCATCCGTCGGCGCAAAACCGTGAAACACCATCCTCCAGTGCGCCGTGCCAACCAGCGATTCCTGAATGCCCAGCTCCTCGTTGATGCGTGGCGTCTCCAGTAAATCCCCCGCAATGTGCTCACGCACCAACTGGTCATACGGCACATCCTCGTTCAACGCCCGAATCAGGTAATCCCGATAAAGATGCGCATTTACAATCGCAGGATCCCCCTCCGAGCCATGCGATTCCGCATACCGGATCCAATCCATCCAATGCCGCGCCCAACGCTCCCCAAAATGCGGACTCGCCAACAACGCATCCACCAGACGTCCCACCGCACCCTCCGTATCGGCGGCATACGCAGCCTCAAATTTCTCCACCTGCTCCGGCGTCGGCGGCAGCCCAATCAAGGTCAGAAAAAGCCGACGCACCAACACCCCCGGCCCGGCCGCTCCAACCGGCCTCAACCCCCGCTCCTGCCACCCCGCCTCAATAAACCGGTCCACCACATGGTCCGACCACTCCCCCGCCGGCACCTCCGGCCGCGTAATCGGCTGGAAACTCCACCACTTCTTGCGCCGCTCCATCACCGCCCCCCAATCCCGATCCGCCGCAACCTGCTCAGCCGATGGCGGTTCGTCCCGGGGATCAGGCGCCCCCATCCTCACCCACTCCGCAAAATCTTCCAAAATCGCATCATCCAGCTTCGCCCCGGACTTCGGCATCTGTAGATCCGGTTCCTCATGGCGAATCGACCGGATCAATAAACTCTCCTCCGGATGCCCCGGCACAATCACCGGCCCACTGTCACCTCCCGCCTGCCAACCCAACCGATGATCCAGATTCAACCCACCCTTCTGCTTCGTGGCCGTGCTGTGACAATCATAACAGTCCTGAACCAGCACCGGTCGAATCCGCGACTCGAAAAACTCAATGCCGGAGGAATCTGTCCCCGCTGCCTCCACCCCACCCAAACACACCAACCCGAAAACCAAAACCCTCACACACTTCCACATCTCCATGCCTCGAAATAAAGGTGCCATCGTCATTACGCAAAAGACCCATCAGGTCAGGACCGGGCTGATTCGCCAAAGTAGGGGGGTCATCCCCCCTTTGACAACCAAAAGAAACCACCACCACCGTCAGCTTCACCCCCAGGCTACACGGCAAAATCAGGGCAATGTTTCCACTTGAAACTCCCCCCTCTAAGAACCCTTTTATTCTCCCAGCCGGAATAACCCCAGAAACGCGCCGTTATAAAACATGTGGCACCTGAGTTACCCTTCCAAATCCGGGACAAGGCTCATCGAAGAACTATCCGAGGGGTGCAGCAGCCAGGCTCTCCCCCCGGGCAACCCTCCCTCAAATCTCGCCACAACCCTCGCTCTCCTACTGCTGTCCTCGACCGTCACTTCCACTACAATCACCGCCCAAAACCAGCCATCCCAAACAGCCTCAGTCACCGTCCCCAATCCCGCCCTGACAACACCCCCGAGCGACCTGATTCATACGCATAAAAAGATCACTGCCATCGACGCCTTCCGCCCAGTGCCAGAATTCGATCGCCACGACCCCTCAAACATCATTTCCCACGACGACCTCTATTGGCTCTTCTATACCCGCAACATAGGTAATCATGCCGAAGTCTCCGTATCCGTTGCCTCATCGCCCGATGGCTACGTTTGGATCGATGGAGAGGAAGTCTTGGGTCGAGGAAGCCCTGGTCATTGGGACGAAAGCGGAGCCCTTGCCCCATACTGCGTGAACGAAGGAGGCCGCTTCTATCTCTTCTACACCGGTTTCCGGGACGGAAACCTGGCCACACGCCATTTGGGTTGCGCCACCGCACATCACCCCGCCGGCCCCTGGCACCGACTCAACAACAACCCCATCCTCCGCCAAAACCCCAACCCAGAAGCGTGGGACTCAGGCATGCTCGGAGACTCAAATGTTCTGTTCCGGAACGGAAAATGGTGGCTCTACTTTAAAAGTCGGCGTGACCAGGAAAACAGCCGGGAAACCCATATCGGCGTCGCAACATCCGACACCATCACCGGCCCCTACACCAAACACCCAGCCAATCCCCTGTTCGCCGGCCACGCCTTCTCCGCCTGGCTCCACCAAAACGGAGTAGCAGCCATCTGCGGCGCCATATCCCCCAAAATAAAATGGTCGGTGGACGGGATCCGCTTCACGGATGCCGGACAGTTCCCCAATCATTCCACAGGCCTTTACACTCCCAATCCCCAAATCGATAACCACCACAAGGAAGGCTTCAAGTGGGGCATCGAGGTCTATGCCCAAAATGGCGCCCGCGGTCTGCGCCGCTTCGACTCAGACATCGCCCAGCCCGCAAACCACGGAGACTAGTCAACCCGCCCAAGCCACTTGACCAATGAGCACAGCCAAACCACCACTGGCCCCCGCACCCACTAAAGACCGTGATACAGCTGAATTGCAGCAGTTCGGCTATGCGCAGCAGCTTCGCCGCACGATGGGGAGCTTCTCCAGCTTCGCAGTCGCCTTTTCCCTCATCTCCGTCTTCACCGGCATCTCCGCCAACTTCGGTCACGGCTTGCGACAGGTCGGCGGCTCAATCGTCTGGTCGTGGTTAATCGTCCTCGCCGGACAAATGCTCGTCGCCCTGCTGCTCGCCGAACTCGCAACCCGTATGCCTCTCTCAGGCTATGGCTACCAGTGGACCAGCCGTCTGGTAAACCCACACTTCGGGTTCTTCGTAGGCTGGTTGCTCACACTCCAATTCCTCACCGGCTTCCCCGGCGTCTGCGCAACCCTCGCCGCCCAAACCGGAAACTGGATAGGGGGTGCCTGGGCCTCCCCCCCGGCAATCACCGCCCTAACCCTAGCCGTCATCGCCCTCACCGCACTCGTCCACCTCTTCGGTATCCGCCTCGCTTCCCATGTCAATAATACCGGCGTCTGGACAGAGCTGATCAGTGTCTTCGTTCTGAGTTTCGTCCTCATCCTGCTCGCACTCCAGCGCGACGCCCCAACCTCAATACTCATCAATTCCTCCAATGCCTCTACCGGCTCACCAGCCGGCTTAGGCGCATGGGCTCTCTCCCTCCTGGTCGGTGCCTGGTGCCTGACTGGCTTCGAAGCCGCCGCAGACCTCGCCGAAGAAACCCGCCAACCACGCCAGATAGTCCCACGAACAATCCTCCTATCCCTCCTCGGCTCCGGAATCGCCGGCTTCCTGCTGCTCAGCGGTATCCTCCTCGCCGTTAAAGACCTGCCTGCGACTCAAAACACAGCCGACCCCCTCATGTCCACCCTCGCCGAAGCCCTCGGAGCAGGCTGGATCAGCCCCGTCCGCATCATCATCGGAATCTCCGTCTTTGCCTGCGGCCTCGCCAGCATGGCTGCAACGAGTCGTCTTCTCTTCTCCCTCGCCCGCGATCGCATGCTGCCAGCATCCAAATGGCTCGCCTTCGTAGCCAAAGGTCACCATACCCCCAGAAATGCCATCCTCTTCATCTGGGCCGTCTCATCCACCGTCGTCCTCATACTCCCAACACTCGATGTCATCACTCTGATATCAGCCGTCGCTGGATACCTCGGCTATGCTGGCATCATCCTCGCCGCACTCCGTTCCCGCCCTGCCCCCTCCTCCAACGGCTTCCGGCTCGGCCAAGCACGCACTTGGATCGGTTGGACCGCACTCCTCTGGGTGCTCGGGGTAGTCGCCGCTCTCACAATACCCGCAACTCCCATAGCCGGCATACGCACCCAACATCTACCCGCCATCTCAACAACCGCAGGTATCGCCCTGGGTATAATCCTCTACGCCCTGTTCGTCAGACCACGCCTCCTGCGGGGCGAAGCCGGCCCCCCAGTTAACCGAATAAACAACATCAACAACACATGATCGAAGGCAATACCAATGTCCGCTCTGCACTGTTCGGTGCTGGAGCCCTCCGTGAACTCGGCCCCGAACTAGGCCGGTTCCTCGTGACTACCATGGACGTGCCATGGCAGCTGGCTAAACCACGCCTCTCCCAAAAACCCCAAGCCGTGCTCCTCGTCGAAAATATGGAGGTCGAAACCCTCGAACGCCAACTCTCCACTGTCCCAGAAATCGATACGGTCGTCGCCATAGGCGGCGGTCAGGCAATTGACCTCGGAAAATATATCGCATGGAAACGCAACGTCCGCCTCGTCAGCGTTCCCACCATCCTCAGCGTCGATGCCTTCGTCACACCAGCCGCAGGAGTCCGTCGCGAACACCGGGTCGAATATATCGGCCAAACCAGCCCCGACCCTCTCATCATCGATTATGACCTGATCCGCACCGCACCACCCGATCTCAATATCGCCGGAGTAGGTGACCTCCTCTCCATCCAAACCGCCTGTTTCGATTGGGAACTCGCAGAAAAAGCCGGCCAAAGTGAATATCCCTTCCAAGCCAATGACATCTCGAAGGCCCGCCGTATCCTCCAAAATATCATGTCGCAAGCAGACAGTATACGCGCCTGCACCGACGATGGTCTTCGCGCCATAGTAGAAGGCTATATGCAGGTCAACACGATCTGCCTTCCAGCCGGACATTACCGAGTAGAAGAAGGCAGTGAGCACTACCTCTTCTACGAACTCGAAGAACGCCTTGGACGACCCTTCATCCACGGCTGGATCGTTGGCCTCGGCATACACATCCTCAGCCAACTCCAGGGACACAACCACGCCGATGCCGTCCAATTCATGGATGCTGTCGGCCTGCGCTACCAGCCAGCGGACATGAACATCAACCGGAACGACCTCACCGCATCGCTCCTCAATCTCCAGCATTACGTCAAACAACGGACCGACCTCTGGTACACCGTCATCGACGAACGAAACATCACCCCGGACTGGGTCGAGAATGCCCTCGCAAAACTGAAATTCTGAAACCTATTCTTACCCCCCCATACCCCATGACCCAAAGCCTGAGCACCCTGTCTAAAACCTGCCTCCTCCTCTGCCTGCTGGCCACCAGCTGCACCAGTAGCAAACCGGACGCAACCCCAGCCACCCAGTCAAATACTCCAGCCACCCCAACCGCGGCCATCCACTGGTGGACCTCCTCCGAAAACCTCCAGACCCGCCTCACCCAACAACCCGACCTCCACTTCACCCCAAATAGCCCCCATCTCCCAAACGCCAGCCCCATCGCCGCCCCCACCCGCGTCCAAACC
>JBMTVN010000145.1:0-9736 GCA_049451415.1 Limisphaerales bacterium | reverse complement strand
GGTCGCGGCCGCGACTACCTCGAGCGTGCTGGATTGGAGTTCCACCAGGACGTGCAACGCGGCTTCCTGGAGCAGGCCGCCGGGGGCGGGGGGGCGGGAGGGCGGGGGTGGTGTCGATGTTGGAGTATGGCGGGCAGTTGTGGAGGATGATCCAGCTGCCGGGCTGGTGCCATCCGTTGAACTTGAGCTGGAGCGAGGTTGGAGTTTCCTCGATGACCTGCAGCTTTCCCGGGGCATGGATTTGGAGTCCGCCGTGGGTTTGGGTGAATTCGTAAACCGGCGGATATCCGAGGGTTTGGATGGCTTGGGATTGGACCGTGGCGGGGTTGATGGCGGGGCCGTCGCGGCGTTGGGCTTTGAGGAGGAAGAAGTCTGGCAGAAGGCCCTGGCGTTGGGGATCGGAGGTGTTCCAGGTGTGCTGAATTCCGGCGAGGGTGATTCCGTTGGCGACTTGTAGCCAGGGACGGTCGGGTTGGAATCGGGCGAGTTGGCGGAGGGATTCAGCATAGACGAGTCCGCACCATTGGACCGGTTGGCCGAACCAGACCGGGGCGGTCCAGGCGGTGGCGCCGAGCACGGCGATGGTGTTGTAGGTGCCGACGGGTTTTGGGGTGGGGGGGTGGAGGTAGACGAAGGGGACACCGGTCCAGGCCCAGTATTCGGCGGCGGCGAGCAGGCTGGGGTCATCGGTTAGCTGGTAGCCGAGAATGCAGGCTTTGGTGAGGTGGGCCGAGGCGAGGATATCGGGTGTGTGGAGGGGGATTTCCCAGGTTTGGGCTCCGCGGGGGACGGTGTTGTGGAACTTTTTCAACAGGGCGTAGAGGTGGTTGAGGGCGGCGTTTTGGAGTTGGGGGTTTCCTGAGAGGGCGGCATTTTCGAGGAGTTGGGCGATTGAGGCGCCGGCGAGGCCATTGGCTTCGCGTTCCCAGTGGGTGGAGGCGTAGTCGGGGTGTCCGGGGCGGGCGGAGTAGAGTTGGGTTCCCGGTGCACTGAGTTGGCGGAGGAGAGTTTGTGCTTTGGCGTCGGCGAGCTGGATGGCGTTGGTGGGGTTGCCGTAGAGGAGTTCGGGGGCGGGGTAGGTGATGTGTCCGACGGCGGCGGCGTTGAGTTGGTGTGGAGGGATGGCGGACAGGGCGTTGCGGGCTGCGCGGGTGAGTTCCGGGGAGAGGTGCGAGTCGGGCAGGTGAGTGGCGAGCCAGTCCATGTAGAGAGCAGCATCGGCGGCGGGTGCGGGGTTGAATCCGGGCCAGGCGGCGTGGCGGTAGAGGTTTTGCTGGCGGATATCGGAGTGGAGCCAGCCGTGGGCGGCGAGCTCAAGGTAGCTTGTGGACGTAGATGGCAGTGGGGGGAGTTGGGGCAGGCCATGGAGTCGGACGTAATGTTGGACCGCCGCGGTGACGGCTTGGCCTTTCCCGGCAAAGATAGAGGCATTGAGAGTGAGTGGCTGTTGGGCGGGAAGGGGGAGGCTTCGGTAGGGGAGGAGGGAGGCTTCGTCGCGGTTGTAGCCGTCCGATCCGGGTGAGATGAGGCCGAGTAGGTGGGCTGAGGAATGGAACTGGCGATCGGGAGAATCGAACACGGGGGCGAGGTGATTCTGGGGAGACCAGGCAAGGCCGAGGTAATGGTCGTCGTATTCAAGGGCGACGAAGGGGGCGGTCAGCTTGAGGGTATTGGGGACGAGCCGCTGGGCGCCGCCGCCGCGGACATCTGCTTCCGAGCTGCTGGGTTCATTGGCGAGGTATTCGAGTCCGGGAAGGAGTGCCTGATGTTTATTCGTGCTGAAGGAGTCTAGGCCGGGGAGGAGAATGAGGGAGGGGAAGAAAAGGAGATTGCGATCGGAATCCACCGAGAGAGCGGAGGAGAACTGGAGGGTAGAATCGGGTGCGGTGGACCAGGACTGCTTCCAGGTCCAGCGAGCGCCATCGGGGTCGATGGCGGTCCAGGTGAGCTGGAGCTGGTTGGGTGCGGTTGGGGTAGACGAGCAGGTGCCGTTGGTGAGGGAGAACCAGCGTGGGATGTCGTTCAATTCGTAACCGATGAGGGCTTGGGGATAACCGCTGGCGAACGGGGTATGGTTGATTTGGAGAGTGAAGCTGCCGAGTTGCGTGGGGTGGTGGTGAAGGTTGAGTGAGCCGCTGGAGAGGCTTAGCGAGAGCTCTTTGGGATTGGGTGAGGCTGGTCGGGGCCAGTTGGGTGTGGGAGGGGTGGATCTGGTGCTGAAGCTGACTTGTTGGAGGATGAAGCGTCCGGTGGTGCCGGGTGGATCGAGTCGGAGCCGGGTCCCGGGCTGGAGCGGGGGGAGCGGTGCGCTAATGTCCTGCCACGACTGGCCGGTGACATCGAAGCGGACTGAAGCTTTCTCTGAGGGGGCATCCTGGTAGTAGAAGACCTGGCCGGTGCCGTCCTGATCTGACCAGAGGCGGAGGTGCAGCCAGAGTGGTATGTCGCCGGGGTAGTCGGCTGGGGGACCGGCGAGGTAGGGGTCCTGTCCGGTGATTGTGAACTCCAGTCCTTCGGGGGTGCCTTGGGGTTGGCTGAGGTCGTGAAGTGGTATCCAGTGGCGGGCGATGGCGGGTTCAGTGAGATCGAAGGAGGGTAGAGGCGGGGGGCTAGTGAGGGCGGGCAGGGCGAGGAGGGAGGAAACGACAAGGGAGAGTGGGAGCCGTGGTGTTTTCATGGATCGGCAGGGGGTTGGGTGGAGTCGTCAATCCACGCGAGGTAGCGGCTGCTACCGGCTTGGATGGGGAGGGCGATGATCTCCGGTGTATCGTAGGGATGATTGGCGCGAATGCACTCGGCGAGCCGGGGCAGGAGAGTCTTGGTGGTCTTGAAGATGACCAGCACCTCGTTGCTTTGTTCGAGTTTGCCCTGCCACCAATAGTGGGACTCAATTTTTGGGAGGATATTGGCGCAGGCGACGAGGCGTTGCGAGAGCGATGCTTGTGCGAGGTTGCGGGCGGTTTTGATGTCGGGAGCCGTGACGAGGACGGTGGTGTGGCGGCGGGTGGTCTTCATGGACGGGGTGGGGTTTAGTCTTTGGGGGAATAGGGGAGGGGTTGGCGGATCCATCCGCCGCCGACGACGAGGTCGTCCTGGTAGAT
This sequence comes from Limisphaerales bacterium, assembly GCA_049451415.1. Taxonomy (GTDB): domain Bacteria; phylum Verrucomicrobiota; class Verrucomicrobiia; order Limisphaerales; family JAHDYP01; genus JBMTVN01. The sequence continues at coordinate 6,635 of JBMTVN010000145.1, read as the reverse complement.
TACGCAGGCTTGGCCGGGGGTGACGGCGCGTTGGGGGGAGTGGAGTTTTACGTGGGCGGAACCGTTGGGCTGGGGAGTGATGGTGGCGGGAGTGCCCGGGTGGTTGTAGCGAATTTTGGCCGTGGCTTCGATAGTTTCAGCCGGGTTGTCCCAGGGAATCCAGTTAGTGCGATCCACCATGAATTCTTTGCAGAGGAGGGCTGTGTCCTCACCGACCACGACACGGTTGGTTTTGGCGTCGAGCGAGATGACGTAGAGCGGGTGGGGAGAAGAGATGCGGAGGCCGCGGCGTTGGCCGATGGTGAAGAACTCGATGCCTTCATGTTGGCCGAGGACTTTGCCGGATTGATCGACGATGTCGCCCTGATGGCTTTGGACGAGACCGGACTTTTTGAGGAACCCGCCGTAGTCGTTATCGGGGACGAAGCAGATTTCCATGCTTTCCTCTTTGTCGGCGGTTTTGAGGCTGGCTTCGCGGGCGACGTTGCGGGTGCCGGACTTGGAGAGTTCGCCGAGGGGGAAGAGGAGGTTGCGGAGTTGGTCCTGACGGAGGGAGAAGAGGAAATAGCTTTGGTCCTTGGCGGGGTCGAGGCCGCGTCTGAGTAGGGTGCGATCGGGGGTGTGTTCGAGTCGGGCATAGTGTCCGGTGGCGACCCATTTGGCGCCGAGCTGGCGGGCACGTTGGGCGAGGGTGCCGAACTTGAGGTGCTGGTTGCACATGACGCAGGGGTTGGGAGTGCGGCCGGCGCGGTATTCCTCAGCGAAGTAACCGATGACCTTGGACTGGAAGTCGCCGGATTCATCAACCAGGTAGAAGGGGATGCCGAGCCGATGGCAGACAGAGCGGGCATCGGAAACGGCCTGTGGGCCGCAGCATTTGTCCTCGGCGCGGGACATGCAGTCCTGCGGCCAGAGTTTGAGAGTGATGCCAATGACTTCGAAACCCTGCTCCAGGAGCAGGGCAGCAGCAGCGGAGGAGTCCACACCGCCGGACATTCCGAGTACGACACGTTTTTCGGATAGGTCAGACACAGCGGTGAATGTGACGAATGGTTCTGAGGTAGGCAATACTCCTCAGGGTGTGGCTCAGGGCAGAACGAGTGACGAGAATGTTTTCGTCCGCCCACAAGGCCGTTTTGAACGCGGAGCGACGTGCAATCTGAAAGTCTTCCTCGGACCACGATAACCTCCTGTCAGCGCGCAGGTTATCTTGTTTTAGTAGCGGGCTTTGGGTTGTATGGGGCTCTTTTTGCCCCGGAAACAGGCATCCACCGCTTTGCCACTCCGATTGTTCGCTATGGACCGCAAAATGAGGGCAAAAAGCGGCCCATAGGCCATTATAAGGGGGTGTTGGGAGGGTTAAGGAACTCTGCTGCAGTAAGTTGCCGTGGTCCGACCACGATAGGATTATGTCAGCTTTTCGGGCCCGAAAATCGCCTGTAAGGCCCAAAAACAGGCCAATATTCTGTATAGCCTGCTAGGCGCCAAATGCTTAGCGTGGTGAGACCAGAACAGCATTGGGATGGCGCCGCTTGACAGGGTGGTGGGCGGTCTTCAAGGTGCTCCGTTTCGGGCGTTTGGAAGCGAACCGTCCGGGTCGGACAACAGATGGATAGATCGCCTCAGCGGAGGCGGAAAACACGGATAAAGAAGCATGAATACACCGCACAATTTGCACGGCACGCTGCAGGAGTTTGAGACGGGGAACGGGAGCAAGGGGTTGATGTATTCGCTACCGGCGCTGGAGAAGGCCGGGGTGGCTGGGATTTCGCGTTTGCCGGTATCGATCCGGCTGGTGCTGGAGTCGGTGTTGCGGAATGTGGATGGGAAGCGGGTTTCCGAGGAGAGTGTGAAGTCGTTGGCGGGCTGGAAGCCCAATGCGGAGCGGGTGGAGGAGATTCCGTTTGTGGTGGCGCGGATTGTTTTACAGGACTTTACGGGGGTGCCGTTGCTGGTGGATTTGGCGGCGATGCGGTCGGCGGTGGCGCGGGCGGGGAAAGATCCGAAGGTGGTGGAGCCCTTGGTGCCGGTGGATTTGGTGGTGGATCATTCCGTGCAGGTGGACCATGCGGGGGGTGCGGATTCCATGCAGCAGAATTTGCGGATGGAGTTTCAGCGGAACCGGGAGCGGTATGAGTTTTTGAAGTGGGGGATGCAGGCGTTTGAGACCTTCAAGGTGATTCCTCCGGGGATTGGGATTATTCACCAGGTGAATTTGGAGTATTTGGCGAAGGGGGTTTTGAAGGATACGCGCGGGGTGTTTTATCCGGACACCCTGGTGGGGACGGATTCGCACACTACGATGATCAACGGTTTGGGGATTGTGGGTTGGGGTGTGGGTGGTATTGAGGCGGAGGCGGGGATGTTGGGGCAGCCGGTGTATTTTCTGACGCCGGACGTGGTGGGCGTGCATGTGACGGGGAGCATTGGGGAGGGCGTGACGGCGACGGACGTGGCGTTGACCGTGACGGAGATGCTGCGCAAGGCGAAGGTGGTGGGCAAGTTTGTGGAGTTTTTTGGGCCGGGGGCGGCGGCGCTTCCGTTGGTGGATCGGGCGACCATTGCGAACATGGCGCCGGAGTATGGGGCGACGATGGGTTTCTTCCCGATTGACGAGGCGACCGTGAGTTTCATGCGGGCGACGGGGCGCAGCGAGGAGTTGTGCAAGACGTATGAGAACTACTATCGGGCGCAGGGATTGTTTGGGATGCCGAAGGAGGGGGATGTGGATTACTCGCAGGTTGTGGAGCTGGATTTGGGGGCGGTGCGTCCGAGTTTGGCGGGGCCCCGGCGTCCGCAGGACCGGATTGATTTGGGGAAGGTGAAGGAGACTTTTGTGGAGGCGTTGCCGCGTCCGGTGGCTGAGGGTGGATTTGGCAAGGGTGCTGATGCGTTGGGCAAGCGGGTGGCGGTGAGCGGGGAGAAATTCAACAGCGAGCTGGGTGACGGGAGTGTGGTGATTGCGGCGATCACGAGTTGCACGAACACGTCCAACCCTTCCGTGATGCTGGCGGCGGGTTTGCTGGCTCGTAAGGCAGTGGAGAAGGGGTTGAAGGTCGATCCGGTGGTGAAGTGTTCGCTGGCTCCGGGATCGAGGGTTGTGACTGAGTATTTGCAGAAGACCGGGTTGCAGGAGTCGTTGGACCGGCTGGGCTTCAATCTTGTGGGGTATGGTTGCACCACGTGCATCGGGAACTCCGGTCCGTTGCCTGCGGCGGTCGAGGCTGCGGTGGGCGAGCATGACTTGGTGGCGGCGGCAGTGTTGTCGGGCAACCGCAATTTTGAGGCGCGTGTGCATGCGGCGGTGCGGGCGAACTTTTTGGCGTCTCCTCCGTTGGTGGTGGCGTATGCGTTGGCGGGCCGGGTGGATTTGGATTTGGCGACCGAGGCATTGGGCGTTGGGGCGGATGGCCAGCCGGTGTATTTGAAGGACATTTGGCCGAGCTTGGAGGAGATTCGTGCCTTGATTGAGCAGGCTTTGGCTCCGGAGGTGTTCCGGGATTTGTATCGGGATTTTGCGGCGCAGAATCCTTTGTGGAACGAGATTCCGGCTTCTGAGGGGCTGGTGTATGGGTGGGATGAGGCGAGCACGTATATTCAGGAGCCGCCGTTTTTTGAGGGCTTCTCGATGGAGGTGGGGACGATCGGGGAGATTCGCGGGGCGCGGGCCCTGGGTATTTTCGGGGATTCCGTGACGACCGACCACATTTCACCGGCGGGAGCGATCAAGCCGACGGCGCCTGCGGGCAAGTTTTTGCAGGAGCGGGGTGTGGAGGTGAAGGAGTTCAACAGTTACGGGTCACGCCGGGGCAATGACCGGGTGATGACGCGGGGGACCTTTGCGAACGTGCGGATCAAGAACCTGATGGTTCCGGGGACAGAGGGTGGGGTGACGCGGCATCAGCCGAGTGGCGAGGTGATGAGTATTTTCGATGCCTCGCGGTTGTATGTTGAGAAGTCGGTGCCGCTGGTGATTTTGGCCGGGCAGGAGTATGGCACGGGCAGTTCACGTGACTGGGCGGCGAAGGGCACGAGGTTGCTGGGGGTGAAGGCTGTGGTGGCGCAGAGTTATGAGCGGATTCACCGTTCCAACCTGGTAGGGATGGGAGTGTTGCCCCTGCAGTTCCAGGAGGGGGTATCGGCGAAGAGCCTGGGCTTGGACGGCAGCGAGACCTTTGAAGTGGAGGGGTTGGGCAATGATTTGAAGCCGCAGCAGGATTTGACGCTGGTGATCGTGCGGGCCTCGGGTGAGAGGCAGAGCATCCAGGTGCGTTGCCGCATCGATACCGCGATCGAGATTGAGTATTACCGCCATGGCGGGATTCTGCCGTATGTGTTGCGGCAGCTGCTGGCTTAAGGGCGGGAGAAAGTTCGAATTATGGGCATGGATTCGAGGCCGCGTCGGGGTGGGGGAGAGAGGTCGGGGCGATCCCGTCCCGCGGGTGCGGGGCGGGGGCGCCAGCGCAGTGGTGAGGATGAGGGTGCGGGTTCGGATCGGAGGCCGGCGGGGCGGGGGAAGCCCCGGAGTGGAGCATCACGGGGAGGTCGGCCTGAGGGCAGGAGAGCTGCGGGTGGGGACTCACGAGGTGGCGAAACCCGGGGTGGGCAGCCACGAAGCGGTCGAGGCCGGGGTGATCAAAGCCGGGGAGGTCAGGACCGTGGCGGTCAGGGGCGGGGTGGGTCGTCCGGGGGCGGCACGCGGAGCTACAATCGTCCGGTTCGTCGGGCTATCCGGACGCCGTGGTTGCGGTGGGCGCGTGAGGTCATTGAGCGTTGTGAGGAGGGGATGCCGGCGGACAAGGTGTTGCGGGATGTATTTCGTGAGTCGCGTGATTTGGATCCGGCGTATCGAGGTGAGGTAGCGGAGGCGGTGTTTCGGTATTTTCGCTGGCTGGGGTGGTTGCCTGAGGAGGGTGGGAATATTGAGGCGCGGCTGAATCAGGCCCGTGAGTTGGCGGAGCGTTTTGAGAAGACACCGCAGACGTTTTCGGATGCGGAACTGCGGGCTCGTTCGGTGCCGGCATGGGTTTGGCGGCAGCTGAAGCCGGATGCGGGGTGGTGCAAGGTTTTGCAGGCGCCTCCGACCTTGTGGTTGCGTGCGCGCAGGGGGCAGCGGGGTGCATTGGCGGCCGAGCTGGGGGATTGTGTTCCGGGGCCGGAGGGTTTGCCGGATGCGTTGGCTTACACGGGGAAGGAGGATTTGTTCCGGACAGCTGCGTTCATGGAGGGGCGGGTAGACATTCAGGATTTGAGTTCACAGGCTGTGGGGTTGATGTGTGGGGTGAAGCCGGGGCAGCACTGGTGGGATGTGTGTGCGGGCGAGGGTGGCAAGAGCGTGCATTTGGCGTCGATGATGGGTGGGCGCGGGGTCTTGTGGGCGACGGACAAGGCGGCGTGGAGGTTGGCGCGTTTGAAGACGCGGGCGGCGCGGGCGGGGATCTTCAACTATCAGTCGGCGGTGTGGCAGAGTGGTGACCCGGTTCCCTTCAAAGTACAGATGGACGGTGTATTGGTGGATGCGCCGTGCAGTGGTTTGGGGACGTGGCAACGGAATCCTCACAGTCGGTGGACCTTGCGTCCGGAGGAAGTTGAGGAGTTGGGGGTATTACAGGAGAAGTTGTTGCTGGAGGCTGCGGCGAAAGTGAAGCGTGGCGGGAGGTTGGTTTACTCTGTTTGCACCTTAACCCTGCGGGAGACATCGGAGGTGGTGCGTGCCTTTGAGCAGGGGCAGCCGGATTTTGAGCCTATGGACGTGCAGCATCCATTGGAGGCGGCGAGGATTGGGTCCCGGCATTGGTTAAAGCCGTGGGAGGAGGGTGGCAACGGGATGTTTGTGGCGGTGTGGCGGCGCCGGGCCTGACGCGTTTCCGGGGTGGGCGTTACTGGGCGTCACTGACGATCAGGTCATCGCTTTTGGGGTCGGAGCTATCTTCGAACGAGCGGTTGGGGCCGGCTGAGCGGATGAGAACGCTTTCTTCTGCTAGGAAGATTTGGAGGGGTGTGTTCCAGGGGGCGAGGGCCTGGCCCTGGTCATTTTTTTTGAACTGAAATTCCGTGATGGGGAGGATTTTGGGAGCTGAGGGGTTGGTGTTTTGTTTGCCACTGAGTGCGGCCATCATTTTGGAGGCGTCGCCGGCGGGGAAGTGGCCGAGGGCCTGGCGGTAGTTTTGGAGGGCTTTGATGATGGTCTGGGCTTGTTGGACGAAGGCTTCGCGTTGTTGGTCGGCGTTATGCGAGAGCGTGGTAGAGAGGGCGAAGCCGAGGAGGCCGCCGAAGAGCAGCGCGAACAGGAGTGCGATGATCTTTTTTGGAGTCATGTCTATCTCCTTCTTTCCGGGTTGGAGGAGGGGGGTTACATGGGCAGGTAGGGGTTACGTCGATTGACCTGCGGGGTGATCAGGGTTGTTGTTTGAAGGGTTTTTCCGGCGGGGCGGCGGTGCTTTTGCGGACGAGCAGGCTGGTGGGCATGCGCACGGGTTCGGGTTTTTCGCCCCGGATGATTGCATCCAGCATATCCATGGCTGCGATCCCCATGCTTTGCTTGGGTTGGCGGACCGTGGTGAGGGGGACACGGAAGAAGCTGGAAGTGAGTACATTGCCGAAGCCGACGACCGAGATGTCCTCGGGGATACGGA
>JBMTVN010000144.1:0-9739 GCA_049451415.1 Limisphaerales bacterium | reverse complement strand
CCACGCCCACGCAGCAATCCCGGGGTCGTTAATCTAGCCCAACCTCAATCCTGATAAATCATCTCCGCCACGGTCTTCCCCGCGGGAATAAACGGCAAGACATGTTCCGTGTAGGGCACAATCACATCCAACACATACGGCTCATCCGCATCCAACATCCGCTGCATCGCCGCTCGCAGGTCCTTCTTGAACATCACCCGCTCCGCCTTGACGTTGAAACTCCGCGTGATCGCCACAAAATCCGGGTAAATCTGCTTCATGTTCAGCGGATCACCCAAATACGTGTTGCCACGGTTGCCATCGTAAAAACGATCCTCCCACTGCACCACCATCCCCAAATGCTGGTTGTTCAACACCAGTGCCTTCGCCGCAATCTTCTCAATGTGCGCCGTCGCCAACTCCTGAATGTTCATCAGGAATGAACCGTCCCCATCAATGTCAATCACCTGACGATCCGGACAAGCCACCTTCGCCCCCAACGCAGCAGGATATCCAAAACCCATCGCGCCCAAACCTGCACTCGTCACCAGCTGCCTCGGCTTCGCACACCGATAATACTGCGCCGCCCACATCTGATGCTGCCCAACCCCCGTCGTCACAATCGCCTCCCCGCGCGTCAGCTCATGCAACATCGCAATCGCCATCTGCGGCAAAATCACCTCGTCCGACCGACCGTCCAGATGATCCCGCATGTGCTGCGATGTCAAAACCTCCTCCGTCACCCGATACCTCAATGGCGCCCGCTCCTTCCACTCCGCCACCTGCCGCAACCAACCCGCCCAGGCCGGCTTCACCGGCTTCCGGCGCAGCATCGAGTTCATCCGCTTCAAAGCATCCTTTACATCCCCCACAATCGGCAGCTGCGCCGGCTTGTTCTTGTTGTGCTCCGAAGCGTCAATGTCCAAATGAACAATCGTCCCGCCCTCGCAAAACTTCTCCACCTTCCCCGTCACCCGGTCGTCAAAACGCACACCAAACGCCAAAAGCAAATCAGCCCCCTGCGCCACTTTCACGGTGCTCTCCGACCCGTCCGGCATCTGCTGCCGACGATACTCCCCATTCACCGCCCAGTTCGCAAATGCCGCCCCATGCATGCCCAGCCAACGCAAGGATAACTCGTGGTCCTCAGGAAAAGCCCCAACCCCCATCAGGGTCGAGGTCACCGGAATCTGCGTCTTCTCCGCAAAGGCCAACAACTCCTCCGACGCCCCGCTGCTGATAATACCCCCCCCCACATACAACACCGGACGCTCAGCACGCGCAATCAACGCCAAAATCTGCTCCAACTCCCCGTCACTCGCCCGCAAGTCATCCGTGTAACCCCGCAAGTCAGCCGACTCCGGAAACACCGGAACCGCCCGCTGCTGCTGCACGTTCTTCGGTATGTCAATCACCACAGGCCCCGGACGCCCCGAACTGGCAATCTTGAACGCCTCCTTCACCACCTTCGGTATGTCGTGAATGTTCGTCACCAAATAGCTGTGCTTCACAATCGGAAGCGTCAGCCCAAAAAAGTCAGTCTCCTGAAATGCCCCCTTGCCAATCATCGCCTGCGGCACCTGACCCGTAATCGCCACCAACGGCGTCGAATCCATATACGCGTCGGCAATCCCAGTCACCAAGTTCGTCGCCCCGGGACCGCTCGTGGCCATGCACACCCCCACCTTCCCCGTCGCCCGCGCATACCCCTCCGCAGCAAAAACCCCGCCCTGCTCGTGCCGCGGCAAAATAACCCGGATCTTCGCCGACCGCGTCAATGCCTGATGCAACTCCAGACTCGCACCCCCGGGATACGCAAAGATCGTATCGACCGCCTCCCGCTCCAATGCCGCCACCAATATGTCGCTGCCCAACATCTCTGCCTGCACCGACTCCTTACGCCGCGCCTTCCCGCGCTTCACAGTCTTCGCTTTCGCTCTCATAACACAGTCTCGTCTGCCTCTCGCACAGGGCGGGCCGCGGAAACAAAAAAACCCACGACCGTCGCCAGCCGTGGGTCAAGGTCCTTATTTCTTTCAGGCACACCCTGACCCATCGGCCCAGCCGTCCGCCAGGACGACTACGCCTCCCTCTACTACTACCTTGACAGATACAGGGTGCATCGTGCGTGCGGAACGTAATAACCACGACCCCAAAGGGTCAAGCCAGTATTCTCCACCCCCCGGTAATGCCCTTGATCATCTTCCTCCCAGTTCGCTACGGTCTCCCCCCAAGCGGCCAGCTCATATGCCACCCCTCCCGGCCAACGAAAAACACCGCCTCGAAGTCCTCTGGGACTTCGCCATCCTCGATACCCCCCCGGAAGCCGAATTCGATACCCTCACCCAACTGGCAGCCCAAATCTGCCAAACCCCAGTCGCCCTCGTCTCCCTCATCGACCAAAACCGCCAGTGGTTCAAAGCGAAAACCGGCACCGAAATCCAGTCCACCACCAGAGAGCATTCCTTCTGTAGCCACACCATCCTCCAGACGGACCTCCTCATCGTCCCCGATGCCACACAGGACCCCCGCTTCAGTCAAAGCCCCCTCGTCACCAGCAACCCCGGCTTCCGCTTCTATGCCGGCATGCCGCTAGTCACCCAAAACAACGCCGCCCTGGGCACCCTCTGCGTCCTCGACTACTCCCCGCGTGACCTCAACCAGGACCAGCAAGAAGCCCTCCGGCTCATAGCCAACCTCGTCCTCCGCCGCCTCAACGCCCACCGACTGCTCAAACAAGCCAGTCAATCCACCCAGCAAACCGCCGAACTCGCCAAAACCACCGCCGAACTCGAAACCGAAACCGTCCGCCGCCGCCAAGCCGAAGAAGAAACCCGACGCTACAACGATATCACCCGCAACATCCACCTCGGTATCCTCGTCTGGCAACTCAACTCCCCACAAGCCGCTAGCCTCCAACTCGTCACCGCTAACCCCGCCGCCGCCAGAATCCTCGGCTTCCCTATCCACTCCCTCATCGGCAAATCCATCTTCGAACTCTTCCCCAAATTCGCCGAAACCTCCATAGCCCAACGCTTCGCCGAAGTCGTCCACTCCGGCCAAACCAAAGACCTCGGCTGCATCACCTACGAAGACGAACGCATCCCCCGACGCGACTTCTCCGTCCGCGCCTTCCCCCTCCCCGACCAGTGCGTCGGAATCGTCATCGATAACGTCACCGACCAGCGCCTCGCCGAACAAGCCCAGATCGAAGCCCAAGCCCGTAAAGCAGCCATCCTCGACTCCGCCCCCGATGCCATCGTCACCATCGACCACGAAGGCAAAATCTTCGAATGGAACGCCGCAGCTGAAAGAATCTTCGGCCACCGCCGCTCCGCCGTCCTCGGAAAAACCCTCGCCAGCCTCGCCTTCAACCCCGCCTCCGCCCACCGCTTCAACTCCGCCATGGAGCTCGCCATCCGTACCGGCGAAACCGCCATCCTCGGCCGCCGAATCGAACTCACCGGCAAACGCGCCGATAACTCCGAATTCCCCGCCGAACTCAGCGTCGCCCGCGTCCCCCGCTCCTCACCCCCCGTCTTCACCGGCTTCCTCCGCGATATCACCGAACGCAAACGCTTCGAAGAAGCCCTCCGCGCCTCCCAATCGCTCTACTCCAGCCTCGTCGAATCCCTCCCCCAAAACGTCTTCCGCAAAGATTCCCACTCCCGACTCACCTTCGCCAATGGCCGCTTCTGCACCACCATGGGCAAACGCCTCGAGGATATCATCGGCCGCACCGATGAAGAATTCTTCCCCGCCAATATCGCCAAACAACTCCGCCGCGAAGACCACTACGTCCTGGAAAAAGGCGATACCCACGAAACTACCGTAGAACTACCCCTCCCCCAAATCGGCCCCCGCCATATCCAAATCGTCCGCTCACCCATCTACAACGCCAGCGGCTCCCTCGTCGGTATCCAAGGCATGTTCTGGGACGTCACCGAACGCGTCCAACTCGAAAATCAACTCCGCCAGGCCCAAAAAATGGAAACCGTCGGCCAGCTCGCCGGCGGCGTCGCCCACGACTTCAATAACCTCCTCACCGTCATCCAGGGCCACGCAGAAATCCTCCGCGCCCTCAACCCCGCCAACTCCAAGGAAGCCTCCTCCCTCCAACAAATCGCCCTCGCTGCCGAACGCGCCGCCCACCTCACCCGACAACTCCTCACCTTCAGCCGAAAACAACTCCTCCAGCCAGTCGTGCTCGACCCCAACCAGCTCATCGAACACATGGCCGATATGATGCAACGCACCGTCGGCGAAAGTATCGCCGTCCACTTCTCCCTCGCCCCCAACCTCCCCCACGTCGAGGTCGACCCCGTCATGCTCGAACAGGTTATCCTCAACCTCGCCGTCAATAGCCGCGACGCCATGCCCAAAGGCGGCCAACTCCTCGTCAGCACCCAAAGCACCACCATCGACGAAAATACCGCCGCCACCCAGCCCGACGCCAACCCCGGCCCCCACGTGCTCCTCAAAGTCACCGATACCGGCAGCGGTATCCCCCCAGATACTCTCCCCCATATCTTCGAACCCTTCTTCACCACGAAAGAAGTCGGCAAAGGCACCGGACTCGGCCTCGCCACCGTCTACGGCATCGTTAAACAACACCGCGGCTGGATCTCCGTCGCCAGTGAACTCAACCGCGGCACCGTCTTCCAAATCTACCTCCCCGCCGTCGACGAAATCCAAGTCCTCCCCGATATCACCCCCACACCCCAGGAAACCCAAAAACAAAGCACCGGCCACGAAACTATCCTCGTCGTCGAAGATGAACCCGCCCTCCGCGAACTCGTCCGCAATATCCTCGAATTCTCCGGTTACTCCGTCCTCGAAGCCCCCTCCGGCCGCGCCGCCCTCGACGTCTGGCGCCAACACCACGCCTCCGTCGACCTCCTCCTCACCGATGTCGTCATGCCCGACGGCGTCAACGGACACGACCTCGCCCTCCGCCTCCAAAAGGATAAACCCTCCCTCAAAGTCCTCTACACCAGTGGCTACGGCACGGAAATCGTCGGAATCGACTTCACCCTCAGTGAAGAAGTCAATTTCCTCCAAAAGCCCTACAACCCCAGGGGCCTGGCCGATGCCGTCCGCAGGTGCCTGGACTCCAAAATTGACGCCCCCTAGAACATCACCCTACAGTCGCCACCTCATTTTTGATTATGCACATTCTCGTCTGCGACCCCGTCTCGCCTAAAGGTATTGCCCGACTCCAGGAATGCCCGGAGTTCAAAGTCACCGTCCTCCCCAAACGCCTGCCGGAAGCAGAATTGCTGCCCCTCGTCCAGGACGTGGCCGCCCTCGTCGTCCGCTCCGAAACCAAAATCACCCGCGCAGTCATCGAAGCCGCCCCCAACCTCAAGGTCGTCGGCCGCGCCGGCGTCGGCGTCGATAATGTCGACGTCGAGGCCGCTACCCAGCACGGCGTCGTGGTCATGAATACCCCCGGCGGAAATACCATATCCACCGCCGAACTCACTTTCTCCATGCTCATGGCCCTCGCCCGGAATATCCCCCAGGCCCACGGCTCCATGAAAGCCGGCAAATGGGACCGGAAACAATACTCCGGCGTCGAACTCTACCAGAAAACCCTCGGCATCCTCGGCATGGGCCGCATCGGCTCCGAAGTCGCCCGCCGCGCCAATGCCTTCGGTATGCGCGTCCTCGCCTTCGACCCCTATATCACTCTCTCCCGCGCCAAAACCCTCCAAGTCGAACTCGTCGAAAAAATCGACGACCTCTACCCGGAAGCCGACTTCATCACGGTCCATATGCCTATGACCGATCGCACCCGCAGCATGATCAATACGGCCGCCTTCGCCAAAATGAAGCCCGGTGTCAGGATCCTCAACTGCGCCCGTGGCGGCATCGTCAATGAAACCGACCTACTCCAGGCCGTCCAGTCCGGCCACGTCGCAGGCGCCGCTCTCGATGTCTACGAAACCGAACCCCTCCCCGCCGACTCGCCCCTCCGCGACCACCCCAACATCATCCTAACCCCACACCTCGGCGCCAGTACCGGCGAAGCCCAGGAAAACGTCGGCATCGAGGTCGCCGAAGCCATCACCGATTACCTCGTCAATGGCACAGTCCGAAACGCCGTCAACCTCCCCAACCTCGACGCCACCACCTACACCAAGGTCAAACCTTACCTCAACCTCGGGGAAAAACTCGGACGCCTCGCCGCCCAGCTCGCCCCCGAAAGAAATGACCGCCTCGTCCTCACCTACGGCGGAAAAGCAACCCAAGTCCCCGGTGACCCCATCACCCGCTCCGTTCTCAAAGGCTTCCTCGAGGCCGCCGGCGGCCAGGACGTCAATACCATCAATGTCCGCAGTATTGCCGCCGCACGCGGCCTCCTCGTCGAGGAAATCAAATCCAACGAGGAAACCGACTTCAATGAATGGCTCCACATCGCCGTCTACTGCCACGACCACAAAACCTCCGCCGGAGGCACCTTCTTCGGAGCCCAAAACCACCCCCGTATCGTCCGTATCAATAGTATCCCCGTCGAAGTTACCCCCTCCGGAGTCCTCCTCGTCCTCACAAATAAAGATCGCCCGGGCATCGTCGGTCACCTCGGAGGCCTCCTCGCCAAACACGAGATCAATATCGCCAACATGACCCTGTGCCGCGATAACAAGGGCGGCCATGCCCTCACCGTCCTCAACCTCGATACCCTCCCACCCCAAGACCTCATCGACGAACTCCAGCAGGACCCCGATATCAGTAATGTCCATATCGTCGACCTCTAAACACCACCGTTGAAAACCTCCCAACTCATCCAAGCCGCCCTGGTCGCCCTCGCGATCCTCCTCGCATCTCCCCAAGCCTCCAGGGCGGCGGATGATTTCTTCGCCGACGAAATCCTCGTCCGCGGCAAAAACCTCTCCATCTTCCGGCCCGAACTCGACAAGGCCTACCTCCAGTTCAAAGCCAACGCCACCCTGCGGAACCAGCCCATCCCCGCCGACCGACGCGCTGAACTCGAAGCCAACCTCCTCGACCGCATCATCGTCACCCACCTCATGCTCCAGCGAGCATCCGAGGCCGATAAGGAAATCGCCCGAAAACAGGCCGATGAATTCGTCGCCAAGGTCATCCGCGAAGCCGGTTCAGAAACCTCGTTCAATCGCCAACTCATAGCCCTCGGATTCACCCGCGAAGACTTCACCCGGCAAGTCCTCGACCGCGCCACCTGTGAAGCCTTCGTGGAACGCGAACTCCACGGCAAAGTCCAGGTCCCCGAAGAAGATATCCTGTCGTTCTACCAAACCAACCAGGCCAAACTCCAACGCCCCGAAATGGCCCAGGCCCAGCATATCTTCTTCTCCACCCGCAACCCCGAAACCGGTGCAGAAATCTCCAGCGAAGCCAAAGCTGAAAAACGGCGCAAAGCGGAAACCGCCCTCCAGCGCGCCCGCCAAAACGAAGATTTCCCCTCCATCGTGCTCGAGTTCTCCGAAGACCAGCACTCCCGCAGCCGCCAGGGGGAATACGTCTTCGCTCGCGGCCAGGCCGACCCCGCCTTCGAAGACGCCGCCTTCAAACTCAACCCCGGCGAAATCAGCGGGATCGTCTCCTCCTCCGTCGGCCTCCATATCCTTAAACTCATCCAGATCATCCCCGGAGAAACCATCCCCCTCGACCAGTTGCGCGACGAAATCCGCCTGAAAATCACCCGCGAAAAAGTGCAGACGGACATCATCCCCCCCTTCCTCGAACAACTCAAAAAGGACGCCAACCTCGAATACCTCAACGGCGCCCGCCCCCCCTCCAAACCCTCCAACGCAGAAAGTCTCCAGTAACTTTCCCCCTCCCCCGGTGTATCCTCTCCCAGCACACCGTGAAATGTCCGCCCCCCAGGATGTAATCAGGACAACCGAACCCAATACCATGACCCCAGGCCGATTCTTCCCCGCCCTCCTCGCCGCCCTGCTCCTCCCCCTCCCTACACCCCATGCTCTCGCAGAAGGCACCGTCGAAAGCTGCACCGACGCCACCTTCGAAACCGCCCTCGAACAAGCCCTCCTCGGCGGCGGCCTCGTTACCCTCAAATGCACCGATACCCGCAAAATCAACACCACCAAAATCATCAGCCGTAACACCACCATCACCAACGCCACCACCACCGGAACTCTCACTTCCTCCGGCTCCAACCGCTTCTTCCATATCCTCCCCGGCGTCACGCTAACCCTCCAAAACCTCACTCTCTCCAACGGCTCCGCACCCGCCACCAACGGCAGCCCCGCCACCTCCTCCTCAAGCGCCCAAAACGGCACCGACGCCCTCGGCGGCGCCATCCTCAATGAAGGCGGACACCTCGTCGCACTCAACGTCACCTTCCAAAATAATGAAGCCGTCGGCGGTGACGGCGGCCATGGACTCGATATCGAACGTTTCGCCGGATCCGCCTCCGCAGGAGCCAACGGCGGCCATGGACTCGGCGGCGCCATCGCCTCCTTCGGAGGCTCCATCTCGCTCACCAATTGCACTTTCAATTCCAACCTGACCCAAGGCGGACAAGGCGGTAACGGCGGCGCCGCAACCTCCAGCTTCCTCGGAGACGGAGCCTCCGGCGGCCACGCCGGCCTAGCCCGAGGCGGCGCCATCTACCTCACCCAAAATACCTCCCTCCACGCCCATGGCTGCACTTTTAACCTCAATGAAGCCAATGGCTCCCAGGGAGGCACCGGCGGCAACGCCTCCGGCCTCGGCTTCTTCTCCGGCGCAAACGGAAACTCCTCCGCTGCCCAGGGAGGCTGCGTCTTCCAGGAAAATAGCTCCTCCACCTTCATCAATGGCTGCGCCTTCTCCGAAAATGCCGCCACCGGCGCCGATGGTCTGCCCGGTAAAATCAATACCGACAGCACATCCGAAGCAGCCGGCCAACACGGCCAAATCGCCGCAGGCGGTGCCATCAGCAGCGTAAATGGCTCCCTCGCCCTCTCCATCGCCTCCTTCTCCTTTAACCACGCCAAAGGGGGCAACGGCGGAGACGGCGGCTCCACCTCCGGCAGCGGTAACGGTGGTAATGGCGGTAGCGGCGGAAATGGCCTCGGCGCAGCCATCCATGCCTCCTCCCTCACCTCCCTCCAAATCACCGACTCCCGCTTCGAGAATAATAACGCCCAAGGCGGCTACGGAGGCTTCGGATCCACCGGAGCCAACTTCCTCGCAACCATCGGCTCCGACGGATCCGCCGGACAAGGACTCGGCGGCGCCATCCTCTCCCAGTCCGCCCATACCACCATCAATCGCTCCACCTTCGATAATAACCTCGCCCTCGGCGCCGAAGGTCTCGAAGGACTCACCGGCACCGCCTTCGAACCCGGCAACACCGGCAACCCGGGCGGCCAAGCCGCCGGTGGTGCCATCCTCGCCACGGAAGGCTCCCTCTCCATCACCAACTCCACCTTCCACGCAAACACCGCCAATGGCGGCCCGGGCGGTAAAGGCGGTAACGGCGGAAATGGCCTCGCCTTCGCCACCGATGGCGGCGACGGCGGACGCGGCGGCGCTGCCCTCGGGGGAGCCGTCTCCATCAATACCGGTGTCTCCAGCCAAATCACCCACTCCACCTTCGCCGAAAACCAGACCATCGGCGGTGCCGGCGGCCCCGGCGGCGACGCCGGCGATGATACCCTCGCCGACCCAGGCTCCCCGGGATCCACCGGAACCCAGCTCGGATCCTCCATCCATACTGCCTCCGCTAACCTCACGCTCTACGCCACCCTCCTCTCCCACTCCTCCC
>JBMTVN010000143.1:0-9787 GCA_049451415.1 Limisphaerales bacterium | reverse complement strand
CATTTGAGTGTGGGGGATTCTGGCGGGGCGGCGTTTGTGAGGGAGGGAGTGCGTTGGGAGCTGGCGGGGATTCACTATGCTGTGGATGGTCCCTATAGCTGGGAGGGCAGCGGTCCCGGGTTCAATGCGGCGCTTTTCAATCACGAAGGATTCTTCTGGCCGGATGGGGCTGACGGGGTGCCGGGGACGGATGGGGGGCAGGCGGGTGCGGGGTCGATGTATATCTCGGATGTCTCGTCGCATGCCGAGTGGATCCTGGAGTATATGGGGAGGACGGGGTGGGGAGATGGTGTGCCTTTTGTGCAGCGTGCGGATGTTTTGGGTGGGGTCTATCGTGACGTGCTGGAGGCGGAGGTGGATGAGGGGGCGATGAAGATTCTGGTGCCGTTGGCGGGCGCTTCGGGCTACTACCGTTTGCGGGGTTGCATTGGGACGGAGATTACGGGGGTGCAGACCAACGAGGCTTCCTTGATTTTCAGTTATGCCTTGAGGCCGGAGTAGCGGGGTGGGGACAAAAAAAGAGCCGGCTGCGGGCAGCCGGCTGATGAGAGTGATGGATTTTGGGGGTTATTCGGCTTTCTTTTCCCCGACGTACTTATCGACTTCGTCCTTCTTGATGACCTCGATCTTGGCGCCTTTTTCCATTTCTTCCTTGGAAGGGACGCGGATGATGTCGCTGGTTACCTGCTGGGCTCCGGGGGCGGCGGCGTTTTGGGAGGTTGCGGGAATGGCGGGCGGAGGTTCGGGGGTGCGGAAGGAGAGCAGTTCCACTTCAAATAGGAGAGTGGCGTTGGGGGGGATGGTGCGCTGGCCGTTGGGGCCGTAGGCGAGGTCACTGGGGATGAAGAGTTGCCATTTGGACCCGGCTTTCATGAGTTGGAGAGCTTCCGACCAGCCTTTGATGACTTGGGTGGGGCGGAATTCCGCGGGTGCACCGCGATCGTAGGAACTGTCGAACTGGGTGCCGTTGAGGAGAGTTCCGCGGTAATGCACGCTGGCGATGTCAGCGGCGGTAGGCGAGTTGCCTTTGCCTTCCTCGATGACTTTGTATTGGAGGCCGCTGGGGAGCGTGATGACGCCGGGCTTGTCTTTATTGGCCTCGAGGAAGGCCTTGCCCTCGGCGAGGTTCTTGGCACCGAGAGCCTCGCGGGTCTCCTTCCAGTAGGCTTGGAGCGTGGTGCGGATCTCTTCGTCGGTCATGGGGAGGTCCTTGCCATCGTAGGCATCCTTGAAGCCTTGGATGATGAGGTCGACGCTGACGGCGACCTGGTCGCGGCGGAGGCCTTTGCCGAGGTTGGCGCCGATGCCGTAACTGGCTTTGGACATGGCATCGGGGAGGTCTGGGGTCTCTGCGCCGAGGGCGGTGGTAGTCGCCAGGGCCAGTCCGGTGATGAGGCTAAGTTTCCGAATATTCATGAGTCTTCTGTGATTGCGAATAGGCGGGATTATTCATGGGATGCGAATGCAAATGCAAGGGGGCTTTCGTGGTGTCTTGAAAAGCATTGAAACGGAGGGGTTTCTGGCGGAAGTTTTGAATTTGCCATGTCGCTTTGGATTGTCCGGATTTTCTTTCTACTACTGACTACGCTGGCTGGGTATGCGGTGAGTCAGGGGCGTCCGGACGTGATTGAGAATGGCTTTTTGGGGGTGGTGATTGGTTTTGGTTTCGGGGGGTTGATGGTGGCGGTGGATGAGATGATCAAGGGGTTTACGTTGCGGGCATTTTCGGCGGCGACCTTTGGCTTGGCGTTGGGGGCGGTGATGGCGTATCTGATCGATGGGTCGGGTTTGTTTTTGTATGCGGACGGGGACAGCACGCGTTGGTTGATCCGGTTGGCGTTGTTTTTGGGGTTTGGCTACATCGGGATGGTGTTGGCGTTGCGCGGGAACAAGGAGGATTTCTCCCTGATCATTCCATTTGTGCGTTTTTCATCGCAGAACCGTCCGGAGAACATGCTGGTGTTGGACACGAGCGTGATTATTGACGGGCGGATTGCGGATTTACTGGAGACAGGTTTTTTGGAGGGGACGGTGGTGGTGCCGCGGTTTGTGTTGAATGAGTTGAGGGTGGTGGCGGATTCGGGGGATTCGGTAAAGCGGACGCGTGGGCGCCGTGGTTTGGACATGCTGAGCAAGATTCAGCATGGGGCGAGGAACGAGGTGAAGATCCACGAGGCGGAGATCCCTGAAGAGAGGGAGGTGGACATGAAGCTGGTGCGGTTGACTGGGACGATTGGGGGGGTGTTATTCACGAACGACCACAATTTGGGGAAGGTGGCGGCGTTGCATTCTGTTCGGTGTGTCAACATGCACGACGTGAGCCGGGCATTGAAGCCGGTGGTGTTGGCGGGGGATATTCTGGAGCTGAAGTTGGTGCGCGAGGGGAAGGACAAGGGGCAGGCCGTGGGGTATCTGGCTGATGGCACGATGGTGGTGGTGAATCAGGCGCAGTCGAGAATCGGGAGGCAGGTGGAGGTTCGGGTATTGAGTTTGGTGCAGACTGGTGCGGGGACGATGGTGTTTGCGGATTTCCGGGATAGTGAGGTTGGCAGTGTTGAGGATCGGGAAGGAGGAGGTGGCGAGTGAAGCGAGGGAAAGCTTTGGATTTACAGGCTAAGCTGAAGCGGTTGGCGTCGCGTTTGCCGGAGGGTGAGCTGGTTTGGGATGAGGAGACGCGGCAGGCGCATGCGGGGGACAAGTGGTATGCGAGTCATTTGCCGGACGGGGTTGTCTTGGGGGGGAGTTCGCGGACCGTGGTGGAAGTGATGAAGTGGGCGGGGAGGCACGGGGTTCCGGTGACGGCGCGGGGGGCGGGGCACGGGTATGTGGGGGGCGCGGTTCCGGTGCATGGGGGGCTGGTGGTTTCGCTGGACAGGATGAACCGGATACGGGAGGTGAGTTGTGAGGATTTTGTGGCTGTGGTGGAGCCTGGGGTGCGGACGCAGACTTTACAGGAGACAGTGGAGCGGGAGGGTTTGTTTTATCCGCCGGATCCGGCCAGCCGGTTGGAGTGTTCGATTGGGGGGAACATTGTGACCAACGCGGGTGGGCCGAGGTGTCTGAAGTATGGTGTGACGCGGGATTACGTGTTGGGGCTGGAGGTGGTATTGGCGGACGGGTCACTGGTGCGGTTGGGGAGTCGCACGCACAAGAACAAGACGGGGTTTGATTTGGCGCGGATGTTTGTGGGTTCGGAAGGATTGTTGGGGGTGGTGACTGAGGCGACGCTGAAGCTATTGCCGAAGCCGCCGTATCGGGCGTGTGCGGTGGCGGGATTTGGGACGATGCATGCGGCGGCGCAGGCGATTCGCGGGGTATTTGGGGCGGGGTTATTGCCTTGTGCTTTGGAGGTGGCGGATGGATTTACCCTGAAGGCGGCGCACAAGCGGACAGGGCGGGAGTTATTGGCGGGGTGTGAGGCTTTATTGATTATTGAGCTGGATGGGCAGCCGGCATCCGTACGCGGCGAGTTGAAGGAACTGGAGCGGGTTTTGGATGGGTATAAGCCGAAGACGCGGGCGCGTGGAATGGGTGCTGAGGGGGTGGAGAAGTATTGGGCATTGCGCCGGGAGTTTTCCTATGCGCTGAGGGACACGGGGTTGACGAAGTTAAACGAGGACATTGCGGTGCCTCGGGGGCGGCTGGAGGATTTGTTCCGTTTTGCGGGCGGGTTGGAGCGGGAGTATGGATTTTCGGTGGCTTGCTTTGGTCATGCGGGGGACGGGAACATTCATGTGAACCTGATGGTGGACATGAAGGAGAAGGGGATACAGCAGAGGAGTCGTCGGGCATTGGACGCATTATTCAGCCAGGTGGTGGAGTGGGGTGGGGTGATTACGGGCGAGCATGGTGTGGGGCTGGCGAAGAAGCCTTGGTGGAAGATGGCGGTCTCGCCGGAAGCCCGGCGGTTGCATCGTCGGGTGCGGCAGGCGCTGGATCCGCAGGGGATTTTGAATCCTGGTAAATTTGTTTAGCTCTCGGGAGCGGGGGCGATCATGACGACCATTTCGCCCTTGAGCTTTCTGGTTTGGCAGAGGGCGAGCAGTTCGGCGGGGGAGCCGCGGAGGAACTCTTCAAACTTCTTGGTGATTTCGCGGGCGAGGACCACGTGCCGGTTGGGCATGATGCTTTGGAGTTCCTCGAGGAGACGTTGGATACGGAAGGGGGATTCGTAGAGGGCGAGCGTGCCGGGCAGGGTGTTGAGGGCTTCGAGGCGGGAGCGGCGTTGTCCGGATTTATGGGGGAGGAAGCCGACGAAGTGGAATTCGTGGGTGGGCAGGCCGCTGGCGGTGAGGGCAGCGATGACTGCGCAGGGGCCGGGTATGGGTTCGACACGGAGGCCGGCTTCGAGGACGGCGCGGACGACGCGTTCGCCGGGGTCGCTGATTCCGGGGGTTCCGGCATCGGTGACGAGGGCGATGGTCTCACCTTGTTGGAGGAACTGGAGTATTTGTCCGGCGCGTTGATTTTCGTTGAAGCGGAAGGTGCTGAGGAGGGGTTTGCGGATATTGAAATGTTTCAGGAGCAGGCCGGTGTGGCGGGTGTCCTCAGCGGCGACACGATGACAGTTTTGGAGGACGCGGAGGGCCCGTGCGGTGATGTCCTCCAGGTTGCCGATGGGGGTGGCGACGAGGTAGAGCGTGCCGGCTTGAAGTGGAGGGGGTGAATCTGCTGGGGGCATGGAGAGGGGGGAGGTTCTCCGGTGCGGCGGGTGGGGAGTTAGCCGGTGACTTCGAGGGGGCCTTTGCCTCCGTTGACGAGGAACAGGACAGCCATGCGGACGGCGAGGCCGTTGGTGACTTGCTCGAGGATGACTGAGCGGTCGCTGTCGGCGAGCTGGCTATCGATTTCCACACCGCGGTTGATGGGGCCGGGGTGCATGATGATGGCATCGGGTTTGGTGCGTTCGAGCCGCTTTTTGTTGAGCCCGAAGAGGCTGGCGTATTCGCCGATACCGGGGAACATGGTTTTGCGTTGTCGTTCGTGCTGGATGCGGAGGAGGTTGACGACGTCGGCTCCTTCGATGGCGTCGTCGATGTTATGGCAGACGCGGCAGCCGAGGCTTTCGAAGATTCTGGGGACGAGCGTGCTGGGGCCGGCGAGAGTGACTTCGGCACCGAGTTTGGTGAGGCACCAGATATTGGAGCGTGCCACGCGGCTGTAGAGGATATCGCCGAGGATCGTGACCTTGAGGCCCTTGATGGAGCCTTTCTTCTCACGGATGGTGAACGTATCCAGGAGCGCTTGGGTGGGGTGTTCGTGGGCGCCATCGCCGGCATTGATGACACTGGCGTTGAGGACGCGGGAGAGGAAGTGGGGGGCTCCTGCGGCGCTATGCCGGACGATGAACACATCGGTGTTGAGAGATTCCAGGTTGCGGGCGGTGTCCTTGAGCGTTTCGCCCTTTTTGAGTGAGGAAGCTTCGGCGGTGAAATTGATGACGTCGGCGGTGAGACGGAGGGCGGCGAGTTCGAAGGAGATCCGGGTACGGGTGGAGGGTTCGGCGAAGAGGTTGACGACCGTTTTGCCACGGAGGGCGGGGACTTTCTTGATGGCGCGTTCGCCTACTGCTTTGAAGGCGGTGGACGTATCCAGGACGGTGGTGATTTCGTCCGCGGAGAGGGACTCGATATCGAGGAGGTGTTTACGGTTCCAGCTCATGCTTTTTCGAGGGAGACGCGGTCTTGTCCATCGACTTCCTCCCAGCGCACTTGGATGCGTTCGGTGGTATTTGTGGGTACGTTTTTGCCGACGAAGTCGGCTTTGATGGGGAGTTCGCGGTGTCCCCGGTCGACGAGCACTGCCAACTGGACGCAAGAGGGGCGGCCGAAGTCATTCATGGCATCGAGTGCGGCGCGTGTGGTGCGTCCGCTGCAGAGGACATCATCGACGAGGATGACGGTTTTGGAGGTGATATCGAAGGGGATGCGAGTTTCGTGGACTTCGGGGGCGACGACCTGGGTATGGATGTCATCGCGATGCATATTGACGTCGAGGAAGCCGGTGGGGACGGGGTGGTTCCAGATGGGTTCCAGGAGTTTGGCGAGTCGGGAGGCGAGGGTGACTCCGCCGCGTTGGATGCCGACGAGGACGACGCCTTCGCCGCGGGTATTGCGTTCGGCGATTTCGTGGGCGATGCGGGTGATGGCGCGGGCGATGGCCAGGGAATCGAGGATCAGGACTTCGGCAGGCACGGGCTGGAGGCGGGAGTGTGGGGATGGGGTGTTTTGCGGGGGAGAGAAGGGGGAGAGGGTGGTTAATGGGATCCTTGGGCTTGCTGGCGGGCTTTGCGCCATTTGCCGCGATGCCTGAGAATCCAGTCGGTGAGGGCGTGTTCGAAGCCGATGTCGTAGCCGACTTTTTCAGACTCCAGCCATTTATGACGCAGGATTTCCTCCCGCTCGGCTTGGAATTCGCGGTACAACGAGGAGTTCCTTACCAAGTCTGTACTGCCCGCAGTGTTGATCCTATCGCTGGTCATAGGGCTTTGGTGAGTCGAATGTCTGGTCAAGGCAATGTAACACCGGGCGGGTTCTTGGCAACGTCAATCTGGCAAAAGTGATTACGCTGCAAAAGGTTTTGCATGGTTGAGCATGGCGAATGCTGTGTTACGTATAGCGGAGTTTGAGGTCGACGGCGAGGCCGCCGGGGATGATATAGCGGCGGAGGCCTTTGGGGGCTTCGCGTGGGGCGGGTTCGAGGATGACCTGTTCTTTTTCGTGGAGGAGGATTTCGGCTTCGCTGCGTTGGGGCAGTTGGAGGGTGAGGTTGCGTTTGGACTGGGGTCCTTCGGCGAGGAAGCGGATGGGGCCTTGGCGGGTTTGGACAGTGAGGTCGAGTTTTTCGAGTTGGGCGAGTTGGGGGCGGATTTCGATTCGGCGGAAGCCGGGTTCCAGGGGCCAGATACCGGCGAGGCCTTGGATGGCGATATAAATGGGCGCGACGGCGCAATGGCTCCATTGTTGGGAGGAGTCAGGTTGGGTGGTCCAGTCTTCCTGGATCGTATTATTGAGGTGGATGGAGGCCATGGGTGCCCAGCGTTCCTGAAGGTCCTTGATGATGGCTTGGGGTTGGGCGGCTTTGGCGAGGGCCCACAGTCGCCATCCGGCATTGGCGGGGTAGGAGAGTCCCATGGATGGAGGGGTATCGACGAGGGAGCGGACGGAGGCGGAGGTATCGTTGTTGGGGCATTGGTCAAAGAGGAGGGCAGTGGCGAGGGTGCGGTCGCTGGTGCGGATGTTTTGTTCCTCGGGGAGCCACGGGAGGTTGTCGACGAACTTGCGGTATTGTCGGCTCCAGAACTGGCGAACGACTGCGGCGTGGATGCGCGAGCCGAGGTTGTCGGCGGTTTCGGCGGCGCGGGCGTCCTGCATGGCGCGGGCGATGGGGGCGAGGGCGCCGCGGAGCATGGCGACGGTGTAGAGGTTAAAGGGGCAGACTTTGTGGCGTTGTTTTTGGAAGGCCTGGTGGTCGAGCCAGACTGAGGGGGTACCGAGGTTTTCTACGGGGAGCAGGCCGTCGTTGCCGACACGGCTGAGGAGGTAGTCGGCGAAGCGGATGAGGCGGGAGTAGGGTTCGCGGAGGGAGTCGAGGTCGCCTGAGTAGAGGAGGTGGAACCAGCAATCGAAGGCGAAACCGACGCCGTGGTCGAGGATGGGTCCCCAAGGGGTGAGTTCGAGCTGGCGTTCCATGATGCGGGCGAGGCGGTCATAGGCGGGCCAGCAGTCGAGGAAGTAGCCATCCTGGGTGAGGCCTTGGCTGAAGGTTTTGAGGTAGCGGGCGGGGAGCCGGGATTCTCCGTAGAGGAGGTGGACCGCGTGGAGGACGTGGCCACAATCGCCGCTGTATTGTTGGCGTTCGCGTGCCATGCCATCGACGATGGTTTCCTGGGCGCAGTTATCGAGGGTATTGATGGCGGCGTTGAAGACCTTTTGGAGGGCGGGGTCGTCGGTTTCCAGGAGAGGTTTTTGGGTCCAGGGGAAGCGGCGTCGGCGAACGCCGATCTGGGCGATGCGGACGGGTTGGGAGGTGGGGTGGATATGGAGTTGGAGCCAGCGGAGGGATTCGAAGTCGAAGGTTTCGAAGTGGTTGATGCCTTCTTTGCAGATGAAGCGGGACCAGCTATCGAAGTGGGAATTGGCGAGGCCATGGGCGCCCGGGGCATGGGCTTCATGGACGAGGAGTTCGATGGTGGTTCCGGCGGGGGCATCGATGCTGAAGAACGGCCAGCCGACCATTTGTTCCTTGAACTCGAAGGTCAGGACAGAGCCGTGGTTGGGCGAGGCGGGGATCTCGTAGATTTTGTCTTCGGTTTCGGTGGCGCAGGCTTCCTGGACGACGGTGAAGGCGTCGGGGATGCGCATATCGAAGTAATCGCGCGGTGGGATGGACCAGAGCAATTTGTGGGATTCCGTGAGGCGCTCCGGGGCGACGGATGTTTCGAGCAGGAGCGGGATGGATCGGGGGCGGAGCTGGGAAGAGGCGGGGGCGCTACTGATATCGAGCAGTGAATCGGGGTAGGAGGAGGTGATGCTGGGGAGGTTGGGGGAGGCATTGAGGGGCATGGCGGCGAGCCAGCCTTTTTCGAGCGTGGTATTGGGCTGGGTCCAGTCGTGGGGGTGCAGGCGGGCATCGAACTCTTCCTGCAGGGCGCGGAGATACCAGCGTTTATACTGGCCGGGTTTCCAGGCTCGGCTGAGCAGGCATTTCCATGAGTCATCAGACGCCACCACCTCGCTGGTGCCGTCCGTGTATTCAATGAGCAGGCGGAAGAGGAAGCCGGGCTTTCCGAGCGGGTGGGTGCCGTCGCCGTGTCCGTAGTAGAGGACGGTGGCGGCGAAGACATTTTCGCCGGGCTGGAGGAATTGCGTGAGGTCCATGGGGTCGGCTTCCGGCCAGCGCGGGTCGGAGGGGGCCGGGCCCCATTGGATTCGGCGGCCGTTGACATCGAGGCGGTATCGGCTGTCGGCCATGATCCATCCGGTGGCTTGGCGGATGGGTGAATTGAGCCGCAGAGTTTTACGGAAGAGGATGAACGTATTGGGGAGAGTGCGACTGGATGGATACCAGATCCAGCGGGCGGGGGAGAGGTTGGGGAGTTCGCGGATGTTGAGGGCTCCGCTGGCGAGGAGGGTTTGCGCCTGAGTCGAGCCGGGTTCAGTGGCAATGCTGCTGGCGGCGGAAGCGCGTGCCAGCAGGAGGCTGGAAGTGCCCGTCAGGGCGGCGTGTTTGATGAAGTCCCGTCGGTTCATGGATGAGTCCTTAGGTGCGAGGGAAGGGATACCGGTTGTGGGGAGGAAATCGAAGCAGGAAATTGCGCGCCGGCGGGGAGAGAGGGCGGAGGTGGGATATGGGATATGGGATATCGGAGATCGTATATGGGGGATGGGGGGGATGGACATGGGTGTTTATGGGGCGAACAACGGGGAGTGGGTTGGGCTTTCTGAAATTGCGAAGCTCCGTTGGTGGATCTGCAGGGTTGCTGGCTGACCATCTTCGTCCGCGCTTTGAGCTTCCGCGGACAGGCTGAGCCCTGGCTTCCGGTTTCCGGTCAGGCGGGGTGTATTGCCGGGGGTGGATTGTAATGGTCAGGTGGGGTAGGCGGGTAGAGAGTGTGGTCATGAATCCCGACATGAAAGTGCGAGGGAAGCTGAGTGTATTGGATCCTGTGGGGTTGGCGTTTGATTGGATGAAGCAGGTGTTATTCTCGCCGTTTGATTTGAGTCGATGGTTGGCGATTGGATTTTGCGCATGGCTGGCGATGCTGGGGCAGGGCGGGGGAGGATCG
>JBMTVN010000142.1:0-9788 GCA_049451415.1 Limisphaerales bacterium | reverse complement strand
AAGGGGCGGGTTAGGCTGGGCGGCTGCTCCACCGCTCCCCTGCCCTGAGGACGCTATAGGTTTGGTTGAGTTTGGTGCAGGCCTGGATGAATTCGTCGGGTGAGGCGGTATTGAACTCAAACATGTCGTAGTGGCAGGGAATGACGCAGTGGATTTGGGTGTCGGCGGCGAGTTGTGCGGCTTCATTTCCCCAGAGGTTGCCGGACACCCTGCGTTCCGGGGCGCGACCGTTAATTGGCAGAAGTGCGAGGTCGATGTTCCAGCGTTGGAGCCAATCCTCCATGCCGGGAAAGCGGACGGTATCCCCGCTGTGATAGACGGCGAAGGGTCCGAACTCAACCACGTAGCCGAGGTAGTGGTGGCGTCCGTATTCGTCCTTGTCCAGTTGTTCATGAGCGGCGGGGACACCGTGAAGGCGGAAGGGCCCTACCACGGTGTTTTGTCCGGCGTCGAGTCCTCGCGGCATTTCGGACATGATGCTGAGCCGATCGGCCACGAAGGCACGGTTGGCTTCGGGCACGACCAGTTCCATGTTGGGATTGGTCTTGAGGAGTGGGATGAGCGTGTCGGCGTCGAGGTGGTCCGTATGGTTATGGGTTGAGGTGGTGGCGAGGATACTGGTGAGGCGTGCGGGGTCGATGACCCGTTCGGTCATGCGGACGTGGGGTTTGTCGGTGGTGGCGTATTTGCGGGTGAGCGAATCGGAGAGGTAAGGGTCGAAGAGGAGGTGATGTCCCTGCCATTGGAGGAGGAATCCGCTTTGGCCGAGCCACCAGACGTGGAAGCGGTCTGTGACGGGTCGGGCAGTTTCTATATCGGCGAGCAGTTCATCGTCTTGGAGGAGCGGGCGGATCATGGGGACAAGTTACATGGCGTTTGAGCTTGTTGGAACCCAGAACGTGAGGCTGCGGGGGTGTTGGGGGTTGAACGGAGCTGTTCGTGGTCGCAGAATGCGCGGGATGAACACCCGACGATTTTTACCCTTCGTGCTGGCTGCGTGCTGTTGGTGTCTTGGATTGGAGGGGCCGGCGCATGCGGCAAAGCCGAACGTAGTGATCATATTCGCGGATGATCTGGGATATGGTGATTTGGGCTGTTTTGGGCATCCTACGATTCGGACCCCGAATTTGGATCGGCTGGCTGCGGAGGGACAGAAGTGGACGAGCTTTTATGCGGCGGCGAGTGTTTGCACGCCGAGTCGGGCTGCATTGATGACCGGGCGTTATCCGATTCGGAGCGGGATGTGTTCGGATAGCCGGAGAGTATTGTTTCCGGATTCGGCGGGGGGGCTTCCGGCCGGGGAGATCACCATTGCGGAGGTCTTGAAGGGGGCGGGTTATGCGACCATGGCGGTGGGCAAGTGGCATTTGGGGCATTTACCTGAATACCTGCCGACACGGCAGGGTTTTGACTCCTATTTTGGGATCCCCTACTCCAATGACATGGACAAGGTGGGACAGGGAGATCATTTCACTTTGGCTGAGGAAGAGGAGTATGCGGCTTACAACGTGCCATTAATGCGGGATGAGGAGGTGATCGAGCGTCCGGCGGATCAGCGGACGATTACGCGGCGTTACACTGAGGAGGCAGTGAAGTTTATTCGGGAGCACCGGGACGGGTCGTTCTTTTTGTACCTGGCGCATAACCTTCCGCACATCCCGTTATTTCGGGGTGAGGCATTCAAGGGGGTGAGTGCGCGGGGGATTTACGGGGATGTCGTGGAGGAAGTCGACTGGTCGGTTGGGCAGGTGGTGCGGGCTTTGGAGGAGGCGGGCATCGCGGGGAACACCCTGGTGGTGTTTACATCGGACAACGGGCCATGGTTGAGCTTCAAGACGCATGGCGGTTCGGCGGGGCTTTTGCGCGACGGCAAGGGTTCGACGTGGGAGGGAGGGATGAGGGAGCCGACCGTGTTCTGGTGGCCCGGCAGGCTGAAGCCGGGGGTGGTGCAGTCGATGGGTTCCACGCTGGACCTGTTTCCGACTGCGGCGAGTTTGGCCGGGGTGGAGCTTCCGGCGGACCGGGTTTATGACGGGGTTGATTTGAGTCCGGTGCTATTTGGGACTGGTGAGGGTCAACGGGACTCGATGTTTTACTATCATGGGGCGCGCTTGTTTGCGGTTCGTCAGGGGCCGTTTAAGGCGCATTTCCTGACCAAGACCTCCTATGTGGGGCAGAAGGAGGCTGAGGTGCACGATCCTCCCCTGCTCTTTCAGGTGGAGGAGGATCCGGCTGAGCGATATGACATGGCAGCTGCGCACCCGGAGATTGTCGCGGGGCTTGAGCGGCTGGCTGAGCGGCACCGGTCCGGTATTAACCCTGTGCCATCCCAACTCGAGCGGCGCATTGGCGACTAGAGACCTGGTCCGGTTATCAGAGTGTTTCCCGCACTGAGTTGACGCCATCGACCATGTGTTTGAGTTTCGTGCGGGCGGCCCAGCGGGCAGTTTGACTGAGTCCGCAATCCGGGGCGAAGGCAAGGCGGTCGGCGGGCGCGTGCTGGAGACAGGCACGAACGCGCGTCGCGACATCGGCAACGGTCTCGATGTAATAGCTTTTTACATCGACGATGCCGACCGCCACATCGACCTTTTTCGCGATGTCAGCGATGATGGGCAGCTCGCTGAACTCTCTGCTGGCCATCTCGACGTGGATTTCGTCGAGGGACATGTCGAGGAACGCGGGGAACATGGGGGCGTATTGCCGGAGGCCGACGGCGTGGCCTTTGAAGTTACCGAAGCAGAGGTGGGTGGAGAGCCGGCATTTCCCGACGACGGATTCGACGGTTCGGTTGAAGATATCGACGAAGCGTTTGGGATCCTGGCGATGGGCGTAGCAGCTCATGGAGGGTTCATCGACGGTGATTTCACGGCAACCGGCGGCGACGAGGTTTTCCAGTTCAGTTCGGACGATGGGCAGGAGAGCTTCCGTGAGGGCCCAGCGATCGGCGTATTGTTTATTGGGTATGAGGCGTCCGCTGAGCGTATAGGGTCCGGGGACGGAGGCCTTGAGGGTTGGGCTGGCGGGATTGGTGCCGAGGCGGGATGCGGCGATGCGCTTGAGTCGTTCAAAATCCTCAACTGTTCCGAGGCCACGGGGAGCGCGGATTTCGCCTGTGACGTGATGTCGGCCGCGCTGGTCGGGGGCCGGGGGGCCGAAGCGTCTGGGGGGTGCGCCTTCCAAGTCGATGCCCTCGAGAAACCCATAGAAGGACAGATTGAAGTCCAGGCGGGTTTGTTCACCATCGGTGACCACATCGAGACCGGCCGAGATCTGGTCGTCCAGGGCGACGGTGACGGCATCATCGACGAGTTCTGTGCGGTCGGAGGGTCCGAATTCGTGGAGGGAGCGGCAGGCAAACTCGAGCCATCCCGGGAAGGGGTAGCTGCCGATAACGGTGGTGCGCAGGGGTCTTTCTTTCATGGGCAATAGGCCGGTTCCGTCGATGGTGTAGACGGTCGACAGGTTGGCGATGGTAAGCGATGGATTGGGGGGAGTCTAGGATACGTCTTGTCGGAGTGGGCATTTTGGCGGAGTGTGCGGAGAGTACTGAACTGGAGAAGACAAATGTGCGGGCATTGCGTTTTGATTTCGATTAGCTGCGGGCTGTTGTGCGCTGGAGGGGGGCAGCTGCTGGGGCAGGATTATCGGATGGACTGGCAGGCCGTGCACTCCGGGGCGGGAGTTTCTGCGGGCGGGTCTTATGTCCTGGCGGGCAGCGTTGGGCAAGTGGAGTCGGGATCTGCCATGGTCGGCGGGGAGTATTTGTGGTGGGGAGGATTTTGGAGTGCCTGGGCAGGGAGTGGAGAGGTGCAGGAGGCTCCCCGGCTGGTGATCAGCTGGAATGGCGATCAACTGACGCTGAGCTGGGATGGTGGTGGTGGGAATTACACCCTGGAGGAGACGGGAGATCTGGAATCGCCGGTTTGGGTCGAGTCCGGTCTTGAGAACGGGGTTGCGACTGCACCGGCTGCCGGGCGTGCCGTTTATTACCGGCTGGTGGGTCAGTGAGCGGCGGCCTGTTTGGCTGGCTCCGGCATGCGCTGCACCTCGGTGTAGGTTTCCTCGAAGTCCACGACTTTGCGCACGAGCAAAGTGCGGTAATCTGCGGTCCAGCGGTTGTGGCTGGGATACCAATCCCCGTGGGAGGTGCAGGAGCGGTCAAAGTCCATGTTGAGCGAGTAGACGACGCCGGCGATACCCGCGAGGAACTCCACGGGTTCGACCAGGTGGAGTTGGGCTTTGACGAGGGCCATGGACGATTCCTCGACCCAGAGCGTTCCGGCGGTGCGGTTGATGAAGCGGTCGACTGTGCTATGGCCTGGGAGAGAACCTGAAGCCGGCTGGAACGATACCTTCAGCACCGTATGGCTGCGGAGTTCTTCCCTCCCCTGGACTTCGAAGGTGAACCGGTTGAGGAGTTCCCCATCAATCTGGACGTCCTTTTCCCCGTATCGGGGAGCGCGACCGGCGTTGTCCTGCCCTGTGACATCGGGCTGGTGCTTATGGGTTTCCTCGGTGCTCTCCGTGATTTTGCCCTTGGTATTGCGTTCCACCCGGTTTCGGGTGCGGGTGTAGTTATAGTGGTCTTCGAACTGTTGCTTTTCCTCCTGGCTCGTGGTCATCCGTTCTGCGAGGCGGATTTTGACCTCCTCTGCTGATGGCAGTGGAGCCGGCGTGGCTGCCTGCAGGAGGGTGCAGGCAGCCAGGAGCAACGTGCTCAGCAGGAGTGATCCTTGACTGACTGGAGGCGTGCTCACTGTCAGGCCGGGAGGCCTACCTTACGGAACCGGGCTTTGACCTGTTTGAGGTGGAAGTCGACGGAACAGAGTTTCTCGAGTTCGCCGGTTTTGAAGTGCCTGGCGACTTCCGGGTCGGAGAGCAGTTGTTGGAGGAAATCGGCACCTTCCTTGCCGGCGTGTTTGGCCTGCCACGTGAGCATGGCGTTTCGCTGGACCATTTCGTAGGCCTGCTCCCGGGTGAGCCCCTTGCGCACCAGGGCGAGCATGACCGTCTGGGAGTTCCACATGCCGAGGGAGAGCCCGAGGTTGCGCTTCATGTTCTCGGGGTAAACGATCAGGCCATCGATCATGCGGGTCATGAGTCCGAGCATGTAATCGAGGAGCGTGCAGGAGTCGGGCAGGATGACGCGTTCGACGGAGCTATGGCTGATATCGCGTTCATGCCAGAGAGCGACATTTTCCATGGCGGCGAGCGAGTTGCCACGGATCACGCGTGCGAGGCCGGTGATACGCTCGAACGTGATGGGGTTGCGTTTGTGGGGCATTGCGCTGGAGCCCTTTTGGCCCTTGGCGAAGAACTCCTCCGTCTCGAGGACTTCGGTGCGTTGGAGGTGGCGGAATTCCGTGGCCCAGCGTTCGAGGCTGGCGGCCACGAGGGCGAGCGTGGTGACAAATTCAGCATGGACATCCCGTTGGATGACCTGGGTGGCGAGGGGCGCGGGTTGCAGCCCGAGCTTTTTGCATACTGCGGCTTCAATCCTGGGTGAGAGATGGGCACTGGTACCCACGGCGCCCGACAGTTTGCCCACAGCGACTGTCTTGCGGGTGACCTTGAGCCGGGAGAGTGCGCGGCCGAACTCATCGTACATCAGGGCGAGCTTGAGGCCGAACGTCGTGGGCTCGGCCTGGATGCCGTGGCTGCGTCCTATGCACGGGGTCAGCTGGTGTTCCTTTGCGCGCCTGGCGATCACCTTGCGCAGCGCCTCGACGTCCTCGATGAGGAGGTCAACGGACTCTACCATCTGGACTGCCAGAGCGGTATCGAGGACGTCGCTACTGGTCAGGCCGAAATGAAACCAGCGGCTGGCCTTGTGGTTGATATGTTCCGCGACGCAGGTTGTGAAGGCGATGACGTCGTGGTTAAGGGTCTTTTCGATCTCCTTGCAGCGTTCGATGGTGAAGGCGGCCCGCTTTTTCATGATGGCGAAGTCCTTGGCGGGAACGATGCCTTCGTGGGAGAGCGCTTCACTGACGAGCAGTTCGATGCGGAGCCAGGTTTCGAGTTTGCGTTGTTCGGTCCAGATGTCCCGCATCTGCGGGCGGGAATAGCGTGGGATCATGAGATAATATTAGGGTTTGCGCATGCGATTCCGGGCGGCCTCGAGGATTTTACGTTCCCTGTCGGTGAGGCTTTGAATGCCCTTCGCACTGATTTTTTCGAGGATGGGGTTGACTTCCTTTTCGATGAAATCGATGGGGAATTGATCGGATTCAGCGGCTGAATTCGAGGACGCGGGTTTTCCGCCGGGCATGATTTTGACCTTTGGTCCGCGGGTGGGCTTCATGGAGAAGCGGAACCTCGGGAGGGAGAAACGACCTTCAATGATGGTGCGGATGAAGAGGATGCCGCCGAGGATGCCGCCGAGGTGGGCTGCGTGGGCGACGCTTCCCCGGGAGAAGGCGACACCGAAGAGTCCGACGCCGATGCTGCCCCAGAGGAGCCATCGGGCGGGAAGGGACACGGGGATGACGTAAAACAGCAGGAGCGTGATGCGCTGGTGAGGGAACATGGTCGCGAATGCGGCTATGAGGCCGAACACGCCGGCGGAGGCGCCGACGACCGGGGTTCCGAGGGCATGGCGTTCCCCGAGGACCAGGTAACCGACGACTTGGGCCAGGGTTTGGCAGAGGCCGCCGAGCACGCCGCTGGAGAAGTAGAGTTGGAGCATGCGCTTGGAGCCGAGGGCGTCCTCTATGGCGCGGCCGAAAAAGAAGACGCCGACCATATTCAGGAGGAGGTGCATGAATCCTCCGTGCAGGAACTGGAAAGTGAACAGCTGCCAGACGAAGCCGTGAAGCAGGCCGTAGGGGCTGAGGGCGAGGAGGTTTTCGATGAATGGCGACCGCAGGAGGAACTGCAGCAGGAACACCACCCCATTCGCGATCATGAGGCGGTAGGTCCACGGCATCCCGCTATTGTAAGCGGTTTCCCGCATGTATGGACGGTCATCGAGCACGGCCGGTCAACCTAGTGAGTTAAGCTCCAGTGCGCAATGGGGATTTCCTTCCGAGGTCCAGCAGATGCAGTCTGCGCCGGGCGACGCGGGCTTGGGGGGATTCGGGATATTGTTCGATCAGGGTGTTGAGGTGACGGCGTGCCATGTCGCGGTTTCCGTTGGGGCCGAGTTGCCATGCTGCGAGGAGGGAGAGCCATTCGGGCACGCGCTGCTCCGGTCGGTCGGGCATCTCGAGGAGCTGCTGGATCTGCTCCATCCCCTGCTCTGCCCGGTCGAGTTTTTCAGTGAGGATACGCGCGAGTTCCTCGCGGGGCTCGGGATCGTTGGGATTCTGTTTGAGCCGCGCTGAGAGGAGATTTGCGCGCTGGGCCGCGGCTTGGCGGGAGGTCGGGGACGGGGGCTCGATTTCGGGACGTTTGTCGAGGGGGTCGGACAGGGCTGGAAGTGAGATTGAGCGCGGCTTTTTGCGGTCCTGGAGGTCTTCACGGCTGGCAGGGAGCTGGCGCAGTCGTTGTTGGGCCATCCGGGCAAAGTGGGTTTGGGGTAGACGATCGACGACACTTTGGAGGGATTTGCGTGCGGCATCGGGGTCCTCATTGATTTGGAGGTGCCAGTCGGCGAGCTGATGCAGTGCGAGGGAGACTTGGATGCCGCTGAGCTGGGGTTGGTCGCAGAGCTCGTGGATCGTTTGTTCGGCCAGGGAGACGTCGTTGAAGTGGTTGGCGTAGAGTTGGGCCAGGAGCATCCATCCCTGGTAATCGTCGGGGCAGATCTCCAGCTCGTTCAGCACGGCTTCCTCGGCTGCGAGGTATCTCCCCATTTTGATGTGGCCTTGGGCCCGGGAATAGAGTGGTGCAGTGGGGATGAGTTCCCTGAGAGGCAGGAGTCCATACGCGAGGGCAGCGGCGGGGATGGTGAGTGCGAAGCCACTCAGGAACATCCCCCCGGAGAACAGGATCAGGCCCGAGACAGGGAGGCTGAGGATGAGGCAGAGGATCCAGCGTGATTGGAACAACTCGTGGGTGCGAACCTGCTGGATGAGGCTATGCAGAATCCAGGCGTAGCTGGCCAGGGCCCAATATGAGGCGAGAGTGATGGAGACAGAAGCGAGTTTGTCTGGCAGTGACGCCATCCACGGCCAGGTTCCAGGGTGGGAGGGGGCGGGGCCAAGCGTGATGGGAGGAATTCCCGGGAACAGGCCGGAGTTGAACAGGAAGAGCCAGATCAGTGGGATGGCGAGTCCTCGAAGGACCCATTCCGCGAACGGGATATGCGGGCCGGCTTTGGCCGGGTCGGGGGCGACCTCCTGCCAGATTGCAGCCGTCACGGCTATGATCCCGGTAAGGACCACAATCGCGCCGGCACTGGCTAACCAAGCGAGCATCAGCGTATTAGACGCAGCCAGTCCCCGGGAGTCACTCACGGAAATTGGGGGGCGGGTGGAATCACGCCGCTTGTGGGCAAACTGCCATCAGACAGGTTGCCCGGGCGGTGTGTCGGGCTGCGGGAACACCCGGCCACTCGGGCTCGACACCTTCCCGCTCCCCTGCCCTGCGGGTCAGTGAAGGCTTGGGCGGAAGTCCGCTTTTCAGGCGCTTCAGCCGTAGACGAACTTCAGCTTCTCCGTGCGGGTATGAGCGGCCCGGAGTTTGGGGTGTGGCGTGGCGAGGTTGACCTGAAGGAAACGGTCCCGTGTCGCTTTCGGGGTTTGCAGGCGGTTTTGCTGGTTCAACTCGCGGTGGTGCCAGCGCTGCTTGATTCCGCGCTCCACCATCCGGACCGCGAGCAGTGTGGCAGCGTCGAGGGTCAGCCCCTGGCCCATGGCCTGCAGGACGGGGCCAGAGATCGAGACGTCGGCCCAGACGCGGAACGGGGGTGAGCCCAGCGTACGGTATTCCGCCCGTATCACGGCGTCCTCAATCTGGGCGGTCGTGCAAAGCGACTGCCAGCCTGCAGTGAGCAGGCTGGATTTCAGGGCTTTGCGTTTCACATTGCGGCAGATCAGTTGAGTGTTCATGGCCACCTGTGTTGGATTTAGGGTCACGTACACTATAAGCCCGTTGGGGATTTTTCCAAACGGTCGGGTGGATTGCGGTGGCGCGGGCCGAGATGTGGCGGGCCATCATCGTTCGATTGGCAGTTCCGCCACGCGAAGGTTGCGGAAGGAAAGGTCGGTTGTGGGGTCGTGGCCCTGAAGGCTGAGGACACCGGCACTGGCCTTATAGCCTTTGCGGGCATTGTTATCCGGGGGGCGGTCGTCCTTGAAGTCGCTGACCTGATAACCGTTGACCCACACGGCGAGATGCGGTCCGTGGGCAACGATGGTCTTGTAGAACCACTCGCCGTCGGAGGATACAACCTTGCGGGCGGGTTGACGGTTGTAGATTCCTCCCGTCCCGAAGTCGACGGGTTTGGTGCGGTCGTCCCC
This sequence comes from Limisphaerales bacterium, assembly GCA_049451415.1. Taxonomy (GTDB): domain Bacteria; phylum Verrucomicrobiota; class Verrucomicrobiia; order Limisphaerales; family JAHDYP01; genus JBMTVN01. Next base: position 381 of record JBMTVN010000142.1, on the reverse strand, counting down.
TTCCCATTGGTTGCGGATCTGGCTTTCATAACCGCTCCAGAATTCCCCGGGGAGAGCGCGAAAGAAGACTCCGCTATTGAGGTGCTGACCGTTGGAGAGGATTTCCAGTTGGAAGACGAAGTCCTGGAAATGGCGTTCCGATTGCAGGTCGCCGTTGCCATCCTTCACGTTGAGCCAGCCTTCGGGGGTAACGGAATACACGGATTTGCGGTCCGGGATTTCCTTCCAGCCCGAAAGGTCCTTTCCATTGAAGATGCTCTGGCCACCGAGCGGTTTGATTTTGACGTTGCGGAATCGGATCTGGCCCTCGGGTGAGAAGCGCTGCAGCGCGATGGTGCCGCGGCGAAAACGGGGGTCCAGCGCATCTACGGTGGTTTGTCC
>JBMTVN010000141.1:0-9802 GCA_049451415.1 Limisphaerales bacterium | reverse complement strand
CGCAGCTTGTCGATGTAGGCCTCCGACAACTGCTGGCCGTCCGGGATCAGGAGAATACCGTTTGCGGTGTAAATCCCCTTGGCCAGGATCATTCCGGGCCGCAGCTCCGACAACATCACCTCGCGCTGCTTTCTGGGCACTGCCGCCTGCGGCAGGCTCCGGATAAATGCCCGCACCGCCTCGGGATCAAACTTCGTCCCGCTCTGGTGCTGCAACATTTCCAGCGTGTCGGAATGCTTCTCATTGCTCTCGGAATACCCCACCGCCACGGCCAGCAAGCGTCCCAGCCAGGGAATGGCCTCGCCGCGCAACTGGTCCGGATACCCCGTACCGTCAAAACGCTCGTGGTGCGACCGGATCGTCTCACCCACGCCAGCCAACCCATGAACAAAACCCGCCAACTCCTGCCCCAGAATCGGGTGATGCTGGATCACCTTCAGCTCCGCATCATTCAACTCACTCGGAGTGTGCTGCCAGCGCCGGATCAATTGCCTCGGTGCACCCACCAGGCCAATGTCGTGCAGCCATGCCGCCACTTCCAGGCTCTGCTGCTGATCCGCCGAAAGCTCGAGGGAATGCCCCATCGCCCGGCATAACTCATACACCCGCCGCGCCTGACTCCCCAGCGTCGGGTAAAAGGTCTCCATCGTCCGCAAACACAACTCAATCGAGTGCTGCAGATTCTTCTGCAACGCCGTGTTCAAACCCTCCAATTGACGGTTCTGGTCCGCCACACGGCTCACCTGCTCCTCCAATGCCTTGTTCAGCTTGGAGAGCTTCTCGTTCATCGCAATCGCCGTCGCCTGCAACACCTTGTTCTTGCAGATCAGGTCGTATCGCTGCACCGCGTTGCGCACCGTTGCCAGAAGCTCCTCCCGCAACCACGGCTTGATCACAAAACGGTAAATCTCACCCTTGTTGATCGCGTCAATCACGGTGTTCAGGCTCAACACCGCCGTCACCAAAATACGCGTCGCGTCCGGCTGGGTCTCCTTCACCTGACTCAGGAATTCCAACCCTGTCAGGTTCGGCATCTGATGGTCAGTAATGATGACGGAAAACGCCTGCTCCTTGATCAGCTCCAGTGCCTGCAATGGATCGCTGCAAGCCACCACGTCATAGCCCTCACGGGTTAGCGCCTCGCGCAAGGCAACCAACACAATCTCCTCGTCGTCCACCACCAGCAAACGATGAGGCGAGAGTAACTCGGGGGATGATGCTTCTACGGATTTCATGTCCAGGTCTCTAGGTCAGGCTTCTAAATGTAACGTCTTGCCCAGCAGATCCAGAAACTCCTCCTCGGGAGCCGACCCGGATACCACTAAATCTACCAGTTTCGCAAAGGCCGGACGCAAATCCTCTCGCTCCCGCCCCACCAGCTTCAGAATCAACCGCAGCATGGGCTGCTGACTGCGCACCGCATCCAGCAAACCCATCAAGTCAGCGTCATCGGTTTCGATTAACATCACCAATGCAGCACAAATGCAATCACCGGCTCTCAGCACCCGCATCACCTCCGCCGCGGTCGTCACGGTGATCACGTGATAGTTCCGGGTGCGCAGGAGCGTCGCAGTTTCCGACTGCATCCTCCCGGCCGGCGCCATCAACAGCAGCGTCAATCGCCTCGCCGCCACGGTCGTCTCCTGCTCGGCCTCCCGCTCAGTCTCCTTGAAATCGGCTTCCGGCAACCAAAGGTGAAATACCGAACCCTGTCCCTCCACGGATTCCACGGAAATCGCGCCACGATGCTTCTCCACGAACAACCGTGCGTTATACAAACCCAGACCCGAACCTTTGTTGGCCGATTTCGTCGTGAAGAAGGGATCAAAGATCCGGTCCAGATGCCGGCCGTGAATGCCGCAGCCCGAGTCGCGCACAGAGATGCAGACACATGGCAGCCGGGGCACCACGCCCTCTACAAACTCAGGCGCAGGCCACTCCTTATGATACGAGGTGGATAACTCAATCCGCCCCCGTTCAGGCATGGATTCCGCCGCGTTTAAGGCCAGATTCAATAGCGTCTGCCTGAACTCGACTGAGTCCAGATACACTGGCAGCTGCCGCTCCACCTGCTTCAACTCAACCTGAATCCGCCGCGGCACCACCTTCCGCACCAGGTCATGCAACTCGTTCAACAACGCGTTCAGATCCTGGTAGTTGCGGTCACCCGGTCGTCCCACGTGCAGATTGATGATTCGATGTACCAGCTGGCTGGCCTGCATCGAGTTCTGCTTGATCAACCCAAGGCCCGAACAAAAAGCATGCTCCGGCTCCAGTTGCTCCAGGAACGATTCGCTCAAGGAGTGGATGCCCGCCATGATGTTGCCAAAGTCATGCGCCAAACCCATCGTCAATACTGCCAGTGTCTCTTTCCACGCTGCCGCGGACAAACGCCGCTCAGCAATGGTCTGCCGCGTGACGTCCAGCCACACACCCTCATAACCCAACAACAGACCGCCGGAACTCTTTATCGGCTGACGGTGCTCAAGAATGTAGCTGATTTTGCCACTCTGCAGATGACGGACGCGGAAGGTCGATGTAATCGGCCGTCCAGTCTGCGCCGCCCGCTGCATCTGCTGCTCGAGCTCCCCCGTGTCGGCCTCATGAACCACCTGCCAGAACCATTGCGACTGACGCTCCCACTGCTGCGGTGGAACCCCCGTCAATTCCTGCACCTTCGCACTGATAAACGCGAATGACCCGTCCGGACGCTGGCTGAAAACCACCCCCGGCCAGTAACCCGTCAGCTGCTCCAGCCGCGCCTCGGCCTGCATCAGCCGGATAAACATCTGCCGCCGCCCTTCCTCCGAATGCAGGTGCGCATCCCACTCCACCTCAGCCAGCTCGGACCGCGGTGGTAAACAGGACCCCATCCGGAATACCGCACCCTCCCCGACCTGCAACCGCTCCACCTGAAACCACAATGCCGGCGCCCCTCCAACGCCTTCCATTGACCAACTGGCCCGCGCCAGCGGCTCTTCGCTCTGCACCAAAGCGTTACAGGCCTCCCGCCAGTCGGGATTGCGCCGCGCCAGGAAATCGGCAAGCGACTCCTCCGGCAGGCTCTGCTCGCGAAAGCCCACCCAGGCCAGCAAGCCTGCATCCGCCCACTGCAGGATTCCATCCTTTCCAAAAATGGCAGTCCCGCTCTCCAGCCAGTCCGCCGCCACAGGCGATGCCGATCTCAAAAGTTCTGTATCACTCATCACTCAAAAACCATCCAGCGCACCGGTAAATAGCCATTGGACCCCTCTAAATCCCCCGGTTCAAACCTATTTCTCCGCTGCCCCTCCCCCCGACAACAGCTCCAGCCGGCCATCCGCCGTCAGCCGATAACGCCTGCCGGCCCAGAACACCGTGTTGCCGAAGTAAGCCCAGACAAAGGTCAAACCCTCCACCACATCCAGGAACGGCAGCATCCACCATGACCACCGCCAGTCCGGCAGCCGCAGCACACGCTGCAACCGAGCCGCCAGCAACAACCGCAACAGGACCACACCCGCCAACACACCCCAACCCGAGGCTGCAGCCGGTTGCAGCAACGCCAACCCCAGTGCCCAGAACACGGGATAGGTCAACCCGGCCCCCAGAAATGCCGCCCCTCGCGCACGGCGCATGGTCCGCTTCCACCGCAACAAACGCCGGCAGGCCGCCCTCACCCCCTCCCGCGGCATCATGCAGTCCAACAACATCGACGGCACCTCCACCCGGTAACCCAAGCCTGCCACCCGATGTCCCAGCTCATAGTCGTCAGCCAAATGATCAAAGAAACCCGTGAACCCATCCAATCGCTCCAATACCCCCCGGCGCACCGCCATGGTATGCCCGATCGCCCACTCGATCCCCGTGGTCCAGCGCGCCAGCATCCACTGCGGAAGATTATTAAAGCCATAGTGGAGCGCCACCATGCGCCCCCCCGAGGTCACGCCACGCATACCGCGGGGCAAACACGTCACACACCCCATATTCTCCCCGGCAAAATAGGGTAACAACCTCCGCAAGTAATCCCGCTCCACCCGCACATCCGCGTCAGAAAAAAGCAGCAGCTCCCCGCCAGCCGACCGCCACAAGCACTCCATGATGCTCGTCTTGCGATTGGTCCCACGCAGCTCTGCGACCACTGAACGCAAATCCACCCCGGGATGGGCCAGCTTCAAACGCTCCACCACCGAGACCACCGGGTCAGCCGCAGACAAGGTCCCCACAATGATCTCCACCTCCCCGGGATAGTCCTGACGACAAAACGATTCCAGCGCTTCATAAAGCCCCGGACCACCCCCCTCAACCGGCTTCAGAATCGAAACCTTCGGACACTCCGCAGCAAGGACGCGCTCAGGTCTCCGCCGGTAGTGCCGAACAGCAGAAACATGACCCAGCACCAAGCACACCACCCCACCCGCCAGCAGGCCCGCCACCACCCACATCAAAATGCTCCAAGCCAACGTCATGGAGAAACCGACGCCGGCACTGACCGCGCAATAAACGCCACACCCGCCATGATCAGCGCAATCCCCACCCACCTCAGTCCCATCACCGGCTCGCCCAACATCCATTTGCCCAGCAACGCCGTCAGCACATAGTTCACCCCAAACACCGGAACCACGACGCTCGCATCCATACCCCACTTGAATAGCGTCAGCATCCCCACAAACTGCGCCGTCATCAAAATAATCCCCAACGGCAACTGCCAAACCGGCAACACCGCCCCCACACTCAAGCCCCCCTCAACTTCCAACTGACCCCACCGGTCCATCCCCACCTTCAATAGAATGTTCCCTATCGATAACGCCCCGATCGACAGGGCACATACCATCACAGCTTTGAAAGTGAGACTCATGGCTTCAGGCCCGCCGCCCTCGACGGGAACCCCTTCTATCCGCCAGCCTCACCCCCGCGTCCAGACCAAATGGGGTTTACTTTTGCCTCATCCCTAAACCATCATCCGACCCGGTCGATAAAGTGTTGATGCATGGAAATACCTGTCAGCACAGGTGTTTTATTCAACCCGCAGTGGAGTCTGCGCTCGGGTTTCTCGGATTGTTGTTATGAAGAAGGTGTTGGTCATTGAAGACGATCAGATTATCCGGAACCTGCACTCCAGGATCATTGAGGACATGGGCTACACCGTGGTGTTCTCAGCAAACGGGCCCGATGGCATCACCCAAGCCATGCGCGAAAAGCCCAACCTCATCGTGCTCGACCTCGGACTCCCCTCGCCCAAGCAGGGTTCCGTCGAATTCAGCGGCTATTCCGTGCTCCAATGGCTGAAACGCAGCCCCGCCACCAATAGTATCCCCGTCCTCGTCGCCACCGCCTGGCCACCCAAGGAAGCCCGCGAAAAATGCATCGGCCTGGGCGCCCAGGCTTTCCTCGCCAAACCCATCCGGCCCGACGACCTCCGTACTACCGTCCGGATTCTCATGGACGACTATTAGTCCCGTGGCCGCTCCAGGCTGAACCCAGCCCAAAGCGGGCATGGACCCGCCGCATCATCAGGCGGGTTGCTGCTGGGTCAGGCAATGGAGCGAACCAAATCCCAGAACCAGATCGACGGCATGGATGCCCACCACCGGCCGGTCATGGAAGAGTTCCGATAGAATGCCCAAGGCCACCCGGTCCATCGGGTCATTGAAGGTCGGCACCAGCACGGCCGCGTTGCCGATGTAAAAATTCGCATAACTGGCCGGCAACCGGTAGTCGTCAAACATCAGTGGCGACGGCATGGGCAGGGCCACGACCTCAGGGCGTGATCCATCCTCCAGCCTCAGGTCCTGGATCCGGTCCCAGTTCTCGGCCAACGGACGGTAATTGATGTCTTTCCGGTTCTTTTCCTGGATCAGCACCAGCGTCTTCGGGTTCACAAAACGGCAGATGTCATCAATGTGCCCGTGGGTATCGTCCCCCACCGGCCCGTTGCGCAGCCAGAGCACGTTCTTCACCCCGAGATAGGTTTTGACGGTTTCATCGAACTGCTCACGCGTCATGCCCGGATTGCGCACCTGCACCTCGGGATCCAGATAACACTCCTCGGTGGTCAGCAGGGTCCCCTTGCCATTCACCTCAATCCCACCCCCCTCGGCCACAAAGGCACCACCCTCCCATCGGGCGTCGTAAAGCGGCTTCCCCAACAGCCGGGCCGCGGTCTCCGGCACCTGCCGGTCCTTCTGCCAGTTCGGATATTTGGCCCAGGCGTTGAAATGACAATGCACGATCGCGGTCTCGCTCTTCCGGTTGCGCCGGCGCCGCACAAAGATCGGACCGCTGTCGCGCGTCCAACCGCGATTGGTCGGATGAATGATGAACTCAACCTGCTTCAAGTCCGCGTTCGCCAGCCCCAGGTAGCCACGGGCCTGCCCGGCCGCCTTCTCGTCGTTCACCAGGATCCGCACCTTCTCGCCAACCGCAAGCTTGCGCACCATCTCGCCATAAACCCAGCGGATGGTGTCCACCTTGCCGGGCCAGTCAGTCCGGTTATGCGGCCAGCCCAGCCAGGTCGCCTCATGGCGTTCCCACTCCGCAGGCATACTGTAGCCGTCAGCCGCCGGCGTCGTCATCGTTCCGCTCGCTCGTTTCGATCGCATCGCGGCCGGAGCATAACGCCCAACCCGTCCTTGTCCATCCCCGCCACAACGCCGGCAAACCCGCCCGCAGCCAACCAAATTGCCTCCTGCAACAGCTTGCAGGGAAAATTGATTGCAAGTTTTGCGGCGACCGTATTTTAGTCGCCTCATTGCTGCTGATATCATGGCGAAAAAGACCAAAAAAAATCACCGGTGTCGGGAAGACCTTTCCGACATGCCCGAATGGATGAAGGAAAAGGAATGCCCTCATAAGGCAAAATACATGTCCGGCAAGCGGATCATGCCCAAGAATCTCACGGGCAAGGAAAAGCTGGCTGACATCGTGGAAAATACCTTCCTCGCCTATAACTCCGCCCGCCTGCGCGAAGGCTGCCGGCTCTTCACCGAGAAAATGCTCGAGGAAGATGTCACCATCGGCATGAGCCTCTCCGGAGCGCTCACCCCCGCCGGCCTCGGCTGCTCCTGCATCATCCCCCTCATCAAGGCCGGCTTCGTCGACTGGATCGTCGCCACAGGCGCCATCCTCTACCATGACCTGCACTTCGCCCTGAATTACCCGGTCCACGCAGGCAGCCCGCAGTTTGACGACGTCGACCTCCGCAACAACGACCTCGTGCGTATCTACGACGTCGTCATTCCCTACAGCGACGGTCTGATGGCCACGGACGACCTGCTCCGCGAAATCCTCACCAAGCCCGAGTTCCAGAAGGAAATGGGCACGACCGAACTGCATTACCTCATCGGCAAATACGCCGCTGAATGGGAGCGGAAGAACGGTCTCAAGGACGTCTCTGTCATGGCCGCCGCCTACCGCGCCGGAGTGCCCTGCTTCACCTCCTCACCCGGCGATTCCACCATCGGCATGAACGTTGCCGGCATCGAACTCCGTGGCAATAAACTGCGCGTGAACCCGTCCATCGACGTCAATGAAAGCACCAGCTACGTGCTGGCCGCCAAGCGCAGCGGCGGCAAAAGCGCCGTGGTTCTCTGGGGCGGCGGCAGCCCGAAAAACTTCATGCTCCAAACCGAACCCCAGATCCAGGAAGTCCTGCGCATCAAGGAATTCGGACAAGACTACTTCCTCCAGGTCACCGATGCCCGCCCCGATACGGGCGGCCTGTCCGGTGCCACCCCCTCGGAAGCCGTCAGCTGGGGCAAAGTCGATCCCGAACGCCTGCCCGATGCCGTGGTCTGCTATACCGATACCACCATCGCCATGCCCATCCTGACCAGTTACGCACTCGCCCGTCATAAACGGCGCAAGCTGCGCCGGCTCTTTGATCAGCGGGAAGACACCATGAAGCTCCTCGCCAAGGAATACTTCAAACACAACGACGTCGGCATGCTCGACGGCTCAAAGCCAAAGTTCTAAAAGAACGAAGTTCCAACTCAGGGCGCGTGTTCCCCACGGAATACGCGCCCTGTTCATTGTAGACCCCACGCCAACCGCCAACTGGTGTTGTGGTTTGCTGTTGGCTGTAGGCAGTTAGCCGTGGCGCGTTGGGCTGGAGGAAGGCGTCTGCATACTGCATACCGCATACTGCCAAAGGTCAGTGGGAACGCCTCTCTCCCCTCTCCTCTCTCCCGGCGGCGCCGCTCCGCGCGCCGCAGCCGAATACCCTAGTCTTCCTGCGCTGCCGCCACCTGGGTCTGTGCCCGCAACAGGTCATGCAGGGTGACAATCCCGATGGCTTTCCCGCCGGGACGATCCACCAGCACCACCAACCCCGTGGAGGAATCAATCAACAACCGCTGCAGGCGCCGGATTGAATCCTTGGGCTGGCACGTGGGCACTTGCTCGAGCTGCGGGTCGCGTGATTCACGCGCGGCTTTCTCCACTTCCTCACGCGCCAATACCCCTTTCAACTCGCGATCAATCACCACCGGAAACCTCTCGTAAGGGTGATCGCGCAGCGTGGCTTTCAATGTCTCAGGATCCAGATCCTTCACCAGGGCGGGCTTGAAATTGGCAATGGCAGACACGGGCAGCTGCTGCCATTCCGTCAGGTCGCGCGGAGGCCGTACGTGCTCAACCTCATGGCCGTCCTGCTCAAGCAAGGCCTCGTAGAAATTGTGCTTGTTGAAGCGGCGGCTGATCCAGGAGCTGACCAGGGCACCCAGCATCAACGCCGGCACCAGCGTGAACTCATGGGTCATCTCGAACACAATCAGAATGCCGGTCACCGGAGCCCAGACCACTGCCCCCAGACAGGCACTCATCCCCACCACAACCAGGGTCAGCACATCCGCCGCGGGCAGCTGAAACTCCACCCCAAACAACTTGCCCACCTCACTCAGCCCCCCGGCCACCACCAGCCCCGTCATCCCGCCAAAGAACAGCGTCGGCGAAAAAATCCCCCCGCAACCCCCGGTCCCATAACAGGCCACAGTCGCAATGAACTTGGCCAGCAGCAGCAGCAACGCCATCTTCCACACCAACCCGCCCCCAAGCGCCGCAGTCAGATCATCATAACCCAGGCCAAATACCCCCAAGCGGCCTTTCCCGTCCTCCGCGATCATTGCCGTCGTCACGTAAACGGCAATCCCCAGCATCCAGGTAATGAACGCACCCACCGCCGGAAAAGCCCATGAATTCCCAAACCGCCAGCCGCGCGACCGCTTGCGCAACCGCAGGCAACTCCGCTGGAACTGCACCCCCACCAAACTCGCAATCAAGGCGACCAGCGGAGTCAGCGCATACCCCTGATAGGACGGCCCCGACAAATCCTGCGGCAGCTGGAAGGCCGGATCCGGACCAATGATGCCGTGGACCATGAACGCACCAAGGACCGACGCAAACAGGATGCTGCCAAGAAACCGGCTGTTGAGGTCCCCGATGATCTCCTCCATCACGAAGGTGATGGAGGCCAGGGGGGTGTTGAACGCAGCCGCCAAACCGGAAGCCGCACCCGAAGCCGCACTCTCCCTCCGCTTCTGTTTGGGTTCGCCAAACAGGGCGGCGAGGTTCGAACCCAGCGCTCCCGCCAGCTGCACGCTCGGGCCTTCACGACCCAGGCTCGCACCCCCGCCAATGCTGAGTACGCCCGCCAAAAACTTGACCCATACCACCCGGAACGGCACATGGCCGAACTCCTTCCAGAAGGCCAGTTTCAGCTGGGGAATACCGCTGCCCGCCGCCTCAGGACAAAACCGGCGCAACAACCATCCGGAGACCAACGATGTCGCCACGATGATCGCCAGTCTCGTCGTGGCGAACTCGC
>JBMTVN010000140.1:0-9821 GCA_049451415.1 Limisphaerales bacterium | reverse complement strand
CACCCCATGCACCCATCCCTGCCATTCATGTATGGCTGCGTTCATGCGGATACCCCTCAGGACCCCTGCCGGAGTTTCCGGGTTTCTGTGTTTCGGAACCCCGACCTGAGCAAGCCTCAGCACGCAGCGCTACCGCACCATCGAAATAGAAATCGGTATCACCAACCATTCAATACACGCTTCCTGCTCTGCGCTTCCCGCTTACCGCCCTGCGCGCCCATTCATGAGGAATGCAGCGTGCCTTCACGCACCTGCCATCGACGGATCTCCCGACCCAATTCACGCGGCCAATTTTCTTCCGTACAGGTCATGAAGACCTGGCCCCGCCCGGCGGCGACCTGATCCAGCAGCGGGATTAGTCCACTGCGTCGGCGCAGGTCCAGTTCTCCCATGACATCATCGATGAGCAGGACGGGCGGGGTGCCGCTGCACTGTTGCAGCCAGGCGGCCTGCGCCATCTTGAGCGCAAGCGCGATAGTACGTTTTTGGCCTTCACTGCCGAAGCGGACTGCGGGCTGTTCATTCACGTGCAGTAGCAGTTCATCCCGATGCGGTCCGACCACGGTGAGACGTTGTGATCGTTCGCGATGGCGCGACTGCGCCAGCTCGACGGCGAAGTCTCCCTTTACCTGCGGTTGGTAGGCGAGAGAGAGTTTCTCGCGGCCGGCGGCGATGCGTGCATGGGCATCCTCCACGAAGGGTGTGAGTGCAGGGATGAGCCGGCTGCGGGCTGCGATGATGGCCTCGCCTGTGTTGATCAGTTCCTTGGAGAAGCTGGCCAGTGCGGCTTCGTCGACACCATGTTGTCGCAGCAGGGCATTGCGCGACCGCAGGGCTCGTGCATAGCGCTGGAGCAGGGCCAGATAACCGGGCTGGGTCTGGGTCAGGAGGAGATCGACGAACCGACGCCGGATCCGGCCGGTACCCTTTACCAGCTGCAGGTCCTCCGAACAGAACACCACCGCACGGAACACCCCAAGGTAATCGGTGATCCTTTGCACCGCTTTGCCGTTCAAGGAAACCCTCCGTTCCGATGGCGACCAATAAAGCTGGGCCTCTTGCTGCGACTGGCCCACGACCTGTGCCCCCACGAAATAGCCTTTCGCACCCTGCCGCACCAGATGTGCACTCCCCACCCCACGGAAGGAACGCAGGGTCGATACCAGATAAAGCGCTTCGAGCAGGTTGGTTTTTCCCTGGGCGTTGTCGCCTAGAATCAAATGAAAACCCGGCGAGAACGCGGCATCCAAACGCGCGTAGTTCCGATAGTCACGAAGTCGCAGCCGCGCCAGATGCATGGTCTCAAATCCCCCGGTTCGCCCGCCACAGCAGATACCCGCCCGCAACCTGAAATACAAAGTTCGGAATCCACAGGATCAGATGCGGACCTAACCCGGGCTGGTTCTCCAATGACTGCGCCAAAATCAGAAAGGCGTAGTAAACGACCACCAACACCAGGGCCATGGCAATTCCGGCCGACGTCTCACGCCGATGCGCCCGCACCCCCAGCGGAACCCCGACGAGCGTGAACCCGATGCACGCAAAAGAGAACGCGATCTGCCGGTGGATCTGCACGCGCACCGGCATCGTCAGGTCCGCCCTCACCTCCTTCAGCTGCTGCCTGTAGGCCTGCAAATCCTCAGCTGAGGCCCCGCGCGGCGGCATCGGCACCAACTCCAGCGACTCCATCTCCCTCAAGGTCGCCAACAGCTCCTGAAAACTCATGTCGCTGATCTGGGTCCGGCCCGACCTCTTCCGCTGAGCCCGGTAGTCCAGCTTGAATCCGTCCCACTCCTCGGTATAGGCCGGCAGATTCCGCTCAAAATCAAAGAAATGCACCTTGTAGAGTCGCAGCGTCGCAGACACATTCACCGTGTCAGTCAAAATCTCCGCGCGCTCGGCCCGCACCCGGCGCCGCGGTCGACCATCCTCACCGTTCTCATAAATCTGGATATCAAACAGCTCGTTCCCCTCCTTGCGGGCGATGTAGACCACCAGCCCGTCAAAATCCGTGATGAAGCGGTCGGCTTGAATAAAACTCGCGGCCCGTTCCACGGCTACCCGGTAGAACAGCTCCTTGTAAGCCGTGCGACATCTCGGCGCCAAATCCATGTTGATCCACGCTGACAAGCAGCTTGCCGCCACACCCAGCAACAGCACCGGGGAAGCCAAAGACATCAGGCTAATCCCCCCGGCCCGCGCCGCCGTCAGCTCCTGGTCAGCACTCAACCGACCAAAGACCAGCAGCGTTGCAGTCAGCAAACCCATCGGCAGCGCAAAGACCAACACGAATGGGATCAACAGCAACAGGGCATGCAAAACAATTCCCATCGTGGCTTGGCCGCTCATCAACAGCGCCAGCACCTCCTTCAATATGTTCCCCAGCAATAGCACGAAGGTGAAGACCATCACGGTCATCATCACTCCTGCCAACACCTGCCGGGTTACATAAAAATGGAGGGTTCTCATCGCTCCGTTCGAACGCGCGCAGCATAGGCCCCGCCCACAGGTTTTCCACGTCTATTTGACCCCGAAGACATCCAAAAAAACCGCCCCGGGAATCCCCAGGGCGGCGCAAAAGGACCGTTGTCCCGTCAACGGGACTTAGAATTTGACCGACACCTAGCCGTAGACAAAGCGGCCCAGCAAGCTGTGCGTATCGCGGTCGTAGTTGTCCGCAAAGGCACCAACCACCAGCGGAGGCGCCTCGTCCGTCACGTTCTGCACGCCAACAGTCAACCGCACGTCGCGCGGAAGGTTGTAGCTGGCCTGCAGATCCAACGAAACCCAGGCGTCCACTTCACGCTCGGCCACGTTCGGATCATCCGAGTAGCTGCTGATCCAGTAAACGATCGCGCCCAGCAGGCATCCGCGAAAACACCTGCGCCGCAGTCTGTGCACCCATGCGCCGCATGTCGGCCCGATCAATCACCACCACATGCATCCGCCCGTCCTCCACCTGCTTCTTGTCCAATCGTGAAGCCAGCACCTCAACCCGCGAACGGGACTTGCGCCGCTGCTCCCGACTGGCTTCCGTCCCTTTCCCTGCCTGGATCGCCGCCTTGCTCTTCACCTGAACCCTGCAACAGTGACACCGCACCCGCTCGGTTGGCCCGTCGCCAGCCCTCACCGGAATCCCCACAAGCAGGACGCCCAAGCCCAAAACCGCCGCAGCAACATACAACCCGCAACGACGCCGCAATCGAAACGACACGCCAGAAGAGGTTCTCATAGACCATTACCCTATACCACAGCACCCCCGCCCGCAATCACACCTCCCATCCCATCTCCCATATCCCACATCCCATCTTCAATCTTTGATCTTCGATCCCCCCTCCTAACCCATAAACGCTTGCACGCCATCGTCCCTCATGCTTCATCACAACCATGGAATGGATCACCAGTCCCGAAGCCTGGATCAGCCTGCTCACGCTCACTGTCCTGGAGATTGTCCTCGGCATCGACAATATCGTTTTCATCTCCATCCTCTCCGGGAAACTCCCTCCGGAACAACAGGACAAAGCCCGAAAGCTCGGCCTGAGCCTGGCCATGATCATGCGAATCCTCCTCCTGATGGGAATCGCCTGGCTCGTCAAACTCACCGCACCCCTCTTCCACATTCCCACTCTCGGCATCCTTCATGAAGCCCACCCCGTCTCCGGCCGCGACCTCATCCTGCTCCTCGGCGGTCTCTTCCTGATTGCCAAGGCCACCCACGAAATCCACGACAAACTGGAAGGCGAAGACGGTCAGGTCACCAGTCGCCTCGCCCCAACCTTCACCGCAGTCATCCTGCAAATCCTCATGCTCGACATCGTTTTCTCACTCGATTCGGTCATTACAGCCGTCGGCATGGCCAAACACCTCCCCATCATGATCCTGGCGGTCATCATCGCCGTCGGATTTATGTTCGTCTTCGCCGGCAGAATCAGCGACTTCATCCACCACCATCCCAGCCTGAAAATGCTCGCCCTGAGCTTTCTCCTGCTCGTGGGTTTCGCGCTCGTCGCCGAAAGTTTCCACCAGGCCATCCCCAAAGGTTACATCTACTTCGCCATGGCCTTCTCGGTTGGGGTCGAAATCCTCAATATTCGCGGCAAAACCCGCCGCGCCCAGACCAACGCCGTCACGTTATCCCAACCCTACCGCTGACGAATCCCCTGCTTGCCAGCATGGTTCCGACCGCGGTAGGTTGTCCGTCACCGCTGAGCCCCCGGGTATTGGACCCATGAGGGAGCACGCTCAGGCTGGATTGCAGGCACGAATCGAGAGTTATGAAGAACGCCAGACTTTTGCAGGGATGGATGGCCTCCGCGGCCATGCTGGGATTGGCCGCAGCTTGGTTGACCGGCTGCGCCAGCCCCAACTCCACGCCCATAGCCCCCGAGTCCGCCAGGGCCGGTTTCCTCTACCGAACAAACTACCACGGCTGGGAAAACTCCATCTGGGTCAGTAACGGTCAAGTCGAAGCCATCATTGTCCCGGAGGTCGGCCGCATCATGCAGTTCCGCTTCGCCGGCGAAACCGATAGCCCGTTCTGGGAAAACCAGGAAACCGCAGGCCTCTCCAGCGGCCAACCCGGCTCCAGCGAAGCCGTCGTCTGGCGCGAATACGGCGGTGACCGCGTCTGGCCTTCACCCCAGATCGAATGGGGTAACGTCATGTCCACCAACTGGCCGCCTCCCGCCGCATTCGACGGTTCCAAGGTGCAGGCCCAAGTCAATGGTTGGGTCGTTACGCTCTCCTACCCCGCCGACCCCAACTTCGGCATCCGCGTCAAACGCCGCATCGAACTCCCCGCCGGCCAGACAAAAATGGAAGTCTTCACCGAATTCGAGAAGCTCGACAACAAGACCATCGATGCCGGCGTCTGGGTGCTGACCCAACTCAAGGACCCGGTTGGCCTCTATGCCCGGCTCCCCATGCTCTCCAAGTTCCCTCAAGGCTTCCAACCCATGTCAGGCCGCCTCCCCCCCAGCCTCGCCATACGTGACCGGCTGCTCTCCCTCGGACGCGATTCTGAAAATGACTACCGCCTCGGCCTCGAGGTCGGTTCGGTCCTCTGGATGAACGACGACATCGTCCTGAAGATTGATTCGCCCCGCCTGCCCGATCGCAAATACCCCGAAAACGGGATCAGCGCCATCGTTTCCACGCACCAGAACCCGCAGGACTTTGTGCAGGTCGATATGCTCGCACCCGTGGCACAGATCCGTCAGGGACACGTGCTCAAGCAGCGCTCCACCTACACCCTGCTCCGGCGTCAGGAACTTGACCCGCGTCTCGAGGCCGCACGCCTGCTGCGTCCCTGACCAGCCAGCCCATAACAGAACTTTTTGAACCAAGGGGTGGCTTCAGCCACCCCTTTCACTTTTCCAAAATACCAGCCAGCCTCCCTGCCATGTTCCGACCCTGCATCGACCTCCACGAAGGCAAGGTAAAACAAATCGTCGGCCCTTCCCTCACCACCACGCGCTCCGATCTAAAGGAGAACTTCGTCGCCACCCAGCCCGCTTCCCACTTCGCAAAGCTATATAACGAAGACGCCCTCACAGGCGGCCACGTCATCATGCTCGGTCCAGGCAACGAAAGTGCCGCGCTCGACGCCCTGGCCGCATACCCGGGCGGACTCCAGATCGGCGGCGGCGTCACGCTCGATAACGCCCGCCAATGGCTCGAGGCCCAGGCTTCCCACATCATCGTCACCTCCTGGCTGTTCCCACACAAGGAACTCGACTGGACCCGGCTCGAACAACTCGTCCAAACCGTTGGCCGCCAACGCCTCGTCCTCGACCTCAGCTGCCGCCGCAGGGACCAACACTACTACGTAGTCTCCAACCGCTGGCAACATTTCACCCAACTGCAGCTCAGCCGCGATGTCCTGGGAAAACTCGGCAACTTCTGCGCGGAATTCCTCATCCACGCTGTCGATGTCGAAGGCCAGCGCCTCGGAATTGACCGTGAACTCGTGGAAAAGCTAGCCGACTGGTGCGATATCCCCACCACCTACGCTGGCGGGGCAAAATCCCTGCAAGACCTCGAAGACGTCACCCGGATCGGCCGCGGGAAAATCGACCTCACCATCGGATCTGCCCTCGATATCTTCGGCGGAACCGAAGTCCGCTACCGTGATGCGGTCGAGTTCAACCGCCGCAGTGCCGCCTACTGATACGCTTTCTCAAGCTTCTTCAGCTTCTCGTAAACCGGTGAATCCTCCGTGATCCTGGCCTTTACCGCGGCAATAACCTCCTGCGCCTCACCAAAGTTCTTGCCGGCCACCAGGACCGCGTAGTCCAGCTCCACATCAGCCAGCCGGGGATCCTGCACCATCCCCTTGTTCGCCTTCAGCCAGATCTTCACCGCCTCAGCCCCCTGCCGCTTGGCCGCCGCCAAGGTATCTTCCAAATGAGCCGGCAACGCCGGCAACCCACCGGCCACCGTAGGCTGCGCCACCGCCACAGGCTCCACCGCACGCCCCGATGCCCGCTCTTCCTGCGCCTGCTGCTGCTGCGTATTCACCTGGCCCCAATGCGTCATCAGGCTCTTCGCCCCCAGATACACCAGAACCAGTAACGCCACCGTGATCAAAAATTTCATGTCTCTTCCACTCTCTCAATCCGCCCCCCCAAGGCGCGGAACTTGTCGTCCAACCGCTCATAACCCCGATCCAAATGATAAATCCGCTTCACCACCGTCGTCCCCTTCGCCACCAAACCCGCCACCACCAGCGCAGCCGATGCCCGCAAATCACTCGCCATCACCGGTGCCCCGCTCAAAGGTCGCCCACCCCTCACAATCGCACTCGATCCCTCAATCGCAATGTCCGCACCCAAACGAGCCAGTTCACTGACATGCATAAACCTCGACTCAAAAATCCGCTCGGTAATCACGCTGATCCCCGAGGTCAAAGCCATCAATACACACATCTGCGCCTGAACATCCGTCGGAAAACCCGCATACGGCTGCGTCGTCACGTCCACCGGCAACAACCGCCGGCCCCGCTTCACAGTCAACGATGACCCGTCCCTCTCCACCTTCACCCCTGCCTCCCTCAACTTGTCCAATACCGCACTCAAATGATCCGGCCGACAACCGCGAATCGTCACCTCCCCCTTCGTCGCCGCCGCTGCAATCGCATACGTCGCCACTTCAATCCGATCCGGAATCACCTCGTGATCCGCCCCATGCAGGCTCTTCACACCAGTCACGGTAATCGTCGGACTCCCCGCCCCCATGATCTTCGCCCCCATCGCCTGGAGAAAATGCGCCAAATCCACCACCTCAGGCTCGCAGGCCGCACTCTCAATCACCGTCACCCCCTCCGCCAAAACCGCTGCCATCAGCAAATTCGCCGTGCCCAAGACCGTCGGCCCCAAGCGCCCCCCCATGAAAATCTCCGTCCCCTTCTGCTTCGGTGCCGTCGCCCGAATATAACCCGCCTCCACCTGAATCCTCGCCCCCAACCTCGTCAAACCCTTCAAATGCAGGTCAATCGGCCGGGTCCCAATCACACAGCCTCCGGGTAATGAAACCCGCGCCCGATGCAACCGAGCCAGCAAGGGCCCCAAAATACAGATCGACCCCCGCATCTTGCGGATCAAATCATAGTCTCCCACCCCCCGGATCTTCTCCGCACGCACCGTCACCCGATCACCCTCAAACTTCACCTCCGCCCCCAAAGACTCCAAAATCTCCCCCATGAACCGAACGTCACTCAGGTTCGGCACCCGCCGAATCGTGCACGTTTCCGATGTCAAAAGCGTCGCTGCCAAAATCGGCAGCACCGCATTCTTCGCACCGCTCGCCACAACCTCACCGCGTAACGGCACTCCCCCCCTGATCAACAAGGCATCCATGAATCAACTACCTGACGTGTTTGAAATCGTTTTTGGCTCGCACAGCACCCGCCCAAACCACCCTCAGCTCAGACCTCGGGCAGCCGTGCTTGAAATACCCGCAAGCGACCACTGTAGTCCGCAGTAACACTCTCGACAATCCATGATTGGGCTTCGAATAAACCCCGCACCGCTTCAGCCTGCCCATCCCCCAGCTCAGCCAAAAACCAGCCACCCGGCAGCATGAACGCCGGTGCCTCCACCGCCAGCCGACGATAGAAATCCAAACCATCCACCCCGCCGTCCAAGGCCTCCCGGGGATCATAATCCCGCACCTCCGGTTCCAATGTCTGCACCTCAGCCGACGGAATATACGGCGGGTTCGATACCACCACTCCAAAGCGCAAACCCTCCGGCACGCCCGCAAATCCGTCCCCCTCCAGGAAAACCAGACGTTCATCCAGCCCATGCGAAGCCGCGTTCTCCCGGGCCAAAGCCAATGCCGCCACACTCCGGTCCAGTGCCCAACCGCGCGCCTCCGGACATCCCAAAGCCAAACTCACCGCCAAACAACCCGACCCCGTCCCGAAATCCAAAAAGCTCCTCCCGGCTTCCCCCATCCCCCGTAACCGCTCCACCGAGGCCTCCGCCAATAACTCCGTCTCCGGCCGCGGAATCAACGCCCCAAGCCCCACCCGTAACTCATGCCCGCAAAATACCACCGTCCCCAATATGTGCTGTAATGGCTCCCGCTTCCCCCTCCGCTGCACCAGCTCCCGCGCCTTCACCACCTGTTCCTCCGTCAATACCCGCTCAAACTGCAAATACAACTGCAGCCGCGGAATCCCCAATACATGCGCCAGCAACCACTCCGCCTGTAATCGCGGCGATTCCACCCCCTTACCCGACAAAAACCCACTGCTGCGTTGTATAGTCTCCAATACGGTCACACCGCCATCCTCCCCATCACCCCAATACCGTCAACACGGGATTTCAACCCTGCCCACCCCAAACCCCAAACCCACGAAGTAGAAGAAAAAACCGACAAGCATCTCTTTGTTATCCCCACCGTAAATCCGTATGTTCGCCAGCATGCAAACCAGTGGTGTTCACTCGGACACTCCGAGACGCCAGTGTGTGCTCCTGGTCGATGACGAAGAAGATTCCCGCGAAGCCACCAGTATGGTGCTCGAACACATGGGCTACGTTGTCGATGTAGCCATCGATGCCGAAGACGCCCTGCACCAGTTCAGACCCGAACGACACAGCCTCGTCATCACCGATAACCGCATGCCCGGACGCTCCGGGGTCGAGCTCAGCCGCGAACTCCGCCAAATCGCCCCCCAAATCCCCATCATCATGTACACGGGCCTCGCCCCCGAACCACCCCCGCCCGTGAGTTGCCTCCTCGAAAAACCCTTCCAAGTCAGCCACCTCCAGGCCGCCGTCCGTCAATTCCTCCCTCCACAAGCCGCCAACCCCTAGCTCCCGGCTCCCAGCTCGCACGAGGCTCCCCGGACAGGAAAACGGTTTACTGGCCCGATATCGCCGCTAGGATGCACGGACCCTGTGGCGCTGCCCGGGTGAGGTCATGGCCGAATATAAGGTCCAGTTCGAAGTCTTCGAAGGTCCGCTCGACCTCCTTCTTTACCTCGTGAAGAAGGAGGAGGTGGATATTTATGAAATCAACCTCACCAAGGTCGCCACCCAGTTCGTCGAATACATCGAGATGATGCGGCAGTTCGACCTCGAGGTGGCAGGCGAGTTCCTCGTCATGGCCGCCACCCTGATGTACATCAAAAGCCGCGAACTCCTCCCGGTCGAAAAACAGGCCGTAGTCGAAGAGGAAGACGAGGAAGACCCACGCTGGGAACTCATCCGGCAACTGGTCGAATACCGTAAATACAAGGACGCCGCAGCCAGCCTCCAAAACCTCGAAGCCGAGCAGGAACAGGTCTATAACCGCCAACCCCCAAAACCCGAACG
>JBMTVN010000139.1:0-9824 GCA_049451415.1 Limisphaerales bacterium | reverse complement strand
GGGCACACGGGAGTGCGCCCCTACCTGTGCGAGGAGGGTGAGATGATTTGGGGGAAGGGGGATGGGTTAACGGGTAAGGAGTGGGAGGTAGGAGAGAGGAGAGGGTGGGAGAGGCGCTTCGCGCGAGAGGCGGCTTGGGGTGGCAGTGGTTTCGGGCACACGGGAGTGCGCCCCTACCTGTGCGAGGAGGGTGAGATGATTTGGGGGAGGGGGGATGGGTTAACGGGTAAGGAGTGGGAGGTTGATTTGGCGGGTCATGCGTTGTTGTTCGGCGATGGGGATGACGCCGTTTTGGACTTTGGACCAGCCGGATTCGCGGAGGGATTGCCAGCCGTAGCGGCGTGCGGTCTGGCGGAGTTCGGAGGTATTGACCGTGGAGGTGATGAGGTTGGCGATGTCGTCGTTGAGCACGAAGAATTCGTAGAGGGCGACACGGCCGCGGGTGCCTTGGTGGTAGCATTCTTCGCAGCCTTTGCCGGTGGAGGCGTGGATTTGGTCAAGGGGGAGTTGGAGGGCGCGGGCCATTTCCTCGCGGATATTTTGTGGGATGGCGGGGTCGGGTTGGAGGCAGTGCCGGCAGATACGGCGGACGAGGCGTTGGGCGATGGAGCAGACGAGGGAGGAGCTGACGAGGAAGGGTTCGATGCGCATTTCGAGGAGCCGGGTAACGGAGGAGATGCTGTCGTTGGTATGGAGGGTAGAGAAGACGAGGTGGCCGGTTTGGGCGGCGCGGACGGCTATTTCGGCGGTTTCGGTATCGCGGATTTCGCCGATGAGGACGACATCGGGGTCATGACGGAGGATGGAGCGGAGGCCGCAGGAGAAGGAGAGGCCGATATCGTCGCGGGTTTGGATTTGCGTGACGCCTTCGAGCTGGTATTCGACGGGGTCTTCGATGGTGATGATTTTGCGTTGTCCGTCGTTGGCGTGGGCGAGTGCGGCGTAGAGGGTGGTGGTTTTGCCTGAGCCGGTGGGGCCGGTGAGGAGGACGAGGCCTTGGGGGAGGCTGGCGATTTGTTCGAACAGGGATTCCTGTTCGGGGTTCATGCCGAGGTGGTTGAGTTCGAGGAAGAGGCTTTGGCGGCCGAGGATACGGAGGCAGACCGCTTCGCCGTGTTTGGTGGGGATGACGGAGACGCGGAGGTCATAGTCTTCGCCGGCGGTTTTCATGGCGATACGGCCGTCGTGGGGCAGGCGTTTTTCGGCGATATTGAGGCCGGCCATGATTTTGAGGCGGGAGACGACGGAGGCGTGGAGGGGGCGGAGTCCTGGGGGGATGGGTACGTTTTGGAGGATACCGTCGATACGATACTTGAGGCGGATGGAGTCGTGGTAGGGTTCGAGGTGGATATCGGTGGCTTGGAGGCGGAGGGCTTCGAGGAGGATTTGGTCGACGAAGTCAGCGATGGTGGAATCGACGGCGCTATCGTCGTCGAGGGGTTTGACATCGAAGACGATGTCATCGTCTACCTCGGTGAGGCCTTTTTCATTACGGAGGCGTTGGATGGTTTCGGCGCCGAGGCCGAAGTGTTTCTTGATGGCGGCGTGGATGGCGCTGGGGGTGGAGAGGGTGATTTGGATACGTTTACCGAGGAGGAGCCGGAGGTTGCCGAGGTCGGCTTGGCGCGGGGGGTCGCTAAAGGCGAGCGTGAGCAATTCGCCATCGAGCGAGGTGGGGACCATGCGGTAGTGGAAGATGAGTTTGACGGGGACGATTTGGAGGAGGTTTGGGTTGAGCGTGAGGAGGTCGGGTTCGATGAAGTCGAGATTACGGAGTTGGGCGAGGGCGCGGCAGGTGGTTTCTTCGGAGGCGAAGTTGAGGTCGATGATGGCGCGGTGTTGGGGTTGGTTATGGCGGGCTTGGTGGCGGCGGATCTGGGCGAGTTGTCTGGGGTCGATGAGGCCTTGTTGGAGGAGGATGTCCCCGACGTCGTGGGATGGGGTGGAGTTGGTATCTTGGTCCATGGGTGGGGTGGATTACTGGATGGGGACTTCGAGCGTGGTTTTGGTGCGGAAGGGGAGTTGGTTGGTTTGGCCTTCTGTATTTGTGACGACGAGGGAGGTTTGGAGGATATCGGCTATGAAGACATTGGCGACGAGGTTACTGCCGAGGGAGCCGGTCCATTGCTGGTCGGCATTTTGGACGAGGGCGAGTTTGGGGGAGTTTGTATTGGCTTGGAGGAAGCCGAGGTAGGTGAGTTCGACTTTTTTTGTTGTGGGGGCTGCTGGGGGAGGGGGTTTGGGTGGGGGTACGAAGTGGGAGGTATGGAATGCGCTGGTTTGTTCCGGTTGGGGGGAGGGGGAGGGGACGGCGGTGGTGGTGAAGAGGCTGAGGGCGGGTTGGAGTGGTGGACTTGGCTGGGTTTTATTTTGTGGCGGGTTGAACGTGTGGGTAGTGGAGGTTGTGGGGACGAGGTCGCGGAGGATTTGGGCGAGGCCGAGGGCGGCCAGGAGTGTGAGGCTGAGGACGAGAGTGAAGTCGCGTTGGAGGCTGGAGGGCATGGGTGGAGGGTTTAATCGGAGTTGCGGTTAAAGCGGATGAAGCAACTGGCGGTGAGTTCGAGCCGGGTATGGTCGGGGGGTTCGCGGCCTTCTTTACGCATGACGAGGCCGCGGATGAAGATGACGGGTTTGGATGGCAGGGTATCCGGGAGGTTACGTTCCTTGATTTCGCCGGCGCGGAGGGGGAGTTGTTCGAGGTATTTGGCGAGTTTGGGGGCGGGGCCGGAGAGTTCGATATTGGCTGAGAGTTCGGCCAGCCATTGTTGTTGGTCACTGGCTGAGGGGTGGAATTGGACGCGGTAGAGTTGGATGGAGTGGATGGTGGATGCGCCGCATTGGACGGCGCCGGCTGCGAGGAACTGGCACATTTGGAGTTGGGGCCAGAGGAGTTGGGGGTAGGCGATTTCGGCGTAGTATTCGGGGAAGCCCTGGGCGACTTCGGGGTTGAGGGTGGTTTTGGTTTTGGCGGCGAGTTGGGAGAGTTCTTCGAGGTGGGTTTTGCGTTCGTTTTGGAAGGCGAGGAGTTGGAAGGGTTCACCGATGCGGGCGCGGGTGACGGCATCGGGTTCGATACGGGCGCCGGCGGTGAGGTCGATTTCCTGGATGAGGCGATTTTGGTTTTGGGCTTTGTCGAGTTCGGCCTGTGCGTAGTCGAGTTGGAGGTTGAGGTTTCTGGCGGCGGCGGGGTCGATGGCGGCGAGTTCGGCTTGGGCCTGTTGGAGTGGGGGGATGAGGTTATTGACGCGGGCGGAGAGTGGGCGATAGACGGCGAGGTAGTAGGCTGCGAGGCAGAGCGTTAGCAGCAGCAGGTTACGTTGGGATCGGGCTCTTCGGCGTCGGCTGAGCATGGGGTGGGGTTATTGGGCTGCTGGGGTTGGGGTTGCGGGGTTGTTGGTCTCTGGAGTTTCTGCTGGTGGAGTTGGTGCGGGGTTTTCGGCGGGGGGTGCAGTGGGTTCCGGGGTGGTGGTGGGTTCCGGGGTTGGTGGAGTGGGGGTTGGTGGAGTGGGGGTTGGTGCGGGGAGGTTTTCCGTGATGGGGAGAGTGCGGCGTTGCGGGGTGGAGTCGGTGGCGGTGAAGGGGTTGGGGAGTGTTTCGAGGTCGAGGGCGAAGTGACCATCGGGGAGGGTGACTTGGGGGTCGGCGAGCGGGCGGCGTCGGTCATCGGGGAGGGAATCGACTGAGAGGTATTGTTGGCTGGAGCGGAGGTTTGTGGCGAGTTGGCTGAGGATACGGCGGTAGGGGATGGAGTTTGAGGGGGTTAGGTTGGGGGGAGGGTTGGTGGAGGGGAGGGGTTTAGCGGTGTAGTAGTCGCGTTTTGTGCTGAAGAGGACGTACCAGAAGGCTTGGTTGGAGCGGGCTTGTTGGAGGAGGGTGAGGGTATTGAGAGTATCGAGGGTTTCGCGTTGGCGTTCTAGGATGGGGCGGACGCGCTGGTAGTTTTTTTGGAGGTTTTCCTGGAGGTTGGCGACGTTACGGGCGGTATTGAGGGAGGTGCGGCTGGTTTGGAGGTCTGCGCGGCGTTCCTTATCGAGTTCAGTGAGGTGCCAGGTTGCGATGCCGAGAGTGATGGCGAGGAGGCAGAGGGTGGCGAGGAGGAGGGATTGGAGGAGTTGGAGGAAGTGGCTTTGGCGCCAGTAACGTCGGGTTTCGTGGGGGAGGAGGGAGGCGGGTTGGTTAGCTCGGCCGAGGGCGTGGAGGGCGGCGCCGAGGGCGGTGGTGAAGCGGGGGCTGACGTGATTTTCCGTGGGGTTTTGTGGCCAGGGAGAGAAAATGAGGTGGGTGGAGGGTTGGAGTTTGGGGAGGAGGTTAGGGAGTTCGCTACCGCCGCCGGAGAGGACGCAGAGGAAGGAGGATGGCTGGAGTTTGAGGTTGGGGTGTTCGAGGATCCATTCCTTGAGGAGGCGGGTGAGTTCGGCTTCCCAGCGGGCGAGGGCTTTGGGGAGTGGTGAATCGTTTTGGGGGTTAGCGAAGCCGGACTGGGAGAGTTTGGAGCGGGCTTTATTGAGGGGGAGGGATTCGTGGTGGGCGAGGATTTCGGCCCAGAGTTCCGTGCCCATGGCGAAGGAGGCGGCGTAGGCGGGCTGGCCATCGAGGAGGAGAGTGACGAGCGTTCCCATGGCGCCGATATCGATGAGGGCGGTGGGTTGGGTGAGGTCGGGTTGGCAGGCCTGGTAGGCGGCGACGAGGGCGTTGGCGGTGGTGGTGACTTCGCAGAGGTCGAGGTCACCGAGGCCGCAGCGGCCGATTTGGTTTTGGACTTCGCCTTCCTGGCAGAACGTGACCCAGAAGGGGTTGGTGTAGTGGGAGAAGGGGTTGAGGGCGGAGAAGTCGTGGATGATGTTACTTTCGCCGAGGCCGCTGAGTTTGCTGGATTCCTCGGTGATGGCGTGTTGGACGTCTTCGGGGTTGGTGGAGGGGAGGTCGAGGACTTGGGAGAGGGCGCGGTAGTGGGGCAGGGCGAGGGCGACGGGGCAATCGCCGACCTCATGGAGGAGGGCACGGACGCGGAGGAGGCAATCTTCGCGGGAGTCCTCTTCTTCGCTGGCGGGTTCGAGGAGTTTTTGTTGGAGGATGCGGCAGCGGCCGAGGAATTCCTCGACGAGGATGATTTTGACCGTGCGGGAGCCGGCGTCGACAGCGAGGAGTCTACGGGTCGGGAGGATACCGGCCAGGAGTCGGAGTGGGGATGGGGTGTGGGGTGAGGCCACGGGTGGGGTTAGGGGGTCTCTTCCTTATCCTGGTAGACGACGAATTCGCCTTTTTCATTGAGGATAGTGGCGGTGACGAAGATGAGGAGGTAGCGGGGGCGGTCGATTTCGGATCGGCGGCGGAAGAGGGGGCCGATGATGGGGATGCTACCGAGGACGGGGACGGACTCGACGAAGGTGGATTGTTCCCGTTCGAGGACGCCGCCCATGGCTACGGTTTCGCCGGAGCGAACCATGACGCGGGTGGCGATTTCCTGCGTACGGGATTCGGGGAGTCGGATATCGAAGGTGCTGGTGACATTACCGTCGGCGTCGGTATCGCTGAGGGTGGCGAAGGTGACGAGTTGGACGTCCTGGCTGACTTTGGGGTTGAGGGCGAGGACGATACTTTCGCCGTCGTTACTGATACTGGCGAGGACGTCGAGTTCGACGCCGGCCTGGAGTTTGGTGGGGCGTCCTGCGGGGACGAAGGCGGAGGCGGCGTTGCGTTCGGTGAGGGTAGTTTTGACGGTATATTCCTCGTAGTAGTATTGGACTTTACCGTCGCTGATTCGGGCGGGGCGGTTATTGAGGACGGTGAGTCTGGGGGCGCTGAGGGTTTGGCTTTCGCCGCTTTGTTCCAGGGCGGTGAGAGTGGCGCTGAGCGTGGTACTGCCGAGGATATTGGTGAAGGTCTCCTGTATGCCGAGGCCGGTTCCTCTGACGTTATTGGGGGAGACGAGGCCGGTAAGGTCCTGGGGTGCTCGTGCGACGCCGAATTGTCGTCCGGTTTCCCAGATCACGCCGAGTTGCATGAAGGCGGGTTGGGAGACGGTGATGAAGCGGGCTTCGATGAGGACTTGTTGGACGGCGCGGTCGAATTCCTTGATGAGTTTTTCGAGGACTTCGAGTTGTTCGCGGGTGGAGCGGGCTACGATGAGGTTTCGTTCGTAGTCGATGTAGTATTTACCGGTGAAGAAGTTGGTGATGGCGGATTCGATGGAGGGGATGACGGGGGCTTCGTCATTGACGAAGGTATTGAGTTGCATTTGTTGGGTGATGGCGGCGACCGTACGGGTTTTGGGGTCGAGCTGGCGGGTTTCCGAGAGGGTTTCGGGTCCGAACATGGCTGGGAGGAGGAAGCCTTTTCGGAGGCGGTAGAAGCGGGTTTCCTCGTAGAGTTTGGCGGGGTCTTTGGCATCGACGATCCAGATGAGGTCATCCCCGACCTGGAACTGGAGGTCCATATTACGGGAGACGTAATTGAGGAATTCGCGGAGGCTGACGCGGTCGAGGTTCACGCTGAGGGTTTTTTTGAAGGCTTCGAGGCCTTTATCGGCGACGAAGTTGATGCCGTGGGATTGGCCGACGTTGAAGATGATGGTTTCGAGGGGGGCGTTATCGAGTTGGACGGAGATTTCCTTATCGAGGATTTGCTGCATGCGGCCTTGTTGGGAGGCGAAGTCGAAGAGGGGGCCTTCCATGTAATTGGTACGGCCGAAGGAGGGTGGGACGTAGGGGGTGGACTCGATTTGGTCGAGGGCGTTACGGACGTCTTTACGTGGTGGGAGGCCGCGGTCTTTTTGTTCGAGGAGGAGTTCGGGGATGGTGGGGTTGAAGACGGAGTTACCGGAGTCGATTTCGCGGATAGCGGCTTCGAGGTTTTGGGCTTGGCGGAGTTCGCGTTGTTTGGTGATCCAGCTACGGACGCGTTCGACGGCTTCGTCGCCGGGGTCTTGTTCCGAGAGGGATTCGATACGGGTGCCGGCTTCCTCCCATTTATTTTTCCGTGCGAGGTCGAGGATGGCCTTGAGTTCGGCGTCATGTTCGACGCTATAGAGGACACGTTCCTCTTGGGGTACGGGTTCGGTGGGGGGAGTGGAGTCGGTTGATTGTTCGGTTGTTGGGGCCGGTTCTGGTTGTTGGGGTGGGTTTGGTGCCGGGGTGGTGGCGGCGGCGGTGGGTTCGGGCGAGGGTTTGGGTTCCTTGGTAGATTTGCAGCCTTGGGTGGCGAGGAGGAGGGAGGCGGCGAGGAGCGAATTCAGGACAAGTTTATGGGCTATGGACGTCATCTGATTATTCGCGCTGGTTGCTTCGTCGGGCTGTGGCCTGGGCGAGGCAGGTTGGTATTGGGGTCGGGGCTTAGGAGCTGGGGTTGCAGGCGGGCTGGGGTTCAACCGGGTTTTCGACCAGTTGGTACCAATTATTCCGTTGTTTGGGTTCATAGCCCAGGTCACGGATGAGCCGGTGCATATCCTGTACGGTCATTCTGTAGGTAGCTCCGGCTTGGGAGACCACGTTTTCCTCGAGCATGATACTACCGAGGTCATTGGCACCGAAGCGCAGGGCGACTTGGCCGACTTCCGGCCCTTGGGTGACCCAGGAGCTTTGTATATTGTCAAAGTTATCGAGGACGATGCGCGCCAGGGCCTGCATGCGCAGGTATTCGTGGGCGCCCACAGTCGGTGCGCGGAGTTTGGTATTTTCGGCTTGGAAAGTCCAGCAGATGAAGGCTGTGAATCCGCGGGTACGGTCTTGTAGGTCGCGGAGGCGGAGGAGGTGTTCGAGTCGGTCTTCGATGGTTTCGACGTGGCCGAACATCATGGTGGCGGTGGTGGCGAGGCCGTGTTTATGGGCGACTTCCATGACTTCGAGCCATTGGTCGCTGGTGGCTTTGAGGGGGGAGATACGTTTACGGACGCGGTCGACGAGGATTTCGCCGCCTCCGCCGGGGATGGAGCCGAGGCCGGCTTGGGTGAATTGGCGGATGATATCGTCGAGAGGGAGTTGGAAGACTTCGCGGAAGTGGATGAACTCACTGGGGCTGAAGCCGTGGACATTGATTGTGGGGAATTTGGTACGGAGGTGATTGAGGAGGTTGAGGTACCAATCGATGGAGAGGTCGGGGTGGTGTCCGCCCTGGAGGAGGATTTGGGTTCCTCCCTGGGCGAGGGTTTCCTCGATTTTCTGGTCGAGTTCATCGAGGGAGATGACGTAGGCGTCGGAGTCCCCGGCGACGCGGTAGAAGGCGCAGAACTTGCAGTAGACGTTGCAGATATTGGTGTAATTGATATTGCGGTCGACGATGTAGGTGACGATGTCGTTGCCGCGGTTATTGAAGGCGGGAGCTTTGGCGAGGTTACGCCGGTGGTTGGCTAGGATGCCGAGTTCATCGAGAGGGAGTTGGTAGAGTTCGAGGGCGTCTTGGGGTGAGATGCGTTGACC
Organism: Limisphaerales bacterium; assembly: GCA_049451415.1. Taxonomy (GTDB): domain Bacteria; phylum Verrucomicrobiota; class Verrucomicrobiia; order Limisphaerales; family JAHDYP01; genus JBMTVN01. The sequence goes on along the minus strand of JBMTVN010000139.1, from coordinate 1,410 downwards.
GTCCCAGACTTTTTGGATGATCGGGTTAGTGAGTTCGGCGACCATGGTGGGGAGTATAGCGTTGGGGTGGGGGTTAGGCGACGTAGTTTGGGGGGTAGACGGGGCCGAGGTTATGTTTATTCAGGAGATTGATGAAGCACTGTATACCGCGGCGTTCATCCTGGCCGAGGTGGTAATGGATGTGCCAGGTGAGGTAATCGCGTCGGAAGTCCGGGGTGAATTCGGTTTGTTCCTGGATGAGGGATTGGAGGGTTTCGAGGCCGAAGGATTTGGCTTCGCGGAGGATTTGGCGGAGTCGTGTGAGGTTAGGGTTTCTTTGGAGGACCCAGACGGCGTAGACGAAGGGGAGGCTGGTGAGGTCGGTCCAGGCGCTGCCGAGGTCCCACGTTTCGTGGGTATGGCTGGAGAGGAGGAAGCGGAGGGCGCGGTCGCCGATCATCATGAAGCAATCGGGCAGTGGGGCATTGGGGTTGGGGTTAAGGGGGAGGAACTGGGGGTGGAGGTTTTGTTCGGCGAGGAGGACTTTGAGGAGGAGGACACTTGTGAGGGAGTGGGTATCGCAGTGGACGGTCTGGATTTCGCGGAGCGGTGTTTTATGGGCGAGGAAGACACTTTTGACTTCGCCGAGGGAGGCGACGGCGACGCCGTCCAGGATATCGTAGTGATTATTGCGGAGGGCTTCGGTGATGCTGAGGAGGGCGGCATCGAGCTGGTTATTATGGAGGGCTTGGGCGAGTTGGGATGGGGGGAGGAAGGTGGTTTTTTGGTCGAGGCCCCGGGTGAGGGGGAGGGCATTGAGGTGGGGGACGGAGCCGATACGGAAATTGGATGTATTGCTTTCGAGGGCGTTTTCCTTGGCGGAGAGGACGCGACGGCGTTCGCGTTCGTAGCGGTGGGCGAGTTCTTCGGCGGACTCGACTGGGGCCATGCGCAGTGGGGGTATGGGGTCGCTCATGGGGTGGTGGGTGTGGTTTCCCAGACTTTGACGGGTTCGTAGAAAGTATTGCGTTGGACTGGGGTGAGGCCGGCTTCGCGGATGGCCTGGATCATGTCTTTTTCGGTTTGGAGCTGGGGAGTGGAGGCGCCGGCCATATGGAAGATATGTTCTTCGCCGATGGTGCCGTGGAGGTCATCGGCACCGAAGCTGAGGGCGACTTGGGCGAGTTTGAAGCCCATGCCGACCCAGTAGGCGGTGATATGGGGGATGTTGTCGAGGAAGAGGCGGCTGACGGCGAGGGTTCGGAGTGAATCGGCTCCGGTGGGGGAGGTGCGAACGTTGAGCTGATTATTTTCGGGTTGGTAGGGGAGGGGGATGAAGCCGGTGAAGCCTTGGGTTTGGTCTTGGAGTTGGCGGAGTTGGCGGAGGTGGTCGATGCGATCTTCGAGGGATTCGAGGTGGCCGTAGAGCAT
>JBMTVN010000138.1:0-9843 GCA_049451415.1 Limisphaerales bacterium | reverse complement strand
GGCTCCCAAACCTGCCCCGGCCCCCGCACCAGCTCCCGCCCCTGCACCTGCACCTGCACCAGTGGTTGCACCGGCTTCGGCCCCAGCACCAGTGGTTGCAACCGTGCCGGCCGATGGCAACCGCCAGACTGCGGCAAAACAGGCTCTCGACGACAAGATGGTCGAGATGCGCCGATCCGAGAATGTCTCCATCACTGGAATTCCGGTCGCTCCGCCCGCCGCCAGCCCTGCCCAATCCCTCCAAGCCCAGCAGGTTGCCCGTGGTGCTGAACTCCCCGCCGCCACGAAGGAAGGCATGGAACGGCTCGAAGAGATCTCCACCCTCTACCGTTCGAACCTGATGACCCCTCAAGAGTATCATCGGGAACGCTCCCAGATCATCAAGAGCCTGAACCAGTAAACCTGAGTTCAACCCATCTCACGCCAGGGCGGAAGCGTAAGCTTCCGCCCTGTTGCTTTTCTGGGGAGGGGAGAGAGGAGGGTGTGGTAGGGCAGAAGTGAGCGATCAGAGGTCAAGGGTCCTTCCGACAAATCTTGCTCCGGGAGTCCAACCAGCTCGCGCACGCACGCCAGCGACCCCATTGGGATCAGGTGCAGAGCCCAGAGCGCCTCTGCGGACCCGACGCAGCGGGTCTCTGGCTGCAACAATCATTGCAGCTCTTTGGTACAGGTAGGGGCACACTCCCGTGTGCCCAAAAATTATGACACCAAATCCCGCGCAGTTCGGGGCACACTGCTTACCGCGATAAACACGTCGTTCACGTTAGCGGATTCAGTGATACTCCTGGAGCGTCTTGACGCCGTAACCACTCTTCTTCAGGGCGGCAATGGCCAGAGCTGCGGCTTTGGCGCCGCTCAATGTCGTGATGATGGGGGTTCCGGTATAGACCGCTGTTGTCCGGATCCGGACCTCGTCTGACCGGGGTACCTGGCCGGAGGGTGTGTTGATCACGAGCTGCACTTCCCGGTTTTTCAACAGGTCCAACGCATTGGGTCGACCCTCCTGCAGTTTTGGAATTCGGTGCACTTTCAAGCCCGCCGCCTCCATCACTGCCGCGGTTCCGCTGGTGGAAACCAGTTCGAAACCGAGATCGGCGAAGGATTGTGCCACGGCTGCAACCTCGCCTTTGTGGGCGTCGCTGACGCTGATAAACAGTTTGCCGCCCATCGGAAGGGTGGCTGAGGCCGCCATCTGGGACTTCGCGTAGGCAATTCCCAGGTCGGCGTCCAAGCCCATCACTTCTCCGGTGGAACGCATCTCAGGAGTCAGGATGATGTCCTGTCCATGGAAACGGTTGAAAGGAAACACCGACTCCTTGACCGCCCAGTACTCCGGCCAGATTTCCGCAGTTACACCCAAATCCTTGAGCTTGCTGCCGGTCATGATTTTCGCCGCCATCTTGGCCAAGGGAACCCCGATCGACTTGCTGACAAAGGGTATCGTCCGGGACGCGCGCGGGTTGACCTCCAGAACGTAAACCACGCCGTCCTTGATGGCATACTGCACGTTCATGAGGCCCACGACCTTCAGCTCCTTGGCCATCGCGTGGGAATACTCGCGCATGGTGTCGACTGCTTCCTTGGGAAGGGAGTGGGGAGGCAACACCATCGCGGCATCGCCCGAGTGCACGCCCGCAAATTCAATGTGCTCCAGATAACCACCCACCACGATCGTCGCATCATCGGGATTCTCGTAGAGCCCCACGTCAGCAATGCAGTCCACGTCGACTTCGGTCGCGTCCTCCAGGAACTTGTCCACCAGCACGGGGCGGTCAGGTGAGGCTTCCACCGCGAAGCGCATGTAGTGCTGCAACTCTGCGTCTGAATAAACGATCTGCATGGCGCGGCCGCCCAGCACGAAGGAAGGCCGTACCAGAACCGGGTAACCCAGCTTCCTTGCCTCTGTGAGAGCCTCCTCTTCGTTGGTGGCAATCCCGTTCGGCGGCTGCGGAATGTTCAGCTTGTTGAGCATCGCTGCAAACAGCTTGCGATCCTCAGCCACTTCTATGCTCTCAGGGGTCGTCCCCAGAATCCGCACACCGTTGCGTTGCAGGCCCAGCGCCAGATTCAGCGGAGTCTGACCTCCAAATTGAGCAATCGCCCCCCAACACTTCTCGCGCTCGTAGATGTTCAGCACATCCTCCAGCGTCAACGGCTCGAAATACAGTTTGTCGCTCGTGTCGTAGTCCGTCGAAACGGTCTCCGGGTTCGAGTTCACCATAATGGTCTCAAACCCCAGCTCCTTGAGCGCGAATGCCGCGTGCACACAGCAGTAGTCGAACTCAATCCCCTGGCCAATCCGGTTCGGCCCGCCCCCCAAAATCATGATCTTCCGCTTCTCGCTCGCCTTCGATTCGTCGTCTCCACGGTCGTAAGACGAATAGTAATATGGCGTATACGCCTCAAATTCCGCCGCGCACGTGTCTACCAGCCGATAACTCGGCTCCAAACCCGCGCGCTTCCGCTCCTCCCGCACGGTATCCTCACTTCGCCCCGTCAAATGAGCAATTTGACGGTCCGAGAACCCCATCGATTTGGCCTTCGCAAGCAGTTCAGTATCAAGAGGACGATTCATGGCAGCATCCAAAGTTCGCCCATTGAGCCGTAACCTCCCCAGTGTGTCCATCGCAAAGCGCCGCGACAGCCATGGCGACCTTCTCGCGCAGGTAGAAGACATGAGCAGTGGCCGACCTGCCTGTCAGCCGCAAGTCAATGCACCCACCTGATAGAGCTAAACCAAGTAGGACCTGGTATATCTGGCAATCGATCTGGGAAGGAGGGTGTATGGAATCCCGCCTTTTGGCGGGAAACGTGGAACTGGTCGCGTTCCGTGCAACACGGGCTCGCTTTAGCCCTAACCAGATACGCTGCGTGACTGCAACCCGTTCCACCCGCCCGCTGTTCCCAAGGCAGCCTAGACCTTGAACACGACGATCGTTATCACGAGCGAGCCGACCAGAAGCGGACTATGCGACTAAGGGCCATGTCGATACGGTTATCGACGGCGTCCTGACGCCGAAGAGGCTTTCCGACCACCCAAGAAGGATCCGGCGGCGTGGCCTCTCTCCACTCTGCTGTCTTCTCTCTTCCCTGCGCCCCGCAACGGCAGGGCCGCAGCTTATGCCGTGGGCTTCGCGTATGGACGGAAGGTCTCCATGGAGCCCTCCTGCGCATTGAACAGCACGGCGCGGTGGAGTCCCAAGGTAGAGGCCCGGGGTTCATCCATCAGGCTGGCGGAATCCCCGGCGCTCATCTGGAACAACACACGCAATTCAAACTCGCTGATGGCCTTGCGGTTCAAGAAACGGCTGGTGCTGTTCCAGCTATCACACACGCAGAACACCGGAATACCGAGACTCGTGCCCTCGGTCAGGACCTGATGGAGCACTGCCCCCGGCGATTTCGTGGCCTTCTCATCCAGCGAGAAAGAGAAATCGTCCTCATATCGCAGAGCCTTAAAGCGCTCCAAATGATGCACCACCAAGTAAACGGGTGGTGCCTTGGCCGCGGCCTCCTCATCGGCCGACCTGCGTTCCAGCTCCGCCGACACGGCCGTCATGGTGGCTTCGAGGTTGGCGTTGCCCACCCACTCCACCTCCAGTGGTAATCCTGCCGCGACCCGTTCCAACGACTCGCGATGCGGCGAGCCCGCCGGGCTGGCATCGAATAAAAGCACCCTCGCTCCATCCTTCCCGTGCTGTGCACCCAAAGCCATCAACCCCACCATGACCATTGCCAAGGTGGACTCGTCGTTCTGTCCAACCACCAGCAGGTTGTTGCCGCTCTGACGGTGAAACACCACTTCGGTCGGGCCCTTGATGGAGTTCGGTGCCCCCAGCCAGATCCTGCCGGCCGACACTGCCGATGGACGTTCGCCCGCCAGCAGCTTCATCAGCGCGCGGTTGTCTTGAATGTCCGCCGGTGCATTGCCCTCAAAGACCACCAGCTCGCCACCAGCCTCAGGTCGGTCCTGCGCGTAGTCCGCCAGGCGACGCAGCCAGCCCTCCCGCTCCTGCTCCGACAACCACACAATCTGGAACGGGCTGTTCCCCTCCACTGCACCCGAGGCATCGTTGTAAATCGCCTCGCCCGGTCGCGACAACAAGCGGGGAGCCGGGTTGTCATCGTCCATGATCAGCAACGCATCCGCCTGATTGCACTGCAGCGCAATACGCACCACCATCTGGCCCAGAGTAGTCCGGGCCAGGGTGTAGGCACCTCCCAGGGTTTGCGAGCCCAGCAGCACATGAATGCCAAAGGCACGACCCTGCCGGACCAGCCGGTCCAACAACAGCGCCGCCGCCTGCGAAACCCGATCGTCCTCAGTGAAGAACTCCTGGAACTCGTCGATGATCAACAGCGTGCGGGGCAGGGGACCTTTTCCGGTCCGTTGGTAACCCGCGAGGTCCTGAACACCGAGTTCACGGAAGAGGTCGCCTCGACGTTGCAACTCCTGGTCCACCCGCTGCAGCACACTCAGGCCGAACTCGCGGTCGCTCTCGATGGCCACGACCCGTGCATGCGGCAGTCGATGCGAGGCGTAGCACTTGAATTCCACGCCCTTTTTGAAATCGACCAGATAAAACTCCACCTGCTCCGGGCTGCACCAAAGCGACAGGTTAGTCACGAGCACATGAAACAGGGTGGATTTGCCGGAACCGGTCTTGCCCGCCACCAATGCGTGCTGACGGGTTCCCTTACCCAAAGCCAGCTGCTGGAGTTTGGTGGCACCCGTCACGCCAATCGCCACGCGCAGTTCATCCACCGTGGTGCTCGACCAGAAGGCCTGGGGTTTCGGTGCGATCTGCTCAAACGGCATCTCCACCCGGTTGGAATCAATGCTTCTGCGGCCCAGCTCCTGCAGCAGGCGCGTCTCGCGGGCGGCTTCGGGCGGCTTTTCCAACACCAGTTTCATTCCTTGCCAGCGGCGCTTCGGCAAAGTGAAGCCGTCCGTCCCCCCCTGCAGAACCAGGCTGGCCAGTCGCAAATCTTCCGCCACAAACTCCAGCGGCGCCGCCCTGCGCGTATCCCAATGCACCAGGGTGAACACTCCGCAGCGCGGACCGCTCGCCGCGATGCTCAGCAACCGCCTCACCGCCAGGTCGCTGAAGTTGACCGGGAAATCCGCCACCACGAGGAAATGGTAGGGCTCCGCAATCCGCCCCGCCTGTTCGTTGTACTCGGCAATGGTCCGATACTCGTTCCGCAAATAAATCTGCGTCACCTTCTCAATGTGCTCGTTCAGGTCGGCCAACCGCTGCTCGATCTGCTCCTGTTGCGTCCAGATCTTCCGGTTTACCAGCCGGTCTTCGTGGTCCGTCAAATGCATCAGGCCTGCGAAGCTCTCCCCCAAACCCACAGGGTCCAAGATCGTGAACAAGACCTTCCCCGGAGGTGCCGACATCAACAGCCGCAACACCAGGTTGTTCAGCGTGGTCAATGCCTCCGTCCGCCCATGATCCCGCGTCTCAAACAACACGGAACCCCGGTCCGGCAACGTCAGTAAAAGCGGCAACTCCAGCCTGGCCGGATCAGGCTTCACCAGGCTGGCATCTGCAGGCCACCCCCCGGAGGTCTCGCCCAAATCCACTTCCAACCGGCCCAGCGGTGCCGCCCACAAGCCGTCGGTCGTCGGCTCCCAAGTGTCCCACGACGGATCATCCCAAACCGGGAATGCCCGCTTTGCCGTGGTCGAGTCCTCCACCAGTTCGTGATGCGTCTGCAGCACGCTTGATTGCCAATCACGCAAAACGCCACCCATCGGATCTTCATCTCCCTGGGCTGTGCTTCCCGCTCCTGAGCCACCCTGGATACTCTCCCTCTTGGACGTTGTCTCCGCGTGCAGTGCTTCCAGCCGTCGGCTGGTGTCCGACTTCGACTCCGCCAGTAAACGCTCCAGCTGACGATCGTTCACCGCCTGCGCCCGTGCTTCCTGCGAAGTCAGCCGTGCCTTCGCATCTCCGCGATCACACTCGGCCTGCGCCCGCGTGGCGTTGTAAGCCGCCTGCAACGTCTCGTTGCGTTGGGTCGCCTCTGCATCCGCCCGGCCCAGCTCCTGTTCGTGCTCGGTTCTTGCCGCCTGATGCGCCGCATCCATCCAGGTCCTCAACCTCGTCAAACCCTTGGCCAATTCCGTCGCACTCGACTTCGCCAAACGCCCGCCCAACCCATGCAGCACCAACAGGACGAACCAGAACCCCCCCAAACCGATACCCGCCTTCTTCCAGTCGAGGCTCACATCGGTGAACCGCGGCAACAACAACACCGCGGCAACCACCACCACCAGACTCAAGCCCGCCATCCACCACGGTGAAACCACACTGAAGGCCCACGGCAATGGCGACCGGCGAAACCTTCCCAAGGCCTGCTCCAGCGAGTTACTCAACTTCGCCGATTCATTTATGAGCTCCGCCGACAACGCTGCCGGCAGGTTCACGCTCTCCTCCAGTGGCGTCCGCAATAATCCCTTCAGTGAGCCATACCCCGAAAAAGCCCGGTCCACCGACATCACCAAAGCCTCCGCCCCTGCATGCGCCGTCTCCCATTCCGTCACCCGCTCCGCCAACATTCCATCCGCTGCTTTTCTGCCCGCTTCCTGGTCTTTCCCCACCTGCAATAGTTCGCGCTGTAAACGAAAAACCTCGCGGGATTCCTTTTGCGTGATCTCTTCCTCTGCCTGCTTGCGCGACGCCTCCGCCGCAACACGGATCCAGCCAGCCCGGCGTTCATGTCTCGACCGCAGCTCTGCCTCACGCCCCGCATCTGCCTCACGAACCTGCTCTTCGGCCGTCCGCAATTCACGCTCCAGCTCGCGCAACGCCACCCGCTGCTGCGACTCGCTCCGCGCAGCCCGCCGCTGCCGGTCGCTCTCCAGACGCTCCGCCCGGGCGCGACAATCCGCCGCACCCGACGTCAGCCGGTCCAACAAATCCAGGGTCTTGTCCACCCCCGCAAACTTACTCGCAGTCATGCCTGATCTTCCGGAGCACATGCTCCAATTGTTCCATGCCATGGCCAGCAGCCGTCACGACCGCCTCCAGCTCCCGCAAATACCGCTCTTCAAATTCACGCGCCTTCGCATCCCGCCACACCTCGCGAGTCTGCCGCCAGCGCTGCAACAAATCCTGCGTCAACGCATGCAAACGCGCCGCATGCCCGCCTGCACTCACGGCTTCGCCTCCCCGTCATCATCCGGCCCGGCGCCACTGTTCCCAGTCCCTGGAGTCTCCAGGGGCGTAGGGGACATCCCCGCATAATCCGACAACGTCTCGCCCGCCGACTCCAAAAACGCCACGGCCTTCCGCATGTCACCCGACAAAATCTGCCGCAACTGCTGCGCCGCCTTGAGCTCCGATTCCACCTCCGAATCATAGCGCCCCAACCAGCCCTTCACCCCGCGCAGCTTGTCCTGCGCTTCCTCCAACGCCCGCCGTGCCCGCTGCACCATCAGGCGGCGATCCTGGATGGCCCCCTGCGCCTCCGATAACCGCGCACTCATCAGCTCCTGCTCCGCCTGCGCCAATGCATGTTCGCGCCGACGCAACTCGCGTTTCCAATAAAGCTGCCGGTCTGTCTGCAGCCAAATCCGCGTCCCTACCACATCCTGCGAAGCGTCATCCAGGACCCGCTGCGCCTTGGACAAGTACACCAGCAGCTTCGACCGGAAATCATCCAGCGCTGCAATCGACCCCACATGAGCCTGGCCCGCCATATCAGTCGGAAATGCGCATATCCATCCCACCGCTACTTCTGCGAAAGGTAATCCTCAATCCGACGCGCCTTCCTCAGCAAAAACGGCACATGATGGTTCGATACCTCCACAAACTTCGCCATGGCCCGCAAGGTCCGTTGAAACTCGTCCGCAAAACGCGTGTGCTCCTGGTCCTGCCACGTGTCCCCCAACGACGCAAAACGCGCCTGCAATAAACCCATCCGGTCCTGGATGTCCTGGTTAAACCGCTTCAGCTCGTCGGCAAAACGACGCACCTCTGCCGGATCAATGATCGCCTGTGACATGACAATTCCTCGCGCTTCTTATCCAAACATGCTGACCCGCAAAACCTACCCCCACCCCCACACGTTAGCCAGTGCGAAGTCCCTGAGTCAGGAGAGGGAAGAGGGGAGAGAGTGGTTGCACGAAACGATCACTACCTGGGGGAGAGGAGAGGGGCAGACCGACTGCCCGACAGGCATGACCACCCATTTTCACACGTAGGGCCGACCTGCATGCCGGCCGCAAATCAATGCTTCCTCCCATGCCCAGGCGGCCCCGGCGCAGGAGATCCGTAGCTCACCGAATCTTCACAGCATCCTCCTAACGCCCCCAGCCCTTCCGCCTGCGTGCTACCGACTATGGTGGACAGCCAGATCTCCGCGCCTACCGCTTGCCGCTTTGCCTGCTTGTTATCAACTTTAATATCGCACCGGACTTTGTGTGGGTCTAATAATGCACCCGATCGGCCTAACATGAACAAGAACACGCTTCTCGCCCTCGTCGTTGCCACTTGCCTCAGTACCTTGCCTGCCCTGGCTGGACCCGCAGATACAGATGTCCCCTCAAATTCTGCAGAGGCTGCCGAAATGCACGCACACGAGCACTTGCCGGCCTCCCACCCATACCACAAACATCACCTCGGCCTCCTCATGGGCGCAGCCGTCCGTTATGAGGACGATGAACACACCGAAAGCGGCGCCGCCATTGGGATCGAATACGAAAACCGCCTCAGCAAACAATGGGGTATCGGCGGTATCGCCGAAGCCGTCTTCCTCCACGAAAATCATCGCGATGCCGCCTTCGCCCTCCCCATCAGCTTCCGGCCGATCGAACCCCTGAAGCTCGCGGTCGGCCCCGGTTTCGAAGTCGTTGAAAGCGAAGCCGAATTCATGGGCCGCGTCTCCGTCACCTACGATATCCCCGTCGCCGGATTCACCATCTCACCCGACTTCTCGGCCGATTTCCTCAACCACACCACGGTCCTCGTCATGGGTATCACCTTCGGCAAAGGATTCTGAGCCACGTTCCGCATGGTGCATCGGATCTCGCACAGGTAGGGCCGACCTGCGTGTCGGCAGCAAATCATTGCACCCTCCTCGCACCGCTTCGCCCTTACCGCTTTGCGCTCTGCGCTTAACGCAATCCCGCTCGTCTCAGGCCCCGAACTTTGTTATCCCATCCGCCAACTCAAACCACCCCACCATGTCCCATCGCATTCGACGTCCCCACACCGGTCTCATCGTGGTTGATCTCCAGGCCATGCTCCTGCCCGCAATCTGGGAGAAGGACCGTGTCCTGCATCAGTCCCTCACACTTGCGCGTGGCGCTCAGGCCCTTGGCTTGCCGGTTGCCGTCACGGAACAGTACCCCAGAGGACTTGGTCCCACGGCCCCTGAATTTGCCACAGCCATCCCCAACTTCTCCCCCATAGAGAAACTCACGTTCAGTAGCCTCACCCCGGAGGTGCGGGATTGGTTGGACCAACATGCCATCCACGACGTCATCCTCTGCGGCATTGAGACCCACGTCTGCGTGACTCAGACCGCTCTCGAACTCCTCGATCTCGGCAAGCGCGTTTTCGTCGCCGCCGATGCCTGCTCCTCCCGTAATGAGGGAAACTGGCATTTGGGTCGCGAGCGCATGACTGCTGCCGGTGCGATTCCTGCCTCGGTCGAAATGCTCCTGTTCGAACTCCTCAAACGTGCCGGCACCGACGAGTTCAAGGAGATCCTGAAGCTCGTGAAGTAAACACCCAAGGGCCAACGGAGCCTGGGAGCTGGGAGACGGGCCACGATGTTTACGGCGTTCTACGCCGCCGCGTGACCGCCAATCCATTGCACCAGTTTGTT
>JBMTVN010000137.1:0-9903 GCA_049451415.1 Limisphaerales bacterium | reverse complement strand
GCTTCGCGATCGCAGCATAGAATGCGTCGGGATCACTATACTCCTCGATTGGTTTCACGCCTTCGATCTTTGCATCATACAGCTTCTCGAAAAATTCGACCTTCATGCGGTCTGCCTTGGCGTCGTTGGCGATACAGAACTGCGTCAACGCCAGCGTCAGGAACAAAAGGAGGACGGGCTTCATCATTTCAATCAATGTGGAGGTCTACTGTTCTTGGCTGTTCACTTTGCATCACAAAGCGGCAGGGTCAAGTGCTTTCACGCCAGGCGGACGATGAGCATCATCCGGAGCACTCAAATACACATGACCCGGAAGGCCGCCGGACAACCAGCATCTCGTCCCCGCCCCTCTGCAACTCATAGTCGACCCGCACGATTTCCAACGGACAGCCTCTCGCGCTGAGGGCTTCCATCACAGGTGCCAAGTGGGGCGACCGTTCAAGCCGCAACGTCAACAGAGGAAAGATCCGAACCTCAGAGGCAACCCGGAGCAGTTCGATCACGGATCGAAGATGAAACTCACGATCCAGCTGTCCCGAATACAGAAAGAGCAAATGGGAGCATAAAGCTAAATCGAATTGAGAATCCGAGAAGTCCAGGGAAGGCAGTTCCCCGCGCACATACCGACCTCCCCCTCGACCCGCTTCGTAGTCATCGGCAAACCTTCGGATCACCGCAACACGGTTCGCACGAAGATCCTCCGGAGACTTGTGATACGACCATACCCAATCCCCTGGGGATGCCTTCACCTGTTCAATAATATCATCCAGAACTGCATCAAACCTCCCCCGTATCTCCGCAGCGGAATACGAATACAGCGGATCTACCGATACCACACAGCCACCCACCGCTGTCAGCTCGGCATTGAAACTCGCCGGACCATCTCCCGCGCCAAGGAGCCTACCTTTAAGATCGCTGTCCGATAACCGGAACATCCTGCGGTATTCATCAAGAGACAGCCCAAATGGAATGACTCCACTTAACTCCATGACCAAACAAGGATGACCGGTCGTTACTCTACAGATTCGCAGCCACAACAGCCCCACGGCTTCCCCACTTCCGAATCCCTAAACTGCACATCAATCAGAATCTAGGGACTGACGCTGCTCAACTTCTTAAGCATTCCGAGGAACTCCGCTTTCCCAATCTTCCCGACCGAGCAATCCAAAACTTCACCCTGTGGATCAGTAAAACTCGCTACCAGTGTGCCACCAACTTGATACCGACTAAACACCTCATCCGCACCGGGAGCCCCTGAATAAACCATCACCGGAACCACCTGAGCATTCATGGCAGCCGCTACAGAGCTGGATCAGCGAAAACCTGACGCTTCATGATCCGTCGCGGCACACACCACTCCGCCGTAAAGAACAAGAGCACGTTCCTGCCCGAGCTAATGGCTTTCTGTCGAGCAGCGGCAACTTCATCGACCCAGACCACATCAGCTCGGGTCGACACCGTAGTCCGAACTCACATCTCACACCAACACCCCGCTTCCCCCCATTTTCATCTCCAAGCCCTCCTCCAAGATCCGCTCAATCACGCTGACCGATGCCACAACAACCACCGACGCAAAGGTGAGAACCACGCCGATAGCCACGCCTCCCGCGCGGTCATCACTTTCCTCCAACAGCAGGAACAATTCCCCTACCAGGATGAAACCAACAACCAACACCGCGCACTTCCGGATGATCCGCAAAGCCTTCAAAGTTGCGGAGGACAACGCACGCCCCTGCGCAACCCATCCCAAAGCTCTGATCGCCTGGTACAGCCCTACAAAAAAGGGAATCGATCCCACATAGGCATAAGCCAGCAGCGGATCCCTGAAATAGATGTCGACCAGCCCGGCATTCGCGTTCCGGCCTTCAACATGCGGCTCCCAAAGCAGGAACGCCAATGCTCCCAAACCCAGAAACACCACCACCAAGCGAAGAAATATCGATGCAGCAACTACTGAACGCTTTTTCATATCAGACCTCCTGAGACCTTGCACCCTCACCCCAGGAAGGAAAGACCGAAACTGCTTCTGTATAACTCGTGGTGTCACCTGAGCAAACCGTTCGCAGCGAAGCCCTTAACCCCGATCGCATGCCTCAAATAGGGCCTTACAGCCGATTTTCACCCCTAAAAAGCGCTCGCTGGTGAAACCGACCAGACTCAACCAGTCTCCCCTTCACAACCCGATGATCTCGGCCCCAGAGCACCCTTTGATCCTGCAAGGCAATAGGCAAGGGAGCCACGGGAGGCGGTCTGCCTGCGGCGGGTGTAAGCCGATACTTTGAGCCATCGGAGACAACTGCAGTCACCCGCATCCTGAGCTCATCGTCGACTTTGGAAATCGCACACAACACTCAGCGCGTGACACCGATTTGATCCACCCGGTATTTGGATAAATCAGGTGGAGATAACAGTGTTGTTCGTCAGAGCGCCCCCAAAAGGTTACGCATCAACTGCCGCGGCTGATGCGACAAAACTCGATTGACTAGAATGGGCGGGAATATGAGCCAGCAGAACACCGTACCAATGAAAATCAGCCAGTATTTCACGATTCCATACACCTGAATCTGGTAATCAATCTCACTCCCCTCCTCGCTGGGCCGGATCAGAATTCGACCTCGGGTTGGGAATTGTCCCTTTACCGGCCGAGAGGGCGCAAGCGAACTAAACCAAGCTCCCCAACGACGAAACCTAATCTCGTAGGATGATGTTTGATGCAACTCAAAATGCGCATCGACCATCGCAATCTTCAGTCGCTCAATAAGGTCGTTTGGAGATAGAGGGGATTTCGTTGATTCCGTAATCATGTATGTCTCTCGAAAGCTCAGGGTAGAAGCTCGCTAGTAAACCCGGCCGCGGCGCTTCGTTATAACATTGCGGGTTCATAATGATAAGAAAAAGCGGGAGAGGCGGCAGCCAGTTGACTGAGATCTCGTGGTGTCACCTGAGCAAACCGTTCGCAGCGAAGCCCTTAACCCCGATCGCATGCCTCAAATAGGGCCTTACAGCCGATTTTTACCCCGAAAAATCGCTCGCTAGCGAAACCGGCAAGACTCAACCAGTCTACCCTCCGCAACCAGCTAATTTCGGCCTAAGAGCGCCATTTGATGCTGCAATGCATCGGACACGGAGCCCCGGGACAGGGGTTCGTCTCCACCAGCTGGTTGGCAGTTCTTACCACAAAGCCGGATCGTTTAAGGAAGCCACGCAAGTTATTCTTGAGGGAGATCTCTTTGCACCGGGGGCACTCAGGACAACGGCCTGCCAGCCAAAGGGATACTGTAGCGTATGGGCTGGAACGTATCCTGCCGCAGCTTCCGCATTGAAGCCGAACCTGCCGTAATACTTGGGATCCCCATAGACAAACAGGACGCCTACCGCCATGTCAGACAGCCGTTGCATCCCGCTCTCGACAAGCCGTGACCCGATACATCGCTTCTGATAGTCCGACCTGACACCAAGGGGCGCCAAAATGTAACCCTGAAAGTCCCTCGAGCCTTCGACGACCACAGGACTACAGGCCACATGCCCAACTGCAAGACCGTCAACCTCCGCCACCAGCGAAATCGTTGGCGGGGTTGATTCATGGGAAAGCAAATCGACTGCGAGCCTTGAGACGATCTCGCCTTCGCCTTTAGGAAAGGCAGACAGGTGGACCCCACGCACTTCGTCCGCATCCGATCGTGTAGCTGTTCGTATCTGCATGTTCTCCGCGTGACGGAAAAGGTCAGCGATAGGAGGAGCCCACCGCCGCCAACGTCAGCATCACCCCAGGGAGGTCTCGGGTTGAAACCTAGGCCGATCACCGGGCCGGATCAAGCCCCACCCGTCTCGTCCTGCTCCAGGCAGCCGCAGGCGTGGTGCTCCCGCTTCCCAAACCGCTCCTCCCCCTCTACATTACGCGTCCATGAGTTCCCCAGCCGCATCGCATCCTGTCCGCGTCCACGCCATCGCCCTGATGCTGCTACCCCTCCTCGCCATGGCCCAAATCCCTCTACCTACGGACGCCCCCAAACCGCTCACTCCCGCAGAATCGGCCGCCGCCTTTCATTTACCCCCCGACTTTCGCATGCAAACCGTCGCCAGCGAACCTCTCATCTCTTCACCTTCAGGTGTGTGCTGGGATGCTCGTGGACGCCTCTTCATCAGCGAACTCCACGGCTACAATCTCGAAGGCCAACTGGATATCGAGGAACTCAATAAGACCGGCCAACTCGACACTCAGGTCCGACGCGTCCAGGCCGACGAAAAATTCAAAAAGGCGGCTGAGCCCGGAACCTATGGCGTCGTCAAAATGCTCGAGGACACCGATGCCGACGGCATCATGGACCGCGCCACGATCTGGTCCACCAACCTCCCTCCAGTCTACGGGCTTGTTCCTGCCCGCGGCGGTCTCATCCTCGCCTGCGCGCCCCACATCATCTTTCTGGCGGACCCCGATGACGATGGCCACCCGGAGATCCGGGAGACCCTGTTCACCGGCTTCGAAACCGGCCCGCTCGAGCGTGGTATCAACGCCCCCCAGTGGAGCCCGGACGGATGGATCTACTTCGGCTCGGGTGCCGGAGGCGGCACCGTCACCGGGCCACACCTCCCCAGCCCGGTCCAACTGCCCCGCTCAGATTTCCGCATCCGCCCCGACGGCACCGCCATAGAACCACTCACCGGCAGCACCGGCACTTTTGGCTTCGCCCTGACCCCCACAGGCGATCGCTTCACGATGTCCACCGGCGAACCCGGACGCTTCGTTGCTCCACTCCCCTGGACCTACCTCTCCAGAAACCCCAACGCCAAAACTACCGACCGACTCGAAATGCCCTCCGGCGACAAGCGAGTCTATCCACTCGCCCCGGCGCATCCCTGGCGACAAAAGCGCGCCGACCATCCCGAGTATTCCAAGTACTACCGCGACCGCTACGGTGCGGGGGACAGTGACGCCGGCGGCTGGTTCACCTCAGCCTGCAGCCCGCTCATCTACCTCGATCACGCGCTACCCAACCTCCACGGCCATTACTTCGCTTGTGAACCCTCCGGCAATATTCTCCACCGATCGCTGATCCAAGCCCAAGGCCCTGCCCTCACGCTCCACCGCCATCCCAACGAACTCCAAAGCGAGTTCGCCGCCACCTCCGATGCCTGGTCCCACCCCATGAACCTCTCCCATGGACCCGACGGCTCGATATGGGTCGTCGATTACTACCGCGAAATCATCGAGGACTACTCCGCCATCCCCCGCCACCTTCAACAACAATACGGTGTCTACAACGGACACAATCGCGGACGTATCTACCGCCTCACCCATGAACAACAACCCTCACCCCCCCCGGCAGACCTTTCCCGACTTTCTTCCAGCCAACTGGCCAAAGAATGCGCCAGCACATACCACTGGCGGCGTCTCACCGCTCAGCGACTGCTCGTCGAAGGCCGACACACCTCGGCCTCATCCATCCTCCACTCCCTGCTCGAATCCCGCCCCACCAACGAGCTCGCCACCATCACGATCCTTCATACCCTGAACCAGCTCGGCACACTCACCCCCGACGATATCCAAGCCCACCTCACCCATCCCCACCCCGCCGTCCGCGTCCACGCTCTCCAACTCGCCGATACGCGCTTCGACCAATCCCCCACCCTCCTCCAAGCCACGCTCACAGCGCTCGATTCCGATTCAAACGAACGCGTCCTCATCCAGTTCGCCCTCAGCCTCGGTCAAATCCAAAACCAACACACTCTCGCCGCCCTCGCACAACTCGCACGCACCCGCCTCAATACCCGCTGGATGGATAACGCCATCCTCTGCAGCCTCAATCAACGCGAGGTCGACATGCTCGACGAACTCCTCCGCGATCCCGGCAACTCACAACCCCTCATGCCCCACCTAGCCCAAGCCATCGCCGCCTCCCGCAACGAAACCCACCTCGCACGAACGCTCAAGCTCCTCACTTACGCCACGCCGGAAACCCAAAAGACCATCCTCGAAGCCCTCTCTTCCGGACGCAACAACGCCCCCCGCACCCCCCTCCAAACCCCGGAAGCACGCTCCAGCCTCAAGTGGTTTACGAGTGGCGATAACACCCCGGTCGAGATCTCCGCCGCCGCCAAGAGCCTCCTCGACTCGTTCTCGCCCAACGCCCTCGCTGATGAGACCTCCTTCAGCAATTCCAGCCCACCTGCCAACGAAATCACCGAGGAACAGTTCCTCGCCTTCCTCGCCGGACTCAGCCAACCCCGCGACCTGAACCGGGGCCATCAGGTCTATGCCCAAGCCTGCGCACCCTGCCATCGCATCGGCAGCGAAGGCCACGATGTCGGACCCGATCTCCTGGGCCAGATCGGCATGGCTGAAGAGTCCCTCCTGCACGACATCCTTACCCCCAGCCAACGCATCCGCCCCGGCTTCGAAATGACCGAAGCCCTCACCGTCGATGGCGTCATCATCGCAGGTCTCCTGAAGAACGATGGCGCCACCAGCATCACTCTCCGCCAGGCCGGCGGCATCGAGCAGGAGATCCTCCGCAAAGACATAGCCGAAATCCGCCGCACCCCCACCTCACTCATGCCCGCCTTCACCGAAGGTTACACCCCGGCCGATATCGCCAGCCTCCTCTCCTGGCTAAGACATCAACTAAACGCCCCCAGGAACTAAGCCCACCCCCCGGGCGCCACCGGAGGTTCCGGCGAAACGCTCACCCCCTCATCGATTTGCGTCCATTGGCGTCCATTCGCGGTTGAAGAACACAGCATCCGCGTCCATTCGCGGTAAACATCAAAAACCCGATTCGCGGTCGGAAAAGGACGACGCTCAACTCCGTTGATGATCAATAGCGAACAAGGATCACCTCATGCACATCCTCCACAACGACTTCCACGTCTCGACCCCGCTTCCGGATCCGGGTTTCTTCGCTCAACCCTTTCACCCCCTTAACCTTGTCTGAAAACCGCAAAGACGCCCTGAACATCGGACGATCCTCAATCAAACCCGGCAGGACATACGGCCGGTCCTTGACCGGCAACGTCCTGGGGGTCGCGTTATAGCACAGCAAATGGACTCGCAAGACCCGAGCATCAGCGTCCTCTGTCACCACCACCTCCACATTGCTCGGCGCAACGACCTCCACCCGCCGCTCGGGCAATAACATGCGGACGCCCTGGGCCCACAGCTTGCGCGCCTCCACAATGGCATGTTCACTCGCGGTGGAGTAATCGGGAGAGACCGCAAACGTAAGCACCCGGCCTTTCCCCACCTGATTCAGCATCACTGCCGGCCCAACGACCTCCCCAGCACTCAACGGCCAATCCTTATTGTAGCCCTCCGGATTCGCCAGGGAATTGCGGACGGATTCCCTCAGCATCCCCGCAGCTTCTGCAGTCGTAGGCTTGTAAACCGTCGCCGGGCCACGCACCAAAAAGGACCAGCCATCCTCTTGATTGGGAGCAAGGTGTTGGCTCAATGCACCAGCCCCCTCCCCTCCAATCGCAACCCAGTTGTCCCAGCCCGCAAGTCGCCTGTCGACTTCAGCACCCATCAAACCCGCAAGCTTGCACCGGTCCAACCTGCCGCCAAGGCGATCAAACTGGCCGCTCTGACCACTGATCAACAAACTGCCGCCCTCCTCAACATAGGCCGCAAACAAAGCGACCTCACTCGCACTCAAAATCCCGGCATTCGGCAAACAAACCACCGGATACGAACGCAGCTCATCCAGACTCAATCGCTCATCAAAAATGAAACCAAAGGCGATGTGCTCCTGCACCGCAGCCTGATGTGCCCCCAGCACACTAAGGAAATACTCCATGGGCTTATCCCTCCCCACCCAATCCCTGGTCCTGGAGCTGAAATATATCCCCAGCTCGCGAACCGGCTCCTGCCCGAAGTGCTCCCGCTTCGACCGCGCCTCCGCCAGCAGACTGCCTATCCGATCATAAGCCACCGCATCCAATGAACCGTCATAGGCAGTCTTGTCGATCATCGTCACGAATGCCCCATGCGCCAGCAAGGTGAACATCTCCCAACGCATGTCGTTCAACGGCCTTGTGGTCTGATCATGATACATCCTTACTCCTCGCTGCACCGCAACCTGAAATGGCTTGCCCGGCGTGGCAGCCCGATACCACGCCGCATTGAAACTCGGCGTAAGTCCGCCAAAAGCCCATAAGCCCGCCTCGCCGGTCACGAAATCGCCATTGCCCGCATGAAGGACCGGAAGTTGCCCCACCTCCCATGAAAACGGTGGACTCCCGTGATAATTGAAATCCACGGTCACCGACGGATCCAAAGTCCGCACATGCTGGACAAGCATCTTCTCAAACCGATCACTCGTCCGGTATCGAAACTCCAACATTCGTTCCCAACCCTCACTCCCCCAATCCACCCCGGACGGCATTTCGACCCCATACTCCGCCCGATACAGACTCTTGCAGACCTCACACCAACACCCCGTCGGCGGACCAAAGCCCTGGTCCACCATGTCCAGATGAAATCCCGCCACACCGGAGCCAACCATCTCCTCCAGCAAACCTTTGACCACGTTGGTATACCCGCTGTTGTAACAAACCAAATAGTCTACCGGCTTGCCATCTGCCTGTCTGACCTTCCACTCCGGATGCTCCCTAAGCTCATGCGCCGGATATTGCATCTGACAATACGCAATCACCGGCAGCCCGTGCCTCACTCCCTCCTCCACCGCCTCCCGCAAGACATCCCTGTCCCCCAAACCTGAAGGCCGCGGCACCCAGGCAGATTCATGAAAGGTATAGTCACCATCCCGGACCCAAAGAACCAAATACTCCCCGTTCGCCTCCACGCATCGCCGAACAATCTCCCGCCCGTCGAAACGCGCGGCATAGCCCCCGGCATGCCGCCCGCCCGCAAACTGTGCACCGGTAGGTCCAACCTCCATCCCAACCAAAGCGGATTCATGCCAACGCTTCCCGGCCTCCTGCCCAAGCAACACAGCGCCCAAAGTCAGGCCAAAAACCACCAGGAACATTCGCTTCAGCATCTTCATGTCATCGTCCTCCGTCTTCTCTACCCAGCACCCCATCCAAATGGGACTTAATCACACCCGACCACATCCGGTAACCCATCGGGCTCATGTGCAGCCGATCCTCCCGATACAGCTCAGGGATCGGCTTCCCGTCCGGCCCCAGATACCCGTTGGCTTGCGGTATGAAATACACCCCATCCAACCGTGCACATGCCTCAGCTAAAGCCGCATTGCTCTTCTGAATCTTGGGCCACACTGCCCACCTCGATTCACAAGGGAACACCTCGAGACAAAACACCGGCGCCTTCGGCTCCACGAGCTTCGCCACCCCAACGATATACTCAAACCAACCCGCAACCTCTTCCGGAGTCGCGTCACCCTCCTCCCCCTTCACGTCGTTCCCCACAAATATCACTACCGCCCGAAACCGATGCGGCCAGATCAGGCGCTCCGCAAAAACCGATACATCCCTGAATTTCGAACCTCCATACCCCCTCCGAATCACCGGATACGGATACATGTCCTCCGCAATCGTGTCCCACATCCGGATCGATGAACTGCCCAGAAAGAGAATGCTATCCGCCGAATGCTCCTCCTCCTGATCCTTGGCCTCAAGCTTCTCAATGTCCGCCTTCCACTTGTCCTCAGCCGTCGCCCGCTGCTCCGCCGTCGGAGCCAGAGGCCCCGCCAAACAAAACACCCCAACCAACAGACCTGCACCTACCATCACCATGCTCACAGAACGCATCCCATTCTCATGCCAATAAACCCAACCACCCGCAACCCCCAACCACCTCTCCCCCTGCTCCCGTGCATGATCACACGAGGGTAAGTTCGGCTACCCTCGAGTATCGGCCCACCCCCCCCACCCCGCAAATAGTGCTGCCCTCGCTGAACTGCCCTCTCTCCCTGCTCCAAC
>JBMTVN010000136.1:0-9912 GCA_049451415.1 Limisphaerales bacterium | reverse complement strand
TTAAGCCTTTGGGGGCGACGCGGTTGAGGCGGCCGCGATCGTTACCGGCGTTGAGGTCGAGGTGCTTTTTAATTCCGGGAGGAAGCGACCAAGGGTGTTCGATGATCTCGCGGTACATGTCGATGACCCAGAGCGTTCCATCCGGAGCGTTGGCCATTTGCACGGGACGGAACCATAGGTCGGAGGAGGCGAGGAACTCGCTGGTCTGCTCGTCGTCGGGTCGGGTCGCGTGGAAGTCGACGCCGTCACGATAGATTCGTTTGCGGTGGATGAGATTGCTGCCGCAGTCGGCAATGAAAGCATTATTCAGGTATTCCTCGGGGTAGGCGTCGCCGCGGTAGATGGTGAGTCCGGTGGCGCTGGTGAAGTAGCCACTGGGGCGTCCGCCGCCTTCGACGATGCCTTTGACCGCGCCGCTGACACGCCATTGGGTGCGGATGACGCGCCAGGGTTCGTCCGGGCTGATGCGGTACACCGTGGCGGACGGGCCGTCATCGGCAATACTTTGTGCGCTTGGGGGCATCGAGGCTGAAGGATTTTGGTCGGTGTAGCGGGAGTCGTACATGAACACACGGATGTGGTCGCTGTTATTGCAGGTGAAGCGATGTCCGGTGTTGTCAAAGCTCATGCCGTATTGGCCGCCGCCGGGTTCAGCGGAGATTTGGCGGGTTTCCGGGTTGAACGCGAAGTCCCGTCCCCTGAGGTTCAGAGGTGTTGTGCCAGGGGAGGCGGGGTTCACGACGTTGCCACCGTTGAGGCTGGTCACACCATGGATCCGGTTATCCAACCCCCAGCGGAAACTGTTCAGCATGGCCTGAACGTTGAGCTGGTTTGTGGCGTAAGGAGCATATGCGCTGGCGAAGCCGGTAAAGACGACTTCTCGCTGATCGGCTCGACCATCGTTGTCGGTATCCTTGAGGTAGAAGATGTCCGGTGTGGCGGCGACAAATATACCGCCCTTCCAGCAGGTGACTGCAGTCGGCCAGGGCAGATTGTCGGCATACACCTGACTGCGGTCATACCTGCCATCGCCATCGGTGTCCTCCAGCATGCGGATCTGTCCAAGATGCGGGTTCTCACCGCGAAGCTCGGAATAGTCGATCATTTCAACGACAAAAAGACGGCCGTTTTCGTCAAAGCAGATTTCGATGGGGTCTCGGATCAGGGGTTCGGCGGCGGTGATCTCGAGATGGAAACCGGGCTTGGTGACAAAGGATGCCGGTGCGTTCCCGGGGGAGATGGGTTCGGTTCGTGGAAGGTCGGCGGGGTTGGCTTCGGGTTCAGCGGTGTCGGCGCGGAGAGGAATCAGAGGCAGCAGTAGCGCGAGAGCAAGGTGCAACAGGTGCTGGGTCATGGCAGGGGGAGTGTAGGGGGGAATAGGCTGGAAGCAAACCGATAGGGACCGCGAATGGACGCGAGCGGCTGTTTCTGACCGCGAATGGACGCGAATGATAGTCTAACCGCGAATGGACGCGAATGGACGCGAACGGCTGTTTCTGACCGCGAATGGATGCGAATCGCTGTTGGTGCTCGCCGATTAGAGCTTGTATCGATGGGACTAGTGGGAGTTTGGGACGGAATAGGGGGTGGGGAAGGAGATGGAGTTGGCGAGCCGTGTCCAGTGGGAGGTTCCGTAGACACCGGCGAGCGAGGGGTCGAAGGGTTTGAAGCCGATTTGGGTGATGGGGGAGTTGGAGAGCAGGGTGAAATCCCGTCCGCTTGGATTGGTAAACAGCGGGTCGGCGATGATGGATCCGGAGTCTTTGCCGGATGACTGCCATTCTTGAAAGGACTGGCCATTGAAGTCGAAAGGTTGGCTTTCTGCCCGCCAGTAGAGGTTGCTGCGGAGGAGGACATTGGCTCCGGCCTTCCATCCGCCATAGCCGAGTAATGTGCCTTGATCGAAGTAGACGATATTGTTTTCGAAGGTGAAGGAGAGGTGAGGTTCTGAGCGGCTGACGGCGATTTGGCCTTGTTCGCTGAAGGCGAGGATGTTGTTGCGGAAGGTGTTTTCCCTGCCGTAGTGCTGGTGTGCAGTGCCGTCCTGTACGTCGTGGACGAGGTTGTTTTCGAAAGTAATGCCGGTGCTGCCTTCGTCGGGGTAGAGACCCCAGCCTCCATAGCGGGTGGAGTAGACATCGTGGATGTGGTTATGGGAGACGCGGGAACCTTCGGAGGGGCCGAGCGTGTAGACGCCGCCCATGTCGCTGAGGATGCGGTAACCGAGGTGGTGGATATGGTTGTATTCGATTCGGTTTCGCTTTGCGGTGCTTTCGTCGTAGCCCCAGCGCCAACCGACCGAGACGCCGGTGTAGAAGAAATCGCCGATATCGCAATGCAGGATGGTGTTGTCGGGGCTGTGACCGATCCAGACGCCGACGGCTGGAGGTGCAAGTCTTCCGCCGGACTGGATGATGCAGTTTTGGACGGTGATGTGATGGGTTTGGAGTTCTGGTTGTTGCAGTTCGGCTTCGCCGATGCGGACTCCAGTGATGCCGAGGTCGAACAGGCGGGAGTTATCGATGCGGCAGTGGTGGGTGTTTTGGCGGAACCAGAAGGCAGTGGAACCGATGTGTTGGACTGAGCCGTTGCGGAACTGGATGTTGTTGGCGTGATCGACCTGGACTGCGGTGGCATCGACGTTGATGACTGCCTGGGCGGGGGGGAGGCCTTCCGTGGGGATATTCCATTCGAGGTGTTCAAAGTGGAGACCATCGAAGTGGAGATGTTGGACTTGCTGATCGGGATCACCGGTGATCTGGATGAATCGGTTTAGGCGAGGAGCGATGACGTTGGCTGTGCGCATGTCCTCGCCAGTACGGGAGATGTAGTGCACCCAACCGGACTGGTCGAGGAACCATTCTCCGGGTGCATCGAGGGCTGCGGGATAGTTTTCGATGTAGAAGAGGCAATCTTTAGCCATTGGGTTCCACGACTTCATTTCACTGCCGTGGGTAGTGATAGTGCCGGTTTCCGGTGAGATTTGCTGGAGCCATTCCCGGGTTGTATCCCACTTGTGATGCACAACGATTTGGGCCTGCTGGATGACTGGCGAGGGTAGGCTTTTGAATGTGTCGAGGTTGGCGGGGCGGGTGGTTAGCGTGTGGATTCTACCGTTGGGTTCGCTAGGGAGGGGTTCTTCCTTGGCGTCGGTTAATGTGAAGTAGTCCCACCAGTTGGGGGTGCGTGCCCGGATGGCCCGGTGGCCGTTGATCCAGAGTTGCTCGAAGTGTGGGAGGTGAGCGGGTGCTTTAGCTCGCCAGGCATGGGGAAAGTCGGGATCTGGCGCCCAGCCGGTGATGGCCGATCCGCCACTGAGTTTGACAGTGCTGCCGGGTGCGGCCTGATAGAGGGTTGGCTGGGTGGCTGAGGCTCCGGAATCCTCCCCTGTGAAAATCCAGGTTGAATCCATGGTGTAAATGCCGGGCAGGAAGGTGACCGTGACGCCACGTTCGGGGCGGAGCTTGCGTTCGGAGCGGGCAGCCTTCTGTGCGGTTTCGAAGCTTTTGAACGGAGCAGTGAGGGAGCCGGGATTTGAATCGGATCCGGTGGGGCTCAGGAAGAACGTGCGGGGTTGGAGGTCGGAGGACGCGGCGTCGGCGAGGGGTTGGATGGTGAGGTTACGGATGGCGACGGGGCCGTGGTCGCCTTGGATCATGAGAGGGCCGAGGGGTTGTTCATCCTCCCAGTGGCTGGCGCGGGTGGGGCCGGTCAGTTCGATATCCTGGTGGATAGGGACGTTGTTATGGAGGACTTGGATGAAGCGGGCGTTTTCCACTTTCCTGCCAGAGGCGTCAAACCGGGGTGCGCGAAAGAGGATGTCAAAGGACTGCCAGTCACCGGGTGGGAGCGTGGCATTGATACTTGGGGAATGTCCTTCGAACTCGCCGCGATCCTGGGTCCATCGGGGATAGATGCCGCCGCATTCGATGCCCGGGTATTTGTCTTTGGGGACGCCGTAGCTGTCGTAGATTTGGATTTCGTAGCGGCCCATCAAATAGATTCCCGAGTTGGAACCTTTGGGGAGGCAGAACTCGAGATGGACTTGGACATCACCGAAGGAGTCCAGGGTGAGGAGGTTGGAGGTATGGCCATCGGGTCCATTGAAGAGGATTCCTTCGCCGGGTTCCGCGAGGATCAGCCTTGGATTGTCGGGTTCAATTCCTGCCTTGCCGATGGAGGTCCATTGGCCGGTTGGAGATTGGAAATCGCTTAGCGATAGGCCCGCGAACAGGGGTGTCGAGGTCAATGTCCAGCCGAGTAGCAAGAAAAGCGCAAAAGAGAAGCAATGGGTTGATAAGGGGCATTTCATAGCTGGATTGCGGGGTGGTTAACACACTGAACCGGCTGCTGCATCGAGTCAAAACCAAACGGGGACAGACCCTGTTGCCTCCGAAAGGACCCTCAGAGATGCGTATGTTTTGGCAGCGCGTTGCGCTGCCCGGCCGCGGGGCCCCGCGGCCCTACCTTGAAGTGTTTCTTGAACAAACGCTTTAAGGTAGGGACCCGCTGCGCCGGGTCCTCAAAGATCGTGATAGATTCGACTCACAGTCAGGACCGTGCCTGCCCTCCCACGGTCAGAGGCTGCGAATGCGGGCGGCCCTGGCCGCAGCTTTGCGGCGTGTTTGAATTTTCGAGTGCGTTGGGATTCTTCACGGCAGACCATCAACGCAACGTCCTGCGGTAGGTGAATCTCCCGTTGATGCTCTAAATGAGCACCAGCCCAGCCTTGATGAATACCGTGATGCGCTGATGGTTGGTGGTTGGCGCATTCCGGTGATGAAGAGGAGCTACCCGGTGGTGAGGGGAGGGGCCTGTGCGTCCGTGGTTTTCCAATGGTCCAAGGTGGTGGTTTGGATTGTGGCTGCCTAAACGTGATGTGTAGGTTGCCCTGCATGTCATGCCGTGCCATTTTTCTTGGGCTCGCCTTGGTGCTCTCAATTCCGGAGCAAACCTTGTCTGCGGAGGGCCTCCCCAACATGGTAATGATTTATGCAGACGATTTGGGCTATGGAGATATGCACGCGAACAATCCCTCGCGAAGCAGGATTCCCACACCCAACATGGATCGTTTATGCCGTGAAGGGATGCGCTTTACGGATGCACATTCCAGCTCGGGGGTGTGTTCGCCCTCGCGATATACCTTATTAACGGGGAGGTATCATTGGCGTACGCGGCTTCAGTCGGGGATTGTCGATTTATGGGGGGCGCCCTTGATTGCGGCTGGCCGGTTGACCTTACCCGGCATGCTGAAGCAGCGCGGTTATCGAACCGGATGTGTGGGGAAATGGCATTTGGGTTGGGACTGGCCCTTGGCTGATGGGGAGAGGGTTCTTCTAAATGGAGCGAAGAACGACCGGGCTACTCCGCGTCAGCGGGAGGTTTGGGGGCGGTTGTTTTCCCAACCGATACCCGGTGGTCCGGTCACGCGCGGTTTTGACGTTTATTTTGGGACTGACGTGCCGAACTGGCCTCCGTTTTGTTTCATTGAACAGGACCGCACCGTGGGTATTCCCTCGGAGTTCCTTCCTGAGCCTTTATTTGCGAAGAACCAGGCTACCCGGCAGGGGCCGGCTTTGGCCGGGTGGACGCTTGAGCCGATTCTGCCGGCTGTGGGGCGGCGGGCGGTGGAGTTTGTTTTGGAATCAGCGTTAAGCGATGCCCCGTATTTCCTCTATCTGCCGTTGACTGCACCCCACACCCCGCTTGCGGTGAGCGCTGAGTTTCAGGGGCGAAGCGGGCTGGGAGTTTATGCTGACTTTGTCCTGGAAACTGATGCATGGATCGGGCGGGTCCTGGATGCCGTGGACCAAACCGGGGAAAGGGACCGGACCCTGGTGGTTTTCACCAGTGACAATGGCTTTGCTCCGGGCAGTGGGGCGGATGAGCTGGAGCGGGCAGGCCATTATCCCAGTGGCGGACTGCGAGGTTACAAGGCGGACGTCTGGGAAGGAGGGCACCGGGTTCCGTTTGTGGTGCGGTGGCCGAGGGTTGTTCGTCCGGGGAGTGTCAGCGGTGCGCTGGTTCACCAGGCGGACCTGATGGCGACTTGTGCTGCAGTTATCGGGTATGCGCTGCCGCCTGATGCGGGGGAGGATAGTGTGAACCTATTGCCTCTCTGGCAGGGCGAGGTTGGGAGTGTTCGATCCCATGCAATCAGCCAGTCATCGGGAGGGTTGTTATCCGTGCGGGAAGGTGACTGGAAATTCATTCCGGGGCGGGGCTCCGGTGGATGGGCTAAGGGTGGGGATGACCAGCCAGCGCAACTGTTCAATCTCAACACTGATCCGGGGGAGGAGGACAACCTGTATGCGAGCGAATCGATGCGGGTGGAGAAGATGACAGCCTTGCTCAGGAGCCTCGTTGAAAGCGGGCGCAGCACGCCGGGGCCGGCCCAGGCTAATGACGTTCCAGTCCGCTGGAACCGGATCGAATAGGCCCGGGGTTTTGCGCGAACAACAGGCTGGTTGCCAGAAAGAGACAGGTGAACCGGTGGGCGGGTATGGTGCGGTGACTGGTGGTGGTTGAGATTTCATTCAAGCACGAGGCTGGCGGCTCCTACGATACCGGCGCGGTTACCGAGCTGGGCTTGGGCAAGGATCACGGAGCCGGGGAGGAACTGGGTGGCTTCGGAGAGGGGTTCGATGCTGTGTTGTTCGAAGAGGTCGTAGTGTTCTTCCATGATGCCGCCGCCGAGGATGATGCGTTGGGGGAGCAGTGAGTGGGCGAGGTTCCAGACGGCGGTGCGGATGGCTTCGAGGGTATTCTGTATTATGAGGGTCGCGTTGGGTTCTTGTCGGCGAGCAGCGGTGAAGACGGCTTTGGCGTTGGGGTATCCGTGGGGTTGACCCTGGGTGGTGATGGCGGTTCCGGACGCGATGGATTCGAGGCAGCCATTGGTGCCGCAGTAGCATTCCGGTCCGCTGGAGGACACGCGAATGTGGCCGAGCTCG
Organism: Limisphaerales bacterium; assembly: GCA_049451415.1. GTDB lineage: Bacteria > Verrucomicrobiota > Verrucomicrobiia > Limisphaerales > JAHDYP01 > JBMTVN01. The sequence continues at coordinate 2,959 of JBMTVN010000136.1, read as the reverse complement.
GGGTGTTGTCCGCGCGTGCCGCGGAGCAACTTGCCGCCGGTGTAGGCGGCTCCGCCGACACCGGTTCCGAAGGTGAGCATGACGACGGGGTCGGCGCCTTGTCCGGCTCCGAAGTGCAGTTCACCGAGGAGGGCGGCATCGGCGTCGTTTTCGAGTCGGACGGGGAGGTCGAAGTATTCGGAGAGGGTTTGGACGATGGGGGCGTCTTCCCAGCCGGGGAGAGTATAGGGGTTATGGATGGTGCCGAGAGTGGGGTTGACGGGGCCGGCGCAACCGATGCCGATGCCGGCGAGTTCGGATGGCGCGCAGTCGGTGGTTTGCAGGAGCTGTTCGATGGCGGTGATGATGCGTTGGCGGCTGCGGTTGAATCCCTCGGTGCTCTGAGTGGGGATGGTGATTTCCTCGACGATGTGGCCTTGTTCATCGACGGTGGCGAGGGCGATTTTAGTGCCGCCGATATCGATGCCGACTGCGAGTTGATCCTGCATGGGTTGGGGTGATACGGGATTTTGGTTGGGGCGTCCAGATGGAGGATGGGGGGATGGACAGGGGCTTGGGATTGTTCTAGGGTGCCGTCGATTTATTGGTTATGCCACTTTACGAGTATCGATGTGAGAAGTGTGGTCGGGTGACGGAGTTTCTTGAGTCCTTTTCGAGCAAGAAGCAGCACACCTGTAGTCACTGTGGTTCCAAGCGGATGGTGAAGGAGATGTCGGCGTTTGGAACCGGTGGCAGTGGGGGTGGGGGGTGCGGGTCTGGCGGCGGCAGTCCGTTTAGCTGAGCGCCGGGCTCCAACTAGCCGGTTCGGCTGGTCACAGATCAGGCTTCGGTTTCCCAAGCTAGAGGGCTTCTGGTTTCCACCAGAGGTCGATGGGTTTTGGTGCGTTGGATTTGAAGGGGAACTCGACCTTTCGTCCGCTGCCGGCGGACTGGTAGGCGGCGAAGAGGATTTCCAGCACGGCCCGTGCGTCTTCACCGGTGACGAGGGGTTGTTTGTCTTTTTGGACGCAATCGACGAAGTGGGCCATTTCCTGATGGAATCCGTAGTTCCAGGCTTCTTCGTAGATGGTGAAGGACCAGCCTTGGGTGGTGCCGGCTTTTTCGACGGCGTAGTCGTAACCGGATTCGCTGTAAGTCTCGATTGAATTCCCGTGGAGGAGGTCGGCGTAGGCGACGCCTTTGGAACCGTGCACTTCTGCGCGGTCGTCCATGCCGCCGAGTTTGGTCCAGCTTTCTTCGGCGAGGCAGGTTGTTCCGTTGGTGAATTCGACGATGATGAGGGCATTATCATCGCCGCGGGTTTTGTTCTGGTGGACGTGGGTGCCCATTTGGGCGTAGACGGATTTGACTGCGGGGCGGTTGAGCATCCAGCGGAAGAACTCGATGGCGTGGCAGCCCATGTCCATGGTGACGCCACCGCCAGAGCGTTCGACATCCCAGAAGTGGTCGGCATGGGGGCCGTTATGCTTTTCCGACTGTTTGATGAGGACGGGGTCGCCGAGGGCACCGGAATCGAGGAGTTGCTTTAGCCGGACGTATTTTGGGGCGAAGCAGAGTTCTTCGGCGTACATCAGCTTCACTCCGGCTTTGCGGCAGACATCAATCATGAGGTCGGCATCGGCGAGCGAGAGGCAGAAGGGTTTTTCGATGACGATGTGTTTGCCGGCTTTGGCCGCGTCGAGGACGACTTGAGTATGGAGGTGGTTGGGGACGCCGATGGTGACCATGTCGATCTCGGGCATTTCGAGGAGTTTTTTATAGTCCTCGAGGGGGTGGGGGATGGCCCATTTTTGGGCGAAGCTGCTGGCGTTGCCCGGGGTTGGGGAGGCGACGGCGAGCAGGTTGGCTTGGGGGCAATGGCTCAGGGCTTCGGCGTGGATGGTGGAGATGAAGCGGGAGCCGATGATACCGACTTGGACGGGTTTGGGCATAAGGAGCAGTGGGGTGAGTGATGGAATTATTTTGAGGCTCGGGCGGCGGTCAGGCTCGAGAGTGAGGTGAAGAGGCGTTGGCGCCAGTAGGGGAGTGGGGCGAGGAGGAGAGTGCCGGTGCCTTCGTAGATACGAACGAGGCCCTCGCCGGAAGTGAAGGATCCGAACAGCGATTTGGTGGCGCGCTGGGCGGAGTATTGGATGGAGGCGGAGCGGGCCAGGACGTATTTGCCATCCACGACCAGACGGTCGTTTTGGAGGTTCATGATTTCGACGGGCCCTTGGGCTTGGAGGACGATTTTCCCTTGGCCGCTGAGTTTGGTTTGGAAGTCCATGAAGCCTTCGCCGCTTTTGAGCGCGGTGAGGGTTTTTTCGCGATGGACGTCGACGGTTACGCTGGCTTCCGAGGCCCAGTAGGCGCCGTTTTCGGCAATCCAGGTTTCATTGGCGCAATCGAAGACATGGAACCCACCGAGGGTGGGTTCGAGGTAGAGTTCGCCAGTGCCGGTGTAGGTGGGGCGGAAGACGGATTCACCAGTGGCGATGGATTTCAGGAAGCCGCCGACACTGGGGGCTTTGGATTCCATCTGGATGGGGCCGCGCATGTAGTAGAGGGCGCCGGACTCGGTGCGGACGGTTTCGTTGGCGAGGGTGATTTTGACAAGGCGCACGCCTTCCTGCTCGACGATTTCGAATTGGGCCATGGAGGGGACTTTATGGGGTTAGGCGTGAGTTCCAAGTTTCAAGTTGGGTAACCGGGGTGGGAGATGGGAGAGGGGAGAGGGGAGAGGAGATACTGGATATTGGATATCGGAGAGGTTGGGTGGTGGGAGATAGGTGCTTGCGTGTGGGGGTGATGGGGGGATGATGGCGGTCATGCGAATTTCCCTGGTTGGTTTGGTAATACTGGTTGGGTCGATGGTATGGGGTGCGGAGGTGTCCATGAAGGATCGGGCGTTGGGGGTGCGGTCGGAGCTGAGGGAAAAAGTGATGCCGTATTGGTTGAAGACGGTCGATTGGGAGCGAGG
>JBMTVN010000135.1:0-9930 GCA_049451415.1 Limisphaerales bacterium | reverse complement strand
CGGGGCATGGGGGGCTTGAGTTTCTGGAGGGGATTCCGGGGAGTTTAGGGGGGGCGTTAAGGATGAATGCCGGGGCGATGGGCTCCTGGATGTAGGATGTAGTGAGGTCGGTGCGGGCGATGGATCGTGCAGGGGTTATTCGTGAGGTGGAAAGGTCGGATTTGGATGTGGTTTACCGCTCGTGCAATTTGTTTCGTGACCACATTGCGTTGGGCGCGGTTTTGGCGGGTGAGCCCATGTCTCCCGGGGTGATCACGGAGCGGAGGAAGGACTTTAACAATCGTCGATGGTCGAGCCAGCCGGCGGCGGCGAGTGCCGGCTGTATTTTCAAAAATCCGGAGACGATGCCTGCGGGGCAGATGATTGACCGTTTAGGGCTGAAGGGGACGCGGGTGGGTGGTGCGGTGGTCTCGGACAAACACGCCAACTTCATCGTGAACCAGGGTGGGGCGAGTGCGGGGGATGTATTGGGTTTGATTGAGTTGGTTCGGGAGCGTGCTCTGCGCGAGTGCGGAGTCAGGCTGGAGACTGAGGTGCAGATTGTGGGGGAGGATGCGGCGAGTGAAGGGGGGGGACGATGAGTGTTTCGCGTCTTTCTGTTCTGGTGATGCGGGGCGGGCCATCGGCGGAGCGCGAGGTTTCCCTGCGGACGGGGGCTGCGGTTGCGCGGGCGTTGAGGGAAGCGGGCCACAGCGTCAGCGAGATGGATCCGCAGCCTGGCAGGGTGGAGGTTCCTCGGGGGACGGATGTAGTTTTTTTGGCACTGCACGGGACATACGGAGAGGACGGCGGTGTGCAGGGCGAACTGGATCGCCTGGGCGTGCCCTATACAGGTTGCGGTGAAGAGGCGAGCCGGGTTGCCTTTGACAAGGCGGCTTCCAAGGCGTGCTTCCGGAGGGAAGGAGTCAGGACGCCGGATTTCAGGCTCGTGGGTAGCTTGGGTGAGAGATGGCCGGACGGGATGGATGCACCGTTGGTGGTGAAGCCGGTGAGTCAGGGATCCAGCGTGGGGTTGAGCATTGTGCTTGAGCGGGGTGACTGGGCGGGAGCCTTGGAGACGGCCTTGCGCCACGATCGTCAGGCGTTGGTGGAAGTGCTGGTGCGCGGCAGGGAGATGACGGTTGGAATTTTAGGAAGCGAGGCGTTGCCGGTGGTGGAGATAAGGCCGCGTGAGGGGGGATATGATTACCATAATAAATATACCCCGGGTGCGACGGACTATTTTTGTCCTGCTGAACTGGAGCGGGAGGTGGCGGAGCGGGTTCAGGACGAGGCCCTCAGGGCATTTCGGGCTGTGGGGTGTCGGGATTATGGTCGCGTGGATGTGATGCTGGATGAGGGGGGGATGCCCTGGGTATTGGAAGTGAACACCCTGCCAGGAATGACTGAGACCAGCCTGCTGCCGAAAGCTGCCGCTGCTGCAGGCATCGGGTTTGTTGAGTTATGTGAGCGAATGGTGGGCATGGTTCTGGCGAGGGACGGGGCGGGTAAAGGAAGGAGTCATGGGATTTAACCGGAAACAGCGGAATCGCAGATTTGTCAGGCGGAATGTCCTGGATGTGAGGGTGCGCACCCGCGAGGTAAGGAGTGCCCGCTTACGATTGCTGGTGGCTTCATGCGGTTTGGCAGTGGCCTGTGCTGTGTTGCTGTATGGGCTGTGGGTGGCGGGGCAGTGGGCCTTGGACGAGTTCGTGCTGAGGAACCCGGCGTTTGCGTTGAAGCGACTCGAAATAGACACGGGACAACGGCTGCCGCCAGAACTGATCTGGGGTTGGTCCGGGGTTCAGCAGGGTGACAACCTCATTGAGCTGGATCTCGAACGGGTAAAGCAGCGGTTGTCTTTGATGTCGGTGGTGGAGTCAGTTTCATTGCAACGGCTTCCTCCGGATGCACTTTTGATTCGGGTAGTGCCGAGGGAGCTGGTGGCTGAAATTCGTGCGATGAGGAAGGGACGTTCCGGCGACTGGGGGGTGTATCGTTCCTACGTAGACCGCATGGGAGTGGTGGTGGAGTTTCCGGAGGCGAGCGCCTCGATTTTGACACAGAACCTTGTGCGGGGGACTTTGCCTATGCTCGTGGGGGTGGAGGGGCCGGTGGCGGGGCGTGTATTGACCCAGGGGACCGTTGGGGCTGCGTTGGAGCTTGTAACGGTGTTTGAGGAATCGGCGATGCTCGGGGTGGTAGAGTTGAAGAGCATTGATGTGAGTGAGAGTGACACGCTTCGGGTGACAACCAGCCATGGTGCGGAAATCACGCTGGGTTTGACGGATATACCGCTGCAGTTGAAGAAGTGGAGGCTGGCTCATGACGAGTTCTTATCGCGGGGTCAGCTGATATTGACGATGGATTTGAGTGTGACGAATGGAGTGCCGGTGACGCTTGAGCCAAGGCGCACTCAGCAGAGTGCGGGCGGCCCGGCCACGAAGATTCCAACCCGAACCTGAATTATGCCCGACTCATCAATTATTGTTGGTTTGGAGATAGGTACATCCAAGGTATGTGCTGCGGTAGGAGAGGTGAGTGCTGAGGGAAACCTCAGCATCATTGGGGTGGGGCAAGCTCGATCGCGAGGTGTGCGCAAGGGGGAGATCGTGGATCCGTCGCTGGCGGCGGAGGATGTGCGCAACGCGATTGTGGAAGCTGAGCAGATGGCGGATGTCGAGGTGAGGAGTGTTTATCTGGGTGTAACAGGCAGCCATCTGAGGGGGTTCAACAACCGTGGGGTGCATCCGGTGGTGTCGGCTGACCGCGAGATCACTGAGGACGATGTCCTGGACGTGGTGAAAAACGCGAAGGCGATCAATTTGCCCGCGGAGAACTGCGTGGTGCATGCGATCCGTCAGCATTTCCATGTGGACGGGCAGGAAGGGATTTTGAATCCGGTGGGCATGCTGGGGGCGAGGATGGAGGTGGACATCCATGTGGTGCACGGGAATTTGAACCGGTTACAGAACCCGGTGCGGGTGGTGAAGGGTTTGCAATTGGAGGTGGAGAATGTGGTTTTCAACGGTCTGGCCTCATCGCTGGCCTTGCTGAGCAACGAGCAGAAGGAGATGGGGGCGCTGGTGATCGATATGGGAGGCGGGACCACGGAATTTGTGGTGTGTGTGGACGGGGTGATCCAGCACACCGGCTTGCTGGCGGTGGGCGGTGATCATGTTTCGAACGATTTGGCTTATGGACTGAAAGTGCCGCTGAGTCGCGCTGAGCAGCTGAAGTTGGAGCATGGTGCGGCGATGGTGGAGGAGGCTGCACGGGGCAGGAGTCTGAATCTGGACAGTGCCCACGGTTTTCTTGGGCGCAGCGTGCACCTGGAACATCTGCAGAAGATTGTTTCGCTGCGGGTGGAGGAGATTCTGGAGTTGGTGGCGAGGGAGGTTGAGCAGGCGGGTTTGTTGCACAGGCTGAGGGCCGGGGTCTTTTTGTGCGGTGGGGGTGCGAGAGTTGCCAGGATTCAGACCCTTGCGGAGGCGGTTTTCGGAATGCCCGTAGTCTTGGGTCGGGCGGGTACCTTGAGCGGGTCGCGGTCGGCCCTGGACCAGCCCGAGTTTGCTGCGGCTGTGGGGCTGGCCAAGTTTGGTTCTTTGCAGGTCCGGCGCCGGGGGAGCGTGAAGGCATCGTTCGCCGAAGGTTTGCGCAGTCGATTTGGGGCTTTGTTCAGGGCGGTGAGAATTTAAGCAGGAGGAGAGCCATGCGAGAGGAATCAACGAAAAAGCGGTTTTGTATGGTAGGGGTCGGCAATGCGGGTTGCCGTTTGGTGGAGAATTTGCGCGCGGAGGGTTTGGAGGACACGGCTTTTGCGGTGTTGAACACCGACGTGGCGGTGTTGAGGCAGAGTCCGGTGGTCGACCAGGTGCAGTTGGGGGAGAGGTTGACTCGAGGACTTGGTGCCGGGGGTGATCCGGAGTTGGGACGGGCGGCGACGGAGGAAGCCATGGATGTGATTCGGGGCTTATGTCGGGGTGCAGAGATTGTGTTTGTATTGGCAGGGTTGGGTGGGGGCACAGGCACGGGGGGGGCACCTTTGGTGGCAAGGATAGCGAGGGAATCAGGGGCTTTGGTGGTGGGTTTTGTCACCATGCCGTTTACCTGTGAGGGGTCGCGACGTCAGCGGCAGGCTCGACGCGGTTTAGAGGAGTTGAAGGCTGCGGCGGACGTTGTGCTGACGTTGCCGAACCAGCGGGTTTTAAGCCTGATTGACGAGAACACGAGCCTCTTGGAGACATTTGGGTTATAGAGGTGCTGATGGGCGAGGGCGTGCGGGGGTTGTGGCGGCTGATTTCGAAGCCAGGTTTGATCAACGTGGATTTTGCTGATTTGCGGGAGGTGGTCCGTGACCGGCATGCGGAAAGTTATTTTGCCTATGCAGAGGCTGAAGGGGATGCGCGGAGTCGTGAGGTGGTTGAACGGCTGACGATGAATCCGCTCTTGGAGAACGGGAGTTTGTTGCGGAACACAGGCGCGGCGATGGTGAGTCTGGTAGCTGGCTCTGATCTGTCGATTGCAGAGGTCAACCGGGTAACGGAGCTGCTCTCCCGGGAGTGTGAGGGGGCAGAGATTTTACTTGGAGCGAGCATTGACCCGAATTTGGGCGACCGGCTGACTTTGACTTTTGTGGGGGTGCAGTCCCCGGCGGTGCACGGAAAGGACGAAGAGCCTGCGGTGGAGACGGACGTTGTCGCGGAGGCTCCTGCGGGTGCGGACAACGTGGAGACCGATTTTTTCAAGCGTCAGCCCCCTGCGAGGAGGCCGCGCTCAAGGTTTGTGGCCCCACCGCCTGAGCTCACTGAGGAGGAGCGCAAGAAGATGGCGGTACGGAGGGGTGGCAGGCTTCGGCCGAGGTTGCAGCAGACCATGCTCCCGTTGGAGGTCATCTCGAAGGGGCGCTTTGAGAAAAGCGAACCCACCGTGCATCATGGAGAGGACTTGGACATTCCCACCTTTGTTCGCCGGGGGATTGTCCTGAACTGAGCTGACCGGGGATTACTTGCGTTGGGGCGGGAGGGTTGAGCGGAGTTTTTCCAGCTTCTTGAGCTTGGGGCTGATCACCACGGCGCAATAGGGGTAGTTGGGGTTTTGTGCGAAGAAATCCTGATGGTAATCCTCTGCCGGGAAGAACTCTTTCAGCGGGGTGATTTGCGTGACGATAGTCTTCTGGAATTGTTTTTGGGCCTTCTGCAGGGAGGCCTTTGCTTCTTTTTCCTGGGATGCGTTGTGGAGAAGGATGATGGACCGGTATTGGGTGCCGTGATCCGGGCCTTGGGCGTTCAGCGTGGTTGGGTCATGGATTTCCCAGAAGATCTCGAGGATTTGGGCATAGGAGATGACCTCGGGATTGAAGGTGATTTGAACGACCTCGGCATGGCCAGTGGTCCCATTACAGACCTGTTTGTAGGTTGGGTTTGGGGTATGTCCTCCGGCGTAACCTGATACCACCGACTCGATGCCGTTGAACCGTTCGAAAGCGGCTTCCAGACACCAGAAGCATCCACCTCCCAGTGTGGCGATGGCCTTGGTGGGTGAATCCGGGGAAGGGGTGTTTTGGGCGTTCATGGGCGAGTGGGTCAAGGTGGTCAGGAGCAACAGAGAGAGGAATGCGATGTGGCGTAGGCAGTGGTGATTGGGTTGTTTCTGGCGCGCTGCAGTTTTTAAACAGTCCATGGAGGATTAGTATGGGACAAAACGGAGCGGGTGCAAGAGGCTGATGAGGGCGGGATACGTTTATGGTTTTGACCGAGGATGGACAAGCACAGAGTGAAATGCCACGTTACGCGCATGCTCGATGAGAAGTACCAGCGGCTACGGGAGATGCTGAAAACCTACGGCTCGTGTGTCACGGCGTATTCTGGAGGTGTGGACTCGGTCTTTTTGGCGGTTACGGCTGCTCAGGTGTTGGGTTCTCGGGCTTTGGCGGTGATCGCGGACTCTGCGAGCCTGCCCAGGAGGGAGTTGGACGAGGCTGTGGGACTGGCTCATCGGTTTCAGGTTCCGCTCAGGGTGATACGCACCGAGGAATTCGCGAACCCTGACTACTTGGCCAACCCTTTGAACCGATGTTACTTTTGCAAGCAGGAGTTGTTTTCAAAGCTGGTTCCTCTAGCGCGAGAGGAAGGATACTCGGTGATCATCTACGGGGAGAATGCGTCGGATGCTGGGGATTTAAGGCCGGGGTTGCAGGCGGCCAAAGAGTCCGATATTCGGGCCCCTTTGAAAGAGGTGGGACTTACCAAAGCCGAGATTCGCGAGCTTTCCGCACGGATGGGGCTGCCGACAGCCGACAAACCACAGATGGCTTGCTTGAGTTCTCGAATACCCCACGGGGAGGAGGTCAACAGCCGAAAGCTAGGCATGGTGGAGCTGGCGGAGAATTTGTTGAGGGACGAGGGTTTCTTTGATGTGCGGGTAAGGCATCACACGTTAACGAACGGCGACCTTGCCCGGATAGAAGTAGGCTCAGAGGAGCTGGCGCATTTCTTCAAGGATGATCGAGCTTCAAGGTTGGCTGCGGCTATCCAGCAGCTCGGGTACACTCACGTCACAGTAGATTTAAGGGGCTATCGGCGCGGCAACGCAAACCCGGACCTGTCGGTTGGGGGAGTGGGTGTGGTTTCCGCCTGAGCTAGCTGCTTCGGAGGCAATCTGCAGGGCACAACTTTTCGGCATTTTCGGTTAAACAAGGTTAACATTCTCGTATGTCGCAGTTTGCTTACAGAGCCAGGAAGAGGTCGGGAGAGTTGGTGGAGGGTATACTCGATGTGCCTGATCGTGCGGCTGCCTTGGGTCAATTGGAGCGTTCTGGGCTGGTTCCAGTCTCAATCGAGGCATCCCGCGCGCAGGCAGCTCAGAAGTCCGTTCGTCAGGAGCGCAAGGTGGCCGATGCAGGTGTTCTTCCGCAGGGGTTGCGTGAATTTCTGAAGCGGCGGCGCAGGCCTAAGCTCCGGGAATTGGCTACATTCACCGAACAGTTGGCCAACCTGCTGGAATCTGGAATGCCGTTAACGGTAGCGCTGAATAGCATGGCGCACTTGGAGACTCCGGGTATTCCGGGTTCTGTGAGTCGTGAGCTTCGTCAGGATGTTATGGAAGGGAAGGGCTTATCGGATGCCATGGTGCGTCAGGGGGTCACATTTCCGCAGATGTTGGTGAGTATGGTCCGAGCGGGAGAACAGAGTGGGGCTTTGGTAGAGGTCCTAAGGAGAGTGAGTCAGCACTATGAGCGTTTTGCTGAGGTTCAGTCTCGTTTCACCTCGGCCCTGATCTACCCCGCTATTGTAGCCTCGGTGGGGGTGGTGATTATCATCTTCTTCATGACCTTCATGCTTCCAAGGTTCACGAAGATATTTCAGGGGATGGAAGTCAAGATGCCTGCGTCCACGCAGCTGCTGATGGATATGAGCAGCTTTTTCAGTCGCGGAACCACTTGGCTCGCTATCGGAGGAGCGGTGGCGGTCACAGTTATTCTGTTCTACCGATACCGAGCTACTGCTGCTGGTTTGCGCCAAATCGACGGGCTCATGCTCCGCCTGCCGGTGCTGGGCAAGGTGTTTCAGCTTAACTTGTTTTCTCAGTTTTCGCGCACGCTGGCCACGTTGTTGCACAATGGCGTGCCGGTCCTGACGGCACTGAAGATCACTGAGGAGGTATTGTCGAACCAAGTCTTGAAGGATGCAATCGCCCGCACCAGGGAGGATGTAACCGATGGAAAGACCTTGGCCCAGCCGTTGGCGCGCAGCCGGATTTTTCCGCAGCTGATGATCGACCTGGTTAAAATCGGAGAGGAGACAGGAGATGTGCCAGGCGCCCTGCAGAATGTGGCCAACACGTATGAGAACGAACTTACCCGGGCCTTGCGCGTGATGACCAACCTGATCGAACCCGTGATGATCATCTGCATGGCGATTGGGGTGGGTGGCTTGTTGTTTAGCATCCTCTCTGCGATGTTCGCGATTACTGCCAGCATAAACCGTTGATCCACAATAACGTCCATTTAGGTAAGCGGGAATGTTGCCGAAGGGTTCTCGGTGGCCCCGGGGGCTTTACCTTGGTGGAAGTGGTGATTGTTCTCGGGATCATGCTGTTGATTTTGTCGATGGGGTTGCCGTCCATGGTACGGGTGCTGGAAAAGGCGCCGCTAAGACAAGCGGTCAGTGATGTTGAGGAGGGGCTGCACGATGCCCGGGCACAGGCTATTTTGCAGGGGCGGGTGACCGAATTTGTCATTACCGCGGACGGGGAGGTGGTAGTGCGGTGGGTCGAGAGGCCCGCTGAGGAGAACCTGGAGGTCCCGGGTGAGGGCGGGTGGGGCGACCCTGTTGCGGAGGAGGGCGGGCTCGAGCTGGCGAAGCGCGGGATTTTTCGGGCGAGCCTTGGTGCTGATGTGGGGATCATGCTTCTGAGGATTAATGGGGGCCTCGACTTGGTGAGCGCCACTGACGCGGGGGAAGGGCGCGTCAGGTTTTATCCCAACGGGACTTCGGATGATATGGAGTTGGACTTACAGGACGCCACGGGAGGGCGGAAGATCGTCTTGGATCCGATCACCGGTTTCGCCGAGGTTGAGGTGCTACGATGAGTTTGCTCGGAAGCAATGGAAGGGGGGCTGGAGTAGCATGGCGGCGGCAGAATGCATTCACCTTGCTCGAGGTGATGATTGCGATGGCGCTCTTTTTCATGGCTGTATTTGCGATACTGGATGCCACCAACCAGTCGCTTAGAGCAGCCCGCTCGCTGCGGGTGAATTTCCCTGATGCCAGTGCGTTGGCTGCCGATCTATATGTGACGAATCGTTTGGAGGAGGGTGAGCTGACGGGAGATTTTGGCGAACTCTACCCCGAGTTCAGGTGGCGACGGACTATTCAGGAGCGTGAGACCAACGGTCTCTTTCAGGTGGAGTTCATCATCTCCGGATATTCAGGGGGAAGAGAGATGCTTTACACGAACACGCTATTGCTTTGGCGACCAGAGTCCAACCGAGGCTTGCCCGGTCTGAGAAGGGGAGGGAGGCCATGAAAATCAGTGTGATGGCCGTTTCCAGGCGGGCTAAGCTGGGCTTTACCCTGGTAGAGATCATGATCTCCATGGCGATCCTCGCGGGGGTACTTGCGGCGATCTACTCAAGCTGGATGGCGATACTGAATGCGTCGAAGTCATCGCAGGCTGCGGCTGCTGATGTGCAGAGATCACGGCTCGCGGTTCGGACGCTTGAGGAATCGTTGGTGTGCGCGCAGATGTCGCTTGATCTCCCTATGCCATTTGCTTTTGTGGCCGACAACGACGGGGACTTTAGCCAGCTGAGCTTTGTGTCGCGTTTGCCGGCTAGCTTCCCGCGGAGTGGTCGTTTTGGTGGCCAGCCCCTGCGCAGGGTTGAGTTTCAGGTGGAGAACAATGCCGAAGGGGGACGAGACCTGGTGATGAGGCAGACACCGTTCCTCTACGACACAGACGGTAGCGAGGCTCAAGAGCCGCTGAAGCTGGCCAGGAATGTTGTGATGTTTCTCGCCGAGTTTAAGGGCGTTAACGCCGAGGAGTGGGAGGAGGAGTGGCGATTGACGAACCAATTGCCCAGACAGGTCAGGTTCACGATCGCCAGTGCACCGAAAGGGCGGCAGACCGTAAACCGGCAGGATGTAATGCAAAGAGTGGTGGTCCTGCCTGCGGGTAGCTCGCTGGCACCGATCCCGGGCGTGACACCTGCCCCCGGGGGTGGGGTTCAACCCGAGGTGATTCACAATCCCCAGGCTGTTGGTGTGGAAGCGAGATCACACTCACCGGCAGGGAATTGAGGTGATCTGCTAAACCGAGCATGCGATTTCCAGGACAACAGAAGGAAAGAGGGATAGCGCTGATGATCGTAATGATGGTGATCGTGGTGCTGGGGCTGATGGCGGCAGGCTTGTCGTATTCCATGAAGGTGGAAACGCAGCTTGCTCG
>JBMTVN010000134.1:0-9943 GCA_049451415.1 Limisphaerales bacterium | reverse complement strand
TTTGTCCAGAGGGTGCAGCCGAGGTCAGTATCGCCTCGGCGCTCACTTCGAGAACGGTCCACACATGAATCCCCTGCTCCCGTGCACCCCGTTCGGCCCATCCATGTAAGGCAGTGTTCATGCGACCATGGTAGGTGCTTGCCTTAGGCTTTCGCCTCGTGACACCTTATGACGTGCATTCCCATAGGTTATCTTCAACTCAGCGGTTCTCCCTGGCTGTCCTGATGCTCCTATCTGGTGTCTGCCTGACCTGGGCCGATGACACTCCGTCGGGCTTGTACGTCGAGGGCTACACCGGGCAAGTGAGCTATGCCCCGGGTGAGGAACTGACCCTGCACACCTCCACCTCGGCTACGACCTATGCGGTTGAGATTGTGCGCATTGGATCAGACAGAGAGACTGTTTGGAGTGCTGAGTCCATTGCAGGCATGGAGCATCCAGTCCCGGAGAACGCTTCATCCCATGGCTGCCAATGGCCTGCTTCACTACGCCTTCCCATCCCGAAAGAATGGCGCACGGGCTATTATCAGATAGTCTTGCGGGCGCGGGATGGTGGAGGGAAGTACGTCCAGCGGAATCACAGGACTGCAGAAGGTTCGTGCTATTTCGTTCTCCGGTCAGGACAGCCGGGCAGCGATACCAAAATCCTGCTGCAACTCTCAACCCATACCTACAACGCCTACAACAACTGGGGAGGTTTCAGCTTCTATGCCTACCATGGTCGTGGCGGCAACCAGGGTCATCGGGTGTCGTATGACCGTCCTCCCAACACTCTATTTCCAAACTGGGAGCAACCTTTCGTGCAGTGGGCTGAGAAGAACGGCTACATGATCGACTATGCCGCCAACCCGGACCTTGAGCATCACCCGGAAATCCTCAAGTGCTACCGCCTCGTGCTTAGCGTCGGACACGACGAGTATTGGTCAGCCCCCATGCGCGACAATCTTGAGAAGTTTATCACTGATGGCGGAAACGTCGCATTCTTCAGCGGCAACACCTGCTGTTGGCAGGTGCGCAGCGAGGATAACGGACGCGCTCTAACCTCATGGAAGCAGAACTATCTCTGGGACCCGCAATATGGCATCCGTGAGGGTTATTCCACACTCTCCACGCTCTGGAGCCACCATCTGGTCAACCGTCCGGAAAACCAACTCACCGGCGTCGGTTTTCTCTGGGGCGGATATCACCGGAGCCATGGACAATACATGGATGGCAGCGGAGCCTACACCATTCATCTCCCCGACCATTGGATCTTTGCTGGAACAAATCTCAAGGAAAATGACCTCCTTGGTTCGAAAGACACGATCGTCGGCTACGAATGTGATGGCTGTGAGCTGACGTGGAAGGACAACCGTCCCTTCCCCACCCATCGCGACGGCACACCGGAGACCTTTACCGTTCTGGGTACTGCGCCAGCCAAATGGCATCCCGACGATTGTCAATGGTATGAACGTTGGGAAAACGGCCGTGAAGGCCATGCCGTGATGGGTATTTACACTCAAGGAGGGACGGTCTTCACCTGCGGGAGCACGGACTGGGCGCATGGCTTGCGCGGCAACGACCCCACGGTTGAAACCATCACACGCAACATTCTTGACCGCCTCAGCCAATGAAATCACCCAGCCTCCTGGCTGTAGTCCTGCTAGCCTCATGGGGCGCGCAGGCCGCCAGCAACCAACTCCCGGATGCCTTCGATTTCGACCACGATGGCAAACAAGATCGCGTCGTCTGGCATGACACCGGACCGCGCATTCAGACCCGGGTCGAGGGAGAAGATGCCTGGATCGACGCCGGTTACGGACTGCCGGATGGCATTCCCGCCCCCCGAAAGAGAGGAGAAGATACAGGACTCCGCTTTGTGGACCTGAACGCCGATGGATTTGACGACCTCGTATTCTCTGATGCGGACCGTTACGCCGTCTACCTGTGGACAAAGGAGGTTCGTCCCGATCTGGGTTGGACACGTGGCTGGTCGCAGTTCGTGAGGGCCGGAAACCGGACGGGTTCGCCCGGGGAACCTCCCTCGCTGCTCAACCAAAGCGTCAGGATAGATGGCGATGATCTGGTCCTCACTCCCCGAACTGGAACTACGGATGAAGCCCCGGTCCTTCGCATCCCCGCCCGCTCCTTGATCGCGTTTGACATACCTCCAGCGCTCACCCCCATCGAAGCCCTTGGGTCTTTCAGCCTACCCTCAGGATTCCAGATTGAGCTCGTCGCCGCAGAACCCGTTGTCATCGACCCGGTCTACTTCGACTGGGATGCCTCAGGACGCCTATGGGTCGTGGAAATGCGTGATTACCCTTTGGGAATTGCTAACCAAGGCAAACCCGGGGGAGTCATCAAGCGACTCGAAGACCCGGATCAGGATGGATGCTACGACAGGGCAATTCCTTTCCTGGAGGACATCCCCTTCCCTTCCAGCCTCATGCCCTGGCGGAATGGCCTGCTGATTGCCGCTGCCCCAGATCTATTCTACGCCGAGGACACGGACGGCGACGGTCGCGCCGACAAAACAGAGGTTCTCTTCAGCGGGTTCAACCCAGGCAACCAGCAGCATCGCCTGAACGGATTCGAGTGGGGTCTGGATGGATGGATCTACGCCGCCAATGGCGATAGCGGCGGTCAGGTATTTTCCCATCAGACCGGCAGGAGGATCTCCATCAGCGGAAGGGACATCCGCTTCAGGCCTGATACCGGTGAATTGGAAACAGTATCAGCCCAAACCCAATTCGGTCGCCGGCGTGACGACTGGGGAAACTGGTTCGGGAACAATAATCCTACCTGGCTCTGGCACGTCACTCTCCCCGAACATTATCTCCGTCGCAACCCTCAGCTCGCCGTGAAGAGCGTCATCCATGTCCTCGCGAACTACCCGGAATCGACACGCGTCTATCCTTCCAGTCCGTCCCAAGTGCGTCCCAACCAACCGTGGTCCCTAAACCACGTCACCAGTGCCTGCAGTCCCACCCCTTACCGGGACGACCTTTTCGGACCCGCATACGAGAACTCAGTCTTCATCAGCGAACCGGTCCACAACACCATCCACCAGGAAGTGCTCGAACATCATGAAGACGGTTTTACCAGCCATCGTGCCGCAACCGAGCAGGATCGGGAGTTCCTTGCGAGCTCCGATAACTGGTTCCGCCCGGTCACCACTCGTACCGGCCCCGACGGCACACTCTACATCGCCGACATGTACCGTTTCGTCATCGAGCATCCGGAGTGGATCTCCCCTGAAATGCAAAGCCGGCTTGATCTTCGCTCCGGGGACGACAAGGGACGCATTTACCGGGTGAAACCAACCGGGCGAATACCGCGCGCTATACCGGACCTGAGCAGATTGAGTCCCGGGGAACTGGTCCACGCCATGACCAGCCTGAACGGCTGGCAACGCGATACCGCCATGCGCTTGTTGTTGGACAAGCCGACTGCCCGCCCGATCGATTCGCTGTTGGACCTTTTGCGGCTGAATCATCCTCCTCAAGTTCGCTTGCAGGCCCTGGCCACGCTCGCTTTGCTTGATGGCCTGGATGAGGTAGTCCTGACGGCTTTACTTCGTGATCCGCACCCCGATGTGCGCTGTGAGTCTCTTCGCCAGAGTGAACGCTTTACCCGCCGACTTCCGGAACTCTTCGGTCAAGTAGCCCGCCTTGCCATGGATCCCAACCCCAAGGTCCGGCTCCAAGCCGCGTTCACTCTCGGAGCTTGGCCACCCGAAAGGGCCGAACCCGTTCTGACGCAACTGGCTGCCAGTCTTCCCCCCGGAGACTCCAACCTCAAGACTGCCATCATGAGTTCCCTGCAACCCAACAGCCTCCTTTTCCAACAACTGAAGGACAACACTTCTACCCGCACCCCTCCCCAGACAGCGGTTCAGCTGAAGCCTTCCTCCCCGGACCGCCAAGCCATACTCGAATCGTATCGGGGACTGCATGCCCTTTCCCCAAATCCAGCACGCGGCCAGCAGCTCTTCACCGACCAGTGCGCCCCTTGCCACCGAATCAATAATATCGGCCACGAGGTGGGCCCCGACCTATCCATGGTCCGCAACAAGCCAATCGAGTGGATGCTGAACGCCATCCTTGACCCCAGCCAAGCCATCGACCCGCGCTACCAAGCCTGGCATGTCGAAACCACAGACGGCCACGAATGGTCCGGCCTGCTCTCCACGGAAACCGCCAATAATATCGTCATCCGCGTCCAGGGCGGCCAGGACGAGCCAATCCTCCGGTCCGATATCGCTGAAATCACGCCTTCCGCCGTCTCCCTCATGCCGGAGGGCTTTGAGTCCGCCCTCGACCTCCAGGCCATGGCGGACCTCCTGGGCTGGTTGAGAGAACAACCCTGACCGGAAGCGTCGCTGTTCAGAACCTGTAACCAACGGTTTGCGCTTGTCAGTCCAACTCGCCATGAGAAAGTCTGCCCTGACCCGCCGATGTTACACAGCAGCGGGGTGTACGGTTCCGGGATACCACAGGATCTAAGGACCAACACGAAAACTACTAGAGCGACGACTATGCCATCGAAAATTAAACACCACTACAAGTTCTGCTTTGGTCCCTGGAATATCAGCGAAGGTCAGGACCCTTACGGCCCCCCCACCCGCCAGCCCCAGACCTTCGACTGGAAACTCAGCCAGCTGAAGAAGATCGGCTATGACGCCATGATGTTCCATGACGACGACGTGGTGCCGGATATTGACAGCAAGTCCAGCCAACAAGTCCTCAAGGAAGCCAAGGAAATGAAGAAGCGGCTCAACGGCGAAGGCATCGCCGCTGAAATGGTCGCTCCCCGCCTCTGGTTCAGCCCCATGACGATCGACGGCGCCTACACCAGCAACGACGCCAAATGCCGACGCTACGCCATTGACCGTTCCCTGCAGTCCATCGATATCGCCCGCGCCATGGGCACTGACCTGATCGTCCTCTGGCTGGCCCGTGAGGGCAGCTACATGCGCGAGTCCAAGAACGCACGCAAATGCGTCGACCAACTCGTGCAGGCCCTCGACAAGATGCTCGCCCACGACAAAAAGATTCGCATCGCCATTGAGCCAAAGCCCAACGAACCCATGGACGTGGCCTACCTGCCCACCATCGGCCACGCCCTCGCCATCGCTCAGCTGTGCTCCGATCCCAAGCGCGTCGGTGCCCTGATCGAATCCGCCCATGCCATCCTCGCCGGCCTCGATCCGTCCGACGAAATCGACTTTGCCTGCTCCTTTGGCAAGCTCTGGTCACTGCACCTCAATGACCAGAACGGGTTGAAGTTCGACCAGGACAAGCCCTTCGGCAGCACCAACCTCCGGGTGGCCTTCAACCAGGTGCGTGCGTTGGAACGGAACAAGTATGGTCGCAAGGGCGAAATGGTCTGCTTCGACGTGCATCCTTTCAGGACGACCAAGGAAGTGCATTGGCTAAAACACCTCGAAAACAGCCGTAACACCTTCCTCCATCTGCTGGCCAAGGCGCGGTCCTTTGACGAAGCCAAGGCAAAGGTCTTGATCGCAGACCGGAACTACGCTGATCTGGACCAGATGGTGCTGGAACATCTCATGGGGGTTTAACGGCTAGCCAACCCCTTCAGCGCCGCTTGACGGCGGATTTTCAGGAGGCCCTTCGGGGCCTCCTTTTAGTTTGGCCCTCCGTGCCACGATGTCTGTGAAACTCAGCCGTTCTTCAGGTACCCTCCGCGAAGCCCCCTTAATGAAAGGGTTGCGCCGTGGCGGCTCCAACGGCTCATCCTTTGGGACACTCCCTGTCTCTTGCGGGATGGACGGCTTTTCCGGCTCCGGCAACGCAGGATGGATTCCCGCCGCTGCCTCTAGCTGAGCCTGTCTCGATTCCAGCTCCGCTTGGATTGCGGCCAGACGCTTCTCCAGGTTCTCCGTCTGCTGTGTGGCATCGTGCTGGGTT
Organism: Limisphaerales bacterium; assembly: GCA_049451415.1. GTDB lineage: Bacteria > Verrucomicrobiota > Verrucomicrobiia > Limisphaerales > JAHDYP01 > JBMTVN01. The sequence continues at coordinate 4,028 of JBMTVN010000134.1, read as the reverse complement.
TCCAATAACTCCCGACGATGGCTCACGAGCGTCTGGACCAACTCCTCCTTCATCCCCTCCGCCAAGTGCGGCGCAATCTCGCGCTTGAGCATGTCCTCCGCTCTAACCGCCCTGGCTTCCGCTTCGCGCGCCCTTTCCTCCCAATCCACTACAGGTTGAGGATCCTTGTCGGGAACTGCCCTAACACGACGACGCAACCTGAGCAGCAGCAACAGCAGCAGTAAGCCCGCAACCAGCACCAGCACCGGGCTATACCGCTCAAGCATGTCGCGAATCATCTCCATCACGAGTCACCAAGCAGAGCTCAACCCTGCCCCTCCGCCTTCGCTGTGGGAGAAACGCTGGTAGCAGCAGGAAGTGACCGCTCGCTTGCCCCAAAACCCAGCCATAACCCAGCCACCACCACAAGACTTCCCCACAGTTGGCCCCAATGGATGGACTCCCCGGCCAATATCACCGCTGCAGCCACCCCGAAAACCGGCTGCACCAGGATCGTCAATGCCGCCAGATTGACGTCGGCATCCCGAATCACCACATACCAAAGGGTATACCCCACGAGGGTACAAATGACCGAAAGGTAAGCCAGGCTGGCCCAGTCCACGAATGTCATCCGCTCCACGACGGCAAAGGCTCGCGGACCATCCAGCAGCAGATTCACTGCTGTCCCCAGCAGAAGGGCAGCGCCAATCAGCTTCACGGGCGAAGCCCGCTCCAACAGCGGCTTGCCCAGAACGGAATACGAGGCCTCACAAACAAAGGAGGACAGGAACACCAGGCTGGCCACCATGGACGCAGAATTGAGCTCAAGCTTCCATCCACCATTCAGGATAATCATCCCGGCCATGCCTAGGCCAAATCCGATCCATCGCCGCGGGGGAACATGCTCGCGCAGAAAGAAGGCTGCTCCAACCGCCGTTACCAGAGGTTCCAAAGCCACCACCACAGAGGCATCTCCAGCCTGTCCCCAATGCACACCGAGCACCTGTAGACGCGGCCCCAGCACAAAGACCAAAACCCCCATCACGCTGGCCATCAGCAGGTCACGCCCCCTCGGCCCCCGGCCGGGCAACCAGCGCCACGCTGCCGCCAGACCGGCCGCCGCGAGCGTAAACCGCCACGTCACGATCTCACCAGCAGCCATCCTCACCGATAACACCTTGAAGGCAGCGTAGGACGCCGCCCAAAAGACGTTCATCAGCAACAAGGCTATCAGGTGACTGGCGCGCACGGGGCGTAAGGTTGCGCAGTGTCTGTGCCTCCGTCAAACCGCATTCACGCTCACCTGCCAGCCAAATACCTAGGGAACGCGACCGCCTGCCATCGCAATGTCTTCTTCCGGGCAAACCGGGAGGACTAACCGGAAAGTCGTGCCACACTCAGGTCTCGATTCAACGCTGATCTCCCCGTGATGCGCCTCCACAATACGGGAAACCACCGCCAAACCCAGCCCCGTCCCTCCACTCTTGGTGGTCTCAAACAAGGACTTGAACAGCCGGGTTTGCCTCTCCTGAGGAATCCCCGCACCGTTGTCGCGAAACTCCAACTGCACCGCCTCCCGCATCTCTCCGTCGATGTCGATACTCGCCCGGCCTGCCTCAATCTCTATCCGTCCCCCTTGCGGCATCGCCTCCGCCGCATTCAAAATCAGATTCAGGAAGGCCTGATTCAGCTGGACCGGATCCGCCATGATCTCAGGAAGATCCGGCGGAAGACACCGCACCACGTCAATCCCCTGCTGACGAAGCTTGTGCCGCGTCAATACGTCGAGTTCTTCCAGTAGCGTTCCCAGCGAAAGCCGTTTGCGCTGAGGCTCTCCCGTTCGGGCAAAGTCCAGAATACGCTCCACGATGGCATTCAGCTGATCCATCTTTTCCCCCATGATCTGGGCGTCACGTGAGCGCGGGTCGTCCTCCGCGAAGCGTAAATCCAGGGAGTGATAGAGCATCTTCAGGACAGTGAGCGGATTGCGGATCTCATGGGCCACCTCGGCTGCAACCAGGCCGAGTACGGACAGCTTCTCCTGCTGCCGAAGCTGCTCCTCCACATCCATGATCCGCTCATAAAGCCGGGCCTTCTCCAGTGCCAGTGCCGATAAATCCGCCAAGGCGGAAAGAACTCCGATTTCGTCGTTGGAAAAATAGTGAGCCTCGCCCTTATAGATGTTCAAGACCCCAAGACAACGGTCTCCAAACACCAGTGGCACACTCAGCAGCGCAACCAGGCCGTCTCGCCGGGCCACCTTCAAGTTCTGGTAGCGCCCCGATGCAAGCACGTTGTCCACTTGAACAGCCTTCTTCCTGCGCACAACCCCGCCAACCAGACTCTCGTCCATGCTCAGACGCGGCTTGTCCATATACGCCTTCCCTGCGCCATGCGAAGCCTTCAAATCCAGCCATCCCCCCGACTCATCCACCAGCAGCAGGGAACACAGCTTCGCCCGCATGAGTTGACAGGCCTCTCTCGTGATGAGCTTGAGTGCTTCCTCCACATGCAGTGCGGAGTTGATGGTCTGCCCCACCTTCAGCAGGGACTCAAATAAACCCGAGCGCAGCCGCACCTGCTCGTGATGCCACGTGTTGACCACCACGCCCGCCGCCTGCTTGCTTAACTCGGTCAACACGTCCAGGTCGTCATCGTCAAAGGCCCCCTTCTCCGTCGAGTCCACGTTGATCACGCCCCTGACCTCACCCCCCACTAATAACGGCACGGCCAGCTCGGACCGTACACCTGACCGAACCTGAACATAACGGTTGTCCGAGCTCACATCCCGGACCACCGCAGCCTTCCCTGTCTGGGCAACCCACCCGGTGATTCCCTGTCCGACCCGCAAGCGCAGCCGGCGACCCTCACCCGGAAGACCTGCCGCCGCCAGAATCTCAAGATACCCCGTTGTGGGATTGATCAGCACCACTGAACCGCTGGTCGCACGCGTCAGCCTGACAGACTGCTCAACAATCAATTCCAACGCCCGGTTCGGATCGAGGGTCGAGTGCATAATATTGCCGACCTCATAGAGGCGTTCGACCCTGGAAAGCCTGCGGCGCAGGACTTCAACCTCACTTGAACCGGACTCTCCGCTTGCACCAATAACATCACTCATGGCTTATCGGTTTCTGAACGACAACACTACCCCGAGAAGGCCAAAGAAACCGTTGGGCAACCAGCCTGCCAAAATCGGCGGCACATGTTGCCCGGTCCCAAGCCCCAGGGTGAGTTGTTGGAAGAAAAAATATCCAACACAGATAAAAATGCTGGAAGCAACCCCAACAAAGGCGTTCCGACGTCCTGACACAATGCCGAATGGCATGGAAATGAGCACCACAATGAAGCACGTCCAGGGCTGAGCCAGCCTGGCATGCATCTGCGTGTCCAGCAGCGCCCGTTCCCGGGCCGTAAGCTCAGGATGCAAATACCGGTAGTTCCGTATTTCCGCCAGCGTGAGACTCACTTTGCGGGCTTGACGATAGCTCTCCATCCGCCCGACTTGATACTCGCTCCGGATGGTGGCAGGGCTCTCGGTCAAGGCCTCCTCACGCAAATGTTCCAGCGCCCGGACGGGCTGCTTTGAATCAGGGTCGTCATCCACCAGCTTGACCCCGTCAAACTCCCAGCAACCATCCACATACTCAGCACGATCCCCGGAAATAACCGCCCGCGAACCGTCCGCACGAGTCCACTCGACATGAGCGCCAACCATAATCCCGGTATCCGGGTTAAAACTCTGGATCAGCCAGGTCCGGTTCTCCCTCTCGTTTCTCAACTCCAACCCCTTCAACCACCGCCCCCCCTCGTCCCCACCCTGGACGGTTGCACCGAGCTTGCGGAACCTTATCGCCTCCGCCATATCCTTGGTCCTGGGAACCAAACTCTCGTTCAGCACAAAAATCAGCACGCTCAACCCCAGCCCCAGCCCCAAATAGGGCAAACAAAACCTCCAGAGGCTGATCCCCGCAGCCCGCATCGCCGTATACTCCTGATGACGCGAGTGTGTTGTCATCGCGTAGAGCAAAGCCAGTAACAGAACGATC
>JBMTVN010000133.1:0-9953 GCA_049451415.1 Limisphaerales bacterium | reverse complement strand
GGAGCAACTGCGCGTGGAATGGCCCTCTGGTACATCCCAGATTCTGGAGAACGTAGTGGCGGACCAGATCCTGACGGTGATCGAACCCCGCAGGCCGGAGCTGAGTGCCATACGCAGCGGTGCTGACCTCGAGCTGAGTTTCCAAACTGAACCTGGGCGGATTTAGGAGCTTTGGGTCTCGGACGACCTGCTGGAATGGACCCTGTTGGAGACCATCGCTGGCACGGGGGAGCCGGTTCCCCTTAAGGACACATTGCCTCTGAGCCGTCAACGCTTCTACCGAGTCAGATAATGGCCGTGCTCTTCATCGCCCCCCATGAGACGTCCAGCGCCAGAAGCACCTGTTACCCGGGCGGGGGGATTATTTTGGTCTTTGGTGGTGGGTTCCATGCCTGCCACGGTAACAGTCACTTCTGGCGCAACGTATCCTTTCGCCCTTTCCCACAACTCCCACCGGGTAACATTCCTTTTGGCGCAATTCGGCCCCACGTTCGGCTCCACACCACGGCGCGTCCAAAGAGCCGCCAGCGCAGCGTGTTCAACTCGCACTTCTCCAACTGTCCCAGCCGGCGTTGCAGCAGGACGCACAGGTTGTAAGCCGCAATGGCCGGATTATGCAGCGCCTCGGTGCCCCAGAACCCCTGCAAACAGAGCCGCGCCACGAGGAGGAACTTCAACCCCAGGCCTTCGCACGCTTCCTGCACGCTGGCATCGCCGAAGCCTGAGTCCCCCCGCTCCAGACCAATTCGGATGTGCGTGGGCAGTCCCTGCACCGTCTGGCGCAGAAACTCTGCGGTGCCGTTGAAGGTCACTTCTGCTCCGATGTGGACACTTGTCAGGTTGGCGCACCAACCGAATGCCCTGTCTTCGATCCGGGCGATTACCGTGGGAACAGAGTAATCGTCCGTCTTGCTCTGGGGGCAGCGGAGGATTGCGTTTTGAAAGTTATCGATCAGGACGCCGTCGATGCTCCGGAGATATGGGTTTTGCGGGTCTACGTTGAAGGCAGAAAGGCGGTGGCAGAATTGAACTGCCGAGGTCCCGACCTGCGACAGGTTTCCCCCCATCTGGACTGTGAGCAGGTTGGCTACGGCGCCAAGTAACAGGTCGGCGCAGAGTCTTGAAAGAATGAGTTAATCTTTTTTCCGATACCTGCTAATACCCACGCGTTGTCCGCTTGTCTCGGTACATGATATCCGAATTCAGACCATGATTATTTACGGTGTAGCACTGTTGTCCGGATGCCTGGTGATCGGAAACCTGATTGGCGAGGCACTTGGAGCCCTGCTCGGCATCAAGGCGAATGTGGGTGGTGTTGGCATTGCCATGCTGTTTCTTGTGTTGGTAACCAACTCTCGTCTTTACCAGAACCAGCATGCTGATGCGGCCAGCTCCGGGATCCAGTTCTGGAGTGCGATGTATATCCCGATTGTTGTAGCCATGGCTGCACAGCAGAATGTGGTATCGGCGATGAAGGGGGGTATTCTGGCGGTGGTTGCCGGGGTTGCTGCGGTGGTCCTCAGTTTCATGCTGGTGCCCCTGCTGAGCCGCATCGGGTCTTCCTGGAATAGATAAGCGGGTGAACAAGGCGTGTTTACGGAAATGATCCAGACAGTCTTCGTTCGCAACAACCTGCTTGTGGCTTTTGTGGTCGTTGGGATCACGATCTGGTTTTCCTATTTTCTGGCAGGCAAATTGACCCGGGGCCGGATACACGGGTCTGCCATCGCCATTACGATCGGTCTCATAGCGGCATATGTCGGTGGGAGCATCACGGGCGGCCGCAAGGGTGTGGCCGACCTGACCCTGCTGGGTGGCATCGGCCTGATGGGTGGGGGCATGTTGCGGGATTTCGCCATCGTTGCCACTGCCTTTGGGGTGCAGCTTTCTGAGCTGAAGAAGGCCGGCCTGGCCGGAGCCATCTCCATCCTCGCTGGTGTCCTGTTGTCCTTTGTTGTTGGGGCGGTGGTGGCGGTGCTGTTTGGATACAACGATCCCAAGACTATCACTACCATTGGGGCTGGAACGGTGACGTACATCGTGGGACCCGTCACCGGAGAGGCGATTGGCGCCTCCCCGGAGATGATTACTTTGAGTGTCGCTGCAGGGCTGGTGAAATCGATTCTGGTCATGGTGTGCACTCCGTTGGTGGCCCGTTATATTGGCCTGGATAACCCCCAGTCTGCCATGGTCTACGGTGGGCTTATGGGTACTACGAGCGGCGTGGCAGCCGGGTTGGCTGCTACGGATCCGAAGCTGGTTCCCTATGGAGCCATGACGGCCACCTTTTACACCGGCGTGGGTTGTTTGCTGGGGCCGTCCGTCCTTTATTTTTTAGTCGGCGCATTGTTTTGAGAGTCTGGATGCATGGAAAGATGATGGACATGAGTCAGGTGGCGTTTCCTTTTTTGGCGGGTGGTTCCGACAAGACAGCGTTGCTCGATCAGGGCCGAAGCGTGAGTTATTCCGACCTGAGCCGGCGCATTCAATTGTTCGCGAGCGGACTACTTGCGGGTGAAACGGATCTCGGCGAGGAGCGCATAGCCTTCCTGCTTCCGGCAAGTGTGGATTACGTCACCGTCCTTCATGGGGTATGGCGGGCTGGTGGCATTGCGGTGCCCCTGAACGTGGCTTGCACCCCCAACGAGTTGGAGCATTACCTGGCCTGTGCTGGGGTCACGCGACTGGTTACCAACGGCTCCTATGCTTCATCGATGCGTGACTTATGTGGCGAGCTGGGGGTCAGGCTCTTTTTGGTGGAGGATGTGGTGACCGACGTGGTGGTCGAGTTGCCGGTCATCGACAAAGCCCGCCGTGGGATGATCCTTTTTACCAGCGGCACAACGAGCAAGCCCAAGGGGGTTGTTACCACGCACCGAACGATTGAGGCACAGATCACCACCCTGGTCTCGGCCTGGAAATGGCAGGATGACGATGTGATTCCGTTGTTTCTACCGCTGCATCACATCCACGGCATCATTAACGTGTTGTGCTGCGGGCTCTGGGTTGGTGCCACCGTGGATTTATGGCCAAAGTTCGATGCGGTGGGGATTACCAGCCGGGTTGCGAATCACCGCTACACCGTTTTCATGGCTGTGCCGACGATCTACGTAAAGTTGATCCAGTTTTTTGCGACCCTGAAGCCGGAGCGTGTGGAACAGATCTGTGAGGGTTTTCGGCAGATGCGGCTCATGGTCTCTGGTTCGGCGGCCTGTCCGGCGAAGCTGTTTCATGAATGGCGTGACCTGACTTCCCAGAGTCTGCTGGAGCGCTACGGCATGACGGAGATCGGGATGGGGCTGTCCAATCCCTATGCTGGCGAGCGGAGGGCCGGTTCTGTTGGCCAGCCCTTGCGCGGGGTTCAGGTGCAGCTTTTTGATGAACAAGACAAGCCGATCAGTGAACCTGCCACACCTGGCGAGATTCGTGTGTGCGGCGACAATGTTTTCCTCGAATATTGGGACAACGAGACAGCCACGAGGGAGGCATTCAAGGATGGCTGGTTTTGCACTGGGGATGTGGCGGTGGTGGAGGATGGTTACTACCGTATCCTGGGTCGTTCCTCGATCGATATCATCAAGTCTGGGGGATACAAGCTGTCTGCGCTGGAGATCGAGGGTGTCCTGCTCACCCATGAGGCGATCAAGGAAGTGGCGGTCATCGGTGTTGAGGACGAGACTTGGGGGGAGGCTGTAGTGGGAGTCGTGGTGCTCCATGACGGAGCTTCACTGGGATACCCGGATTTCAAGGCGTGGGCTGAGGGCCGGATGTCGCCCTATAAGATTCCCAAGAAGCTCGTCCAGGTGGCGGCCCTGCCGCGCAATGCCATGGGCAAGGTCACCAAGACCGAGCTGAAGACCGCCTGCCAAGCGTGACGAGGCATCACCCCGTCCGTGCTTGGCCCCGATGCCTTTCCTGTGAGGTGGGTCCCTGGATTATCTTAAACCTGGTGGAGTTCCGGCAGTCATGAAACCGGGGTCGTGCGCCAGAAGTCACGGTTGCCGTGGGGGAGGATTCGCTGCGCGCCCAAATGTCGTGATGGTTCGCCTTATACCGTGCTGAATGTTCTCTGGGTTATGGTCGGGTCCATCCCGGCCACGGTAACGGTCACCTCTGGCCCAACGTATCCTTTCGCTCTTTCCCGCAGCCTCCGTCGGGTGGCTTTCTCCTTGGCCGGATTCGTAATGGTGACGGAGTCGAGAAATCCTGTTGTCGGCAGGCGGGGAGCTGCCTATATTCCCCGCTCGCACCTGTGCCGGTGTGGCGGAATTGGCAGACGCGCTAGACTCAAAATCTGGTGTCCTTTGGACGTGGGGGTTCGAGCCCCTCCACCGGTACCACTTTTTAGGGAGAGAAAAGAGAGGAGGGGGTAGAGAGTGAGCCATGTCACGGTCTCACTTGTTCCAGAAAGCAGCAGGAATGCATTTTTGCGCCCGGATGGTATGGGCCGCTTTTTGGCCCCAAAAAACGCCCCATAGGCCTAAAATCAGCCTGCTTTTTTGCGTAAGCTGTTCTGGGCGAGTTATTTGTCGTGGTCCGACGACGAGATAACGGAGCAGAGCCAGAGGGCGCGGGGGTGGTGGAAGAAGCTTTTCCAGAGGTTGCCCTTGAGCGTGGAGGAAGGGGTTCCGTCGCGGTGGAGGTAGCCGAACCATTCGCCGTGGTGGGGGTCGGCGAAGTGTCGGAAGCTCCAGTCGTGGAGTTGTTGGTGCCACCGGGCGTATTTGACGTCTTGGGTGAGTTGGTAGGCAAGGAGAGTGGCGATGAGTGTTTCGTCGTGGGGCCACCAGAATTTCATATCGTGCCAGTATTCCTGGACGGGTTTGTTGTGGACATCGCGGAAGTAGAACAGGCCGCCGAACTCGGTATCCCAGCCGCGTTGCCACATCCAGTCGAGCATTTGGCAGCCGAGCTGGATGAGGCGGGAATCCTTGCGGTGTTTTCCCTCGGCCATGATGAACCAGGCGCCTTCGATGGCATGGCCGGGGTTGAGCGTGCGGGCGTCGAAGTGGTCGACGACGGAGCCATCGGGAGCGACCGCTTCCATGACGCATTGGAGGTCGGGTTTAACGAAGTAGCGTTCGATTTCTTCGAGGCAGCGATCGATCCAGGATTCGAGGTGAGGCTGGGGTCCGAGGCTGGTGCGGAGTTCCTGGGCGGTGATGAGGGTGATCATGCGGGGGCCCATGCCGATGAGGGGGCGGGTATCGGTGAACTTGGGCGGCATTTTGCCGGGGGTAAAGTTCCAGTCCGTAAACTGGTTGAAGAGCTGGAGGGCGCGGTCGGCGTATTGGGCTTGTTGGGTGGCTTGGGCATAGGCGGCGCAGGCGATGGCGTGGAAGGACTCGCTGTAGGCGTAGCGGCGTTTGCGGATGGGTTGGCCATCGCGGGTGAGGTGGAAGAACATGCGGCCATCGGTGTCGAAGCTGTGTTGTTCGAGGAAGTCGATGCCGGACTTGCCCCAATGGAGCCAGTCGTCGCGGCGTTCGAGCTGGTTGTAGAGCGTGAGGAGCATCCAGGCGATGCGGCCCTGGGCCCAGACTGATTTGTCGGTATCGACGATGGTGCCATCCTGGTTGAGGCAATGGAGGTAGCCGTTGTGTTGGAGATCGAGGCAACGTGGGAACCAGAAGGGGAGGCAATCGTGGAGGAGGTTATGGCGGTAGAACGCGGAGAGTTCCTGGAGTTGTTCGGGTGTCACGGGGATCGAGTGTGAGGCGCCAAGCGGAAAGCGCCAAGAGCAGAGGGCGGATTTCGGGTGTCGCTGGTGCGACACCGACTACGGTCCCGCCCGTTGGGTGGAACGACAACGGACTACAGCTCTCGCATAAGGCGAGAGCGACTACGGACTTTACGGAGGGGGGCAGTGACTTGGCGGCTCCCGCGCGGCGGGACAGGTCGTTCCTTCTGGTAGGCGTGTGTTGCAGGGATTGTGTTCCCCTGGTTCATAGACACCAACTACTCACTGCGACGCGCCTTGCGCGCGTGCCTTACACTCTACTCTCTTCCCTCTTCTGGTTTGTGATCAGGAGGGAGAGGAGGTAGCCGAGCGTGAAGCAGCTGGTGACGCCGATGACGGGGAAGAGCCAGAAGACCGTGAGTTGCTGCCAGTAGACGAAGCCGACGAGTGTGGCGCTGGCGGTGGCGCCCAGGAGTGCGCCGGTGCCGTGGGCGCGTTGGGTGAGGATTCCGAGCAGGAACAGTCCGGAGATGGTTCCGCCGAAGAGGCCGATGACGGCGAGGAACGTTTCCCAGATGGAGCGGACATCGGCCTTGGCGAGGATGATGGCCATGGTGGTGGCGATGATCCCGACGATGGCAGTGATCCAGCGGGCGAGGCGGAGGCAGGTGGTATCGGGGCTGTGGGGTTTCCATTTGCGGTAGAAGTCGGTGACGGCGGCGGTGGCCACGCTATTGAGGCTGCCGGCGAGGGTGGACTGGGCGGCGGCGAAGATTCCGGCGACGATGAGGCCGGCGATCCCGGCGGGGAGTTCATTGACGATGAAGAGAGGGAAGATGCCGTCGGTTTGGATGGTGGGATCGAGACGTTCGGGGTGGTGTCGGTAGAAGAGGAAGAGTGCGGTGCCGATGGCGAAGAAGATGGCTTGGGCGGGGGCGGAGAGGATGGCGTTGGTCCAGATGGCGCGGGCGGCGGTTTTTTGGTCGGGGGTTGTGACGTAGCGTTGGACGATGTCCTGGCTGGCGGTATAGGGGAAGAGGTTGGTGAAGATGGAGCCGAGGAGGATGATCCAGCCGGAGGCGACGAGGATGTCGAAGTTCCAGGGGACGGTTTGGAAGAACTTGTTGTGGTTGGAGGCTTCCGTGATGAGGTCGCCCAGGGGGAGATTCAGTTTGAGGATGATGGTGATGAGGGCCCAGAGGGCGCCACCGAGGAGGATGATGGCTTGGATGAGGTCGGTCCAGATGACGGCTTCGATTCCGCCGAGGACCGTATAGATGACGCAGAGCAGGCCCATGAGGAGGATGGCGGTGACGACATCGATACTACTGACGGTGGAGAGGGCGAGGGCGGGGAGGAAGAGGACGATGGCGGTGCGGCCGCATTGGAAGGCGATGAAGAGGGCGCTGGCGATCATGCGGGCGGCGGCATTGAAGCGGTTCTCGAGGTATTCGTAGGCGGAGGTGACATTGAGGGAGCGGTAGAAGGGGAGGAAGACGAGCGTTACGAGCGGGGTGATGAGGAGGTAGGAGTTGGCGAGGAAGAGGTTCCAGCCGACGCTATAGGCTTGGGCGGGGATGGCCATGAACGTGATGGAGGAGAGCATGGTGGCGAAGATGCTGACGCCGGCGGCCCACCAGGGGATGCGTTGGCCGCCGCGGAAGAAGTCGTTGGTGGACTTGTTCTTTTTGGCGAACGAGGAGCCGAGGACGAGCATGGCGGCGAGGTAGAGAGCGAGCGTGGTGTAGTTGATCCAGCCGAAGCCGGCTTTGCGTCCGGTGATTTGGAGCGTGTGGATTTCGGGGGTGCGAATGCCGGGGCGGATCTCGCCATTGGGGATGAGGATACGGTCGCGCCAGGGGACGGCGGGCACGGTGACTTGGGCGGCCGGGGTTTCGCCGAGGGGTGACCAGGTATCGGTGATGGTGTGGTAAGCGAGGATCGTATGATTGAAACCGGGATGTTCTGCGGCGGGCTGGAAGCCGTAGCGTGATCCGTCGTCGCCGCCGATGAGGAGGAGGTGGGATTGGCCGAGGGCGGGAGCTGGGGAGGGTGCTGCGGCGACGGGGTGGGGGAGATTGGCGATGGGAGACCAGGTGGTGGTTTTGGGGTCGAAGCGGTAGGCGTCGTTGAGGTAGGTGCGGTGGGGTGATCCGTCGGGGTTGGGTTGGAGGCTGACGCCTCCGATGAGGAAGAAGGCACCGGACTGGGAGCTGGCGGTGGCGAGAGTGCGTGCGGGGCCGGGCCAGGGCGGGAGTTGTTGCCAGGTTGCGTTGGGCTGGCTGAGGTCGAGTGCCCAGAACGTGTGGAGGGCTTCCGTGGTGCCGGGGGCGGTTTCACCTCCGGCGAGGTAGACTGTGTTGTTGAGGAGGGCGCCACAGGCGTTGGCGCAGGGTTGTGGCAGTGGCGGGAGCGGGGTGGTGTGCAGCTCGGCATCGGTCCAATCGAGGCGGAAGACGTCGGCATAGCATTGGGTGGCATCGTTACCCCCGGCGCAGATCACGCCATCGGGTGTGGTGATGGAGACGCCATAGGCGGTGGCACGGGGGAGCTTGCCGGCGTTGATCCAGGGACCGCCGGGGGTGTTCAGGACGTAGACCGTGTCGTGCCATTGTTTGGTACCGCCTTCCCAGGGGAGGCCGTTGGGGAAGTTGGCGCCACCGGCGACGAGGGGGTGGTCGTGGGTGATGCCGGCGAAGGGACCGGCTACGCCGATGGGATTGGGGAGAGGCGGGAGTTGTTGCCAGTGGAGGTCGGCACCGAGTGCGGGGGTATGCAGCAGGATGAACAGAGCGCTGAACGTGACCGCCAGATGGCGCAGTGGGCCGGGGAGGTGAGGGTGTGGGGCTGGCGACATCGGGGACGAAGAGTTTGTCGGGATGGCGTTGCGGGTGTTGGGTGTTGATCAGGGGGTGGAGGTGTTTTCTTTGAGCCAATCCAGCGTGAAGCGGGCGAAGACGAGTTCTTCGTAGGGGTGGTTGTTGCCCGATTCATAGAGCAGGCCGATTGAGCCATCGGCGAGGATGGTGAGGCAGGAGTAGGCGCTGGGGCGTTTGTCGATGAGGCGGGATACTGGCCAGGTATTTCCGTTGTCGCGGCTGAGGCGCACCGTCATGTGTTCGCGGTGCGTTTTGGAATCGGCGTGGGAGCAGAGGATGAGGTGGTCATGGGTGGTGGAGGCTGGGAGGTGGACGAGACCGGCGGCGCAGGTGGGGTCGTTGAGGTTGTAGCGGACGGGGGACCATTGTCCTCCGTCGAGGCTGCCGGTTATGGGGTTGGGTTGGAAGGTGGCCCAGGCGCGTTGTTTATCGGGGTGATGATTGCGCATGGAGATGAGGATCTGGCCGTTGCTGAGTTCGGCGATTTGGGCTTCGGTGGTCCAGGGCAGCTGGCCGGGGGCGACGACCGGGGGTGAGGGTTTCCAGGTGTTTCCGTGGTCCTGGCTATAGATGAAGTAGGAATGGGGGATGCGGTCGCCGCGGCCTTCCTTGAACTGGGCGGGCATGACTAGGGTGCCGTTCCGGAGTTGGATGCCGCGGCCGGGTCCCTGGAGGCAGAGTTGCCATTCGGGTTGTTTGATTTGGGTGGTGATGTTGATGGGTTTGGACCAGGTGCGGCCATCATCGTCGCTGCGGCTGAGGATGAACTGTCCGGTTTCGTCGGGTGACATGCCGGGCTTGGAAGAGTTCCAGCCTTTGTCACCGAACGACCAGAGACCAGCGACGAAAAGGGTACCGGTTTGGAGGTCGGCGAGGATGCAGGGGTCGCCGACGCCGTTGCCGTGGGAGTTGGGGATTGTGTTATCGAAATCGAGCACTCGGGCAGCGGGCGACCAGGTTTGGCCATGGTCGGTGCTGCGGCGGGCGGCGATGTCGATATCGCCGGGGAGGTCGGCGCCGTTTTTGTGTCGGAGATCGAAGACGGCGATGAGTGTTCCGGCTTTGGTGGTGGTGAGGCCGGGTATGCGGTAGGTGTTGACGTTGTTGTCGCCTTGTTTTTGGAGGACGGTTTTCTGGATGCCGGTGAAGGGTTGGGTTGCGGCGTGGGAGATGGTGATGAGACTGGTGAGAGTGAGCAGGGTGGTGTGCAGTGCTTTCATCGGTTTGGGCGTGGGGTGGAGGATACGGGGCGTGCGGGGGTGAGCCAAGAGGGAAGCGCGCGCCGCGTTGCGGCACGCGGACTGAGGCTCGGCTGTACCTCGCTGACTGAGGGGCTCGCATGGGCGTGTCCTGACAACGGCTCCCCCGCGGTCGCGGGGTCGCTGACTACGGCC
>JBMTVN010000132.1:0-9970 GCA_049451415.1 Limisphaerales bacterium | reverse complement strand
CGCCAAGGCTTCGATTACGTACCGAAGCATTGGAACCCTACACTGAGTGGCCTGCCATCCGAAGCCTTGGCGAAGGATGGGGTGACCGACGGGACTCGAACCCGCGACAGCCAGAACCACAATCTGGAGCTCTACCAACTGAGCTACGGCCACCAGCCAAGAGGGGGAAAACATACGGAGCCGGCGGCCGACGTCAAGTCTGCTGAATAGGCAGAAAACAGCATCTTGAATAGCCGAAGAAAAAAGGGGGGCTTTTAGTGAGGGTTTTCGAATGCAAATCGCTGGTGCTCCGCCTAGATTGTCCGCATGCCAGAGAAGGCTGTTAGCGAGATTCAGCGTCCCCTCCGGGAGCAGTACGAAAAGGGTTTGGCCGCCATCCAGCGGGACAATCTCGATTATGCATTAACCATCCTGACGGCGGTCCTGAAGCAGGAACCGTCCTTTTACGCGGGGCGGGAGGCTCTTCGGGACGCCCAGTTCCGCAAGGCGGCGAAAAAGGGGGGCTTCCTCAAGCGAGTCTTCGGTGCTGCCAGTACCTCAGGCCTTCTGGCCAAAGCCCAGATCGAACTGCGCACCAACCCGGAACAGGCGCTGAACACGGCCGAACAAATCCTCTGCACCGACCCGAATTCCGTCATGGCTCACAAGGTGGTGGCCGGAGCCGCCAGAGCGCTGGAATTCCCCAAGACCGCCCTGTTCGCCCTCCAGTTCGCTTTCAAAAACGCTCCTGACAAGGAAACCGCCCTCCAGCTAAGTGAAGCTCTCGTCAAGGCAGGACAGGTCGCCAGAGCCGACGCCGTCCTGAGTGACCTCGCCAAGACCTTCCCCAACGACCAGGAAATCAGCCAGGCACTGAAGCATCTCTCAGCCAAACGCACCATGGATGAGGGCGGCTATGAAGGCCTGGCCGACGGCAAGGGATCCTATCGCGATGTGCTTAAGGATAAGGACGAAGCGGTCATGCTTGAGCAGGAAAAGCGTGCGGTGAAGACGGTCGATGTGGCTGACAAGCTCCTGCAGGATTATGAGGCGCGCCTGGCCGAGGAGCCAAACAACACGCGCACGCTGCGGTCCATGGCCGAGCTATGCATCCAGAAGGGGGACTTTGATCAGGCCCAGCAGATCTACGAACGGATCGCAGGCATCGAGGGCAACGTGGAACCCGCCCTGCATCGAGCCATTACCCAAACGGCGTTAAAGGGCCTCGAGGCAAGCCTCGCGGCACTGGATGAAGATCCTGACCACGACCCCCAGGAGCGGGAGGAACTTGCCGAGAAACGCGATGCCTACGAGCTGGACCGTGCCCGGGACCTGGTAAACCTCTATCCCAACGATCTTGCGCTGCATTTTGATCTGGGTGTCCTGCTCCATCGTCACAACCGCCTGACCGAGGCCATCCAGGAATTTCAGAAAGCCCAAAACAATCCCCACAAGAAAACCCAGGCCCTCTACTACCTCGGTCGTTGCTTCGCCCAACGCGGCATCCGCGATGTAGCCGTCCGAACCCTCGAGACCGCCATCCGCGAAAAAGTGGTCTTTGATACCGAGAAGAAGGAACTGCTCTACACCCTCGCCGAGGTGCTCGAAGCCATGGGACGTAAAACGGACGCCGTCGAGAAGCTGAAGCTGATCTATGAGGTCGACATCAGCTACAAGGACGTCGCGGAGAAGGTAGACGCCTTCTACGCTGAAGGCGGCCACGCCTGATAGCAGCGAGGGGCGGGCGGAGGTTGTAACTGCGTCCGGGGCTGTGCGATCGACTAGCTCTTGCGCTTGAGCAGGTAGTCAGCCAACGCCTCCAGAGCAACCGCCTTGCCGCGGAATGTCTTCAATGCGGCGAAGGCCTTGGCTGTCAGGTCGGCTGCAATCTTCTCGGAACGCTTCAGACCCACCAGTGCGGGATACGTGGCCTTGCCCACAGCCGCATCCTTCCCGGCCGTCTTGCCCAGCTGCTCGCTGGTCTGCGTGACGTCGAGGATGTCGTCGATCACCTGGAAGGCCAGACCCACGTGATAACCGAAGTCGGTCAGTGCCTGAAGTTGCTTGGGGGTGGCGTTGGCGCTCATCCCTCCGAGGCGAACCGAGCAGCAGAGTAGTGCCGATGTCTTGCGCTCATGGATATACCGCAGCTGGGCGGTCGAGACCTTTTTACCCTCGCCCTCCAGGTCGGCCACCTGCCCGGCGATCAGTTGGAGCGAGCCGGATGCACGCGCAATCTCCAGCATGATGTCCTGATGCGAGTATCGCGGCCACGCACGACACTGGGCCGCGATTTCAAACGCCTGGGTCAATAGGGCGTCGCCCGCAAGGATCGCGATGCCTTCCCCGAAAACCTTGTGGTTGGTAGGACGGCCGCGGCGGAAATCGTCGTTGTCCATGGCCGGGAGATCATCGTGGACGAGAGAATACGTGTGGATGCATTCCACGGCGCAGGCCAAGGGCATGGCCTCAGACTGTCCGCCGCCGCAAGCTTCCGCGGCGGCCAGGGTCAGGATCGGCCGCAGGCGCTTGCCGCCAGCGAACAAGGAATAGCGCATCGCCTTATGCATCGTCGCCGGCTTGGTCGTTGCCTTCGGTAAAAAGCCGTCCAAAGCCCGGTTCACCTCCTTGCACCCGGCTTCTATGTAACGGGACAAATCAAACTCAGGCTTCGCTCGGCTGCTAACGGGTTTCGGCATGCGCAGACTTGTAGGTAATCACAAGGCCAATCGCAAGCGCACACATCAGCAGCCGAGTCCACCGCCAGCATTCTCCCCCTGAATCCACATCTGCTAACAGGACGCCTCTGACGGATTATTGACGCACGTGCGGAAATAATCGTTGCGAGCCGTTTGCGAAAAGGAGAGTCATCTGATCTTGGGGGGCGGCTTTGGATGCGCGGTTGGTGCCGGACGAGGCGGCCCCTGTTCCCTCATCTGTATGCCTTGGAAAGGTCGCTTTCGAGTGGGCAAGGATGGCAGCAGCGGGTGAGGGGGATCTAGTGCGTGGAAGGGCGGAGTTCGCGAATGACAATTTCGTGAACGTGCACATCCTGCAGTGCTTCCAGCCGAAGCTTCAGGGATTTGCCGCGGGGCAACACCAGGCTGGTGATCACGGTTTCACCATTTTCCGCGAAAACCTCGATGGATGAGACGTCGATGAGGATATGCAGGGAGAGGTTGCGGTTCGAATTGAAGAGGGGCGCGGTGAATGCTTCGCTGAAGGCGGGATGGAAGTCCGTTTCTCCGGAGCGGGTGCGATCCAGGTTCAGGGATCGGGCGGATGGATCCAGGTGAAGGAGGGTGAGTTCCTCCGGGGCGGTGATGAACTGGAGAGTGGCTGGCGCGGATTCGATTCTCAAGGTGATGTCGAGCAAGGGGCTTGCAAGCTGTAGTGACTGCAGCCATTCGTCTGCCTCGTGCAATGGCTTGCTTTTCAAGCTGTGCGTTCGAGTGACGAGCCTTTCGATTTCACGGACGGGCTTTTGGATCAGGCGGGGACCGCTGGGGGTGTCGCTGAGGCTGAGTTCGCGTGGGAATGACATTGCGCTGCGCCAAGGTGAGGTCGGGACGTCGTTTGCGTACTGCCAGTTGCTCATCCACCCCAGCCAGAGGCGGCGTCCGTCCTGCGGCGGAATATCACTCCAGGAAACTGCGGCGTAGAAGTCGCGTCCCCAATCTGCCCAAAGCGCGGGTTCACCCGGTTCTGAGAAGGGTGTGTCTCCGAGCACAATGTGGTCGACGAAGATCTGTCCCCAGCCACCGCCGTGTCGGTCAACGATCTGCAGCTGGGCTGGTTTTCCACGGAGATCCGAGAGGTTCCATTGTTGCCATTGGAGCGACGCGCTGTTGTTGCCGGAGCTGGAGCGCACAACGGAATTACTCACGATGAGGTTGAGGCAGGTTTCGCCGGCATGATCGCCGCCGCCAATGAGGAAAGTCAGGTAGTCTCCATCAAGCGTGAACGTGGGGGAGGTGAGGGTGCCCTGGTCGGCGTCACCCGAGCCCCAGCTGGTGGCAAGGCCCTGGCCGATCATGCCCGAGAACCGGTCGAAGTTCTTAACGGGTCCGTTCTTGAAGGAATCGCCTTCCGCGATCCAGTCGCCAAAGCCGTTGCCTTCGAAGTCAGCGAGAATGCGTCCTTCGGGGAGTCGGGAATTTAGAGGCTGACTGGCGGGATGCCTGCGATCGAGAGTGAAAGTGGTGCCATCGAACGATCCGATGAAATATTGGCATCCCGAGCCGCCGGCGGGTGCACCGGAGCCGACATTGACGATCAGGACCCAGGCGGTTCGGTTGGGATCATCGGCAAAAGTGAGTTCAAAGAGGTCGGGGCATTCCCAGATGCCGGTGGTGGATCCGGCAGGGCCGAAATCACTGAGGTGCATCCAGTCCTTGAGGTTGTTGGAGTGGTAGAACCGGACTTTGCGTTCGAGGGGCCAGGCGACGGTCATGATCCAGCGTTTTGAGGGTTCATGCCAGAAGACCTTGGGGTCACGGAAATCCGACTCCCCGATGTCGAGCACGGGGTTGCCGCGATATTTTGTCCACGAGCGGCCATGGTCGTTGCTGTAGGCGATGTGCTGGGCCTGGCGCGGTTTGTCGGTGTGGTGACCGGTATAGATGGCAACCAGGGGGGGCTGTCCGTTCTTGCCGAAGCCGCTGGTGTTCTTCCAGTCCACGACTGCGCTGCCGGAGAAGATCATGATGTTATCCGCTTCCTCGAGAGCCACGGGCAGGTGTTCCCAGTGCAGGAGATCACGGCTTACTGCATGTCCCCAGCTCATATGTCCCCAGCGATCGCCAAACGGATTGTATTGGTAGAAAAGATGATACTCGCCCGCGTAGTAGACCATGCCGTTAGGGTCGTTCATCCAGTTCACCGGGGGCGTGAAGTGGAACTGCGGACGCCAGGGCTCCTGGTAGGGCGAGGCGGGGACAGTCGTCCTGAGGAGTGGAGTGAACAGGTAGATGGCAATCAGCAACAAGAAGCGCATGGGGTTCCCTGCAGTATGGAGTGTTTTGGGTTCGGAGAAGTCTCAGGCCAGGGTCGTGTCAGGTAAGGCAGGATTAAACAGGAGATGTGTGCAGCATGTAAAAGCAGTTTTCAAAATGCTCCTGGCGATCGGTTTACTTGGAGTCTTGCGGAAGCGACTGGACAATCCGATGGAATCCGTCTGTTTAGGGGGATGAGAATCCTGAAACGCTTCGGCGGGTGGCTGCTGGGTATTGGCGTTGGATGGTTGACCATTGATGCGGACGCCGGAGATACGCTGCGCCCCACAGTGGATTTCTCGCGTCAGGTGGGCGTGATTCGGCCTCTGCACGGTGTGAATGGCGGCCCTCTTTGCTATCGCGGCATGGTCGATCTGCGGGACTACCACCGCCAGCTGCGCCTCCCGTCTACGCGATTGCACGATGTCGTTTGGGTCAACTACGACGCCGTCGATATCAGCACGATCTTCCGCGACTTCAGGGATGATGCGGCGGTGGCGGAGAACTATGACTTTCGGGCTACCGACGACTATCTGGCTGCAGTTAAGGATGTCGGGTCGCCGATCGTTTACCGGTTGGGAGAGAGCATCGAACACACGATGACGAAGTATCGGGTCCATCCTCCGGCTGACCTGCAGAAGTGGGCCGAGGTGTGCTGCCGGATTATCGCGCACTATAACGACGGTTGGGCTGAGGGAAAGCATTGGGGAATTGAGTATTGGGAGATTTGGAATGAGCCGGAGAACCGGCCGGCGATGTGGACCGGGACGCCCGAAGAGTTTTTCGAGCTGTATGCAGTGACGGCGCGGGAGATCAAACGCCGTTGGCCCGAGTTGAAGGTGGGTGGTCCTTCGGTCGGAGATACCGGCAGATTCCGGGATGGAGCATTCGAGCCGGGGGAATTCCTCGTGCGCTTTTTGGACTACTGTGGAGAGAACGCCGTGCCCTTGGATTTCTTCTCGTGGCATCGCTACAGCGGTGAGCCCTCCGATTATGCGAAGCGCGCCCGAGCCATCCGTGAGCTGCTGGATGCTCACGGATTTCGGCAAACAGAGAGCCATTGCAACGAATGGAACTACCTGCCTCGCGAGGATTGGATGCCCATGATGCGTGATGGGCAGGGTGAGGTGCGGGAGCGATGGGCCGCGGAGGTCCAAGGGAGCAAAGGAGCAGCGTTTGCTGCCTGGGTCCTGATGTCCCTGCAGGACGCGCCCGTCGACATGGCCAACTTCTACACGGCTGAGGTCCAGATGTTCGGGATGTTCAATATGCACGGTGTGCCACAGAAGACCTACTATGCTTTCAAGGCTTTCAGCGAAATGCTCAAAACGCCCAACCGGGTCTGGTCGGGAGAATGCCGCGAGGGTGAAGTTGCGCTCCTTGCCGGGCTAAGTCCGGACGGCGCATCCGGTACCGTGCTGCTCAGCAGTTTCAAAGGGCAGGACGAAACGGTGGAGCTGGAGTTGCAAGGTCTTCCCTGGCCTGGGGAAATTGGATTCCAGCTGGAGTTGGTGGATGACAATCACAACCTGACCGCAGTGCGGGGTGGGAGGCTTGAGGCTGGTGAACATTTGACACTTCCAGAATTGCAGCAACCTGCCGTGGTCCTTCTTCGTTTGACTCCCTAAAGCTGCCTGAGGGAGTCGGGTGCTGGTCCGCTTTCCGCGATTCTGAGGTTCGATCACGGCTTGGTTGTCGCCAGGGCTTGCAGCCTCCTTTTGGGGGCAAAAAGCGGCCGTAAGGCCCAATAGCGGGGGGTTATCGATGTTAAGCTGTTGGGAGGCAATGGGTTGCTTTGGTAAGACCACGGAGGGGTTGCGGTTGGGGGAAGCTGCGCTCTATTAGGTGGATGAACCCGTTAGTGCGATATGTAGGCGGAGCAACGTGTGTGTTGGCAGTATTCTCCGTGATGGCATCGGAATGGCCACAGTGGAGGGGGCCGGAGCGCGATGGCCAGTTCCGCGGCACACCCTGGCCTTCATCCGTTGGCGCGGAGCATCTTGAGCAGGTATGGCGAGTTGAACTGGAGCCGAGTTACAGCGGGCCGATTGTGACTGCCGACAGGGTGTTTACCACGGAGACCCGGGACAAGAAGCGGGAGGTCGTGACGGCTCTGGACCGGGTCTCGGGCAAAGTGCTTTGGGAGACGGGTTGGGATGGCGCAATGAGTGTTCCATTCTTCGCGAGATCGAATGGCTCATGGATTCGGTCGACCCCCGCCTGGGACGGGGAGCATCTGTATGTGGCGGGGATGAGGGATGTCTTGGTGTGCTTGAACGGTGCGACAGGAGAGGTGGTTTGGCAGAAGGATTTCGTCAAGGAGCTGGATGCGCCGGAACCGGATTTCGGTTTTGTTTGTTCTCCCCTTGTGGACGGTGAAGACCTGTATGTGCAGGCGGGTGCGAGCTTCCTGAAGCTGGACAAGCGCACGGGAGAGATTCAGTGGAGGGCTTTGCAGGACAAGGGAGGGATGTGGGGTAGCGTGTTCTCGTCTCCAGTGATGGTTGAGCTGGCCGGGCTGCGCCAGTTGCTGGTGCAGACGCGGAATACCCTTGCCGGGGTGGATCCGGTAGACGGGACAGTCTTATGGCAGCAGGAGGTGAAAGCGTTTCGGGGCATGAACATTTTGACGCCGCTGGTTCATGGGGACGTGGTGTTTACCAGTACCTATGGCGGCAAGACGATTGGCTATCGCGTGGAGCGGGCCGACGGCGGTTTCCGGGTTGAAGAGGCATGGAGCTACAAGGCGCAGGGTTACATGTCGACGCCTGTGGTAGTGGAAGGAGTGGCTTACGAACATCTGCGCAGCCAGCGAGTCGTGGCGATTGACCTTAAGTCGGGGACTGAGCGCTGGACGAGTGACGAGTCGTTCGGGAAGTATTGGAGCCTGGTGGCGCAGGGTGATCGGATCCTGGCGCTGGACGAGCGGGGTGAATTGATTCTGATGCGGGCCAATCCCGAACAGATGGAAATCCTTGATCGGCGCAAGATTGCCGAGCAGGACACATGGGCCCACCTGGCGGTGGTGGAGGACGGTCTCTATGTGCGCGAGCTCAACGCACTGGCGGCTTACCGTTGGCGGCGCTGATTTCTTGGGCGAGCAAGAGGCTGAGGGCGTTCCCGGATCCGACCAGGAAGGTAGTGGTGTACGGATTCTCGGGACACGTGTCCCAAGAATCCGTCAGGCCATGATCTGTTGGTTGGGTTGGCTTGGGGAGTTTCTCAGGTGTTGAGAATGTCTTTGATGACGTTGCCGTGGACGTTTGTGAGGCGTCGTTCGATGCCGTTGTGGTAGAAGCTGAGTCTTTCGTGGTCGAGTCCGAGGAGGTGGAGGATGGTGGCGTGGAAGTCATGGACGGTGACGACGTTATCGGCGGCTTGGTAGCCGAAGTCATCGGTTGATCCGTAGGAGAAGGGGGCCTTGACGCCGGCTCCGGCGAGCCAGGCCGTGAAGCCGTTCGGGTTGTGGTCACGTCCGCTGGCGCCTTTTTGGAAGGTGGGCATGCGTCCGAACTCGGTGCACCAGACTACCAGCGTATGTTCGAGGAGGCCGCGTTGTTTGAGGTCACGGAGGAGGGCGGCGGTGGGTTGGTCCATGACGGGGCCGTGTTTGCTGTATTGTTCCTCCAGCATTTTGTGTCCGTCCCAGTTGCTGACGCCTTCGCCTCCGGTTTGGTAGGCGCCATTGAAGAGCTGGACGAAGCGGACGCCGTTCTCGATGAGGCGACGGGCGAGGATACAGTTTTGGGCGTAGGCGGCCTTGAGGTCTTTGAGGGGGGTGCCGGTTTCATCGGCACCGTACATCTTGAGGATGTGTTGGGGTTCGGAAGTGAGGTTGCTGACTTGGGGGACGGAGAGCTGCATCCGGGCGGCGAGTTCGTAGCTGGAGATGCGTGCGGCGAGTTCGGTATCCCCGGGGTAGTGTTGGAGGTGGTGTTGGTTCAGCTGTTTGAGGAAGTTACGGGTGGCGTCGTCGCTGGATGGGGGGATGGATGCGGGGCGGTTGAGGTTGCGGACGGGTTGGGTGGCGCTGAACTGGGTGCCTTGGAAGGCGGCGGGGAGGAAGCCAGGTCCCCAGTTATTGACGCTGGACTGCGGGGTGCCGCGAGGGTCGGGGATAGCGACGTAGGCGGGGAGCGTTTCGTTGTCGCTACCGAGGGCATAGGTGGACCAGGCGCCGATACTGGGGAAGCCATCGAGAGTGAACCCGGTGTTCATGAAATTTTCACCGGGGCCGTGGGTGTTGGTATCTCCGGTGAGCGAGTGGATGAAGCACATGTCATCGACGAGGTCGCCGAGGTGGGGGACGAGGTCGGAGACCATTTTCCCGCATTGGCCGCGGGGTCTAAATTCCCACGGGCTTTTGGTGAGCATGCCTTGTTCGCCCTGGAAGGTGATGAGCTTATCGGCACCGGGCATGGGTTGGCCGTGGTAGCGGATGAGGTCGGGTTTATAGTCGAAGGTATCGAGCTGGCTGCAGGCACCGGAGCAGAAGATCATGAGGACCTGTTTGGCGGCGGCGGGGAAGTGGGGTGGTCTGGCGGCGTTGGGATTGGCGGGGTTGATATCGGGGCGGATGGGATATTTGCCGGGGGCACTTTGGCGTTGGGTATTGGCGAGGAGGCCGTTGAGGTGGAGCAGGTGGGTGAGGGCGATGGAGCCGAGGCCGGTGCCGGTGTGGCGGAGGAAGCTGCGTCGGTTGAGCAGGGGGTGTGGGGAGATATGCATGGGGGGGTTAGAACACGAAGAGGAATTCGCTGGTATTGAACAGGGCCCGGCAGAAGGCGGGAAGGCCTTGTTGGGCGATGAACCGGGAGGAGGATGCTTGTTCGAGGGCATCCGGGTTTCGGGCGAAAGCGAGCTGGAAGGCGAGGGAGGTTTGTTCGTTGGGGTTGGGGCCGGCTTCCGACTGGAGGCGGGAGGCCAGGGTATTGGCCTGTTGCAGGGTGAAGGGGCTATTGAAGAGGTTCAGGGCCTGGAGGGGGGTGTTGGAGCGG
>JBMTVN010000131.1:0-10099 GCA_049451415.1 Limisphaerales bacterium | reverse complement strand
CCTCATGGAGGCATCATGTGATTCAGGTTTCTGAGGGCAGCACGCAAGCCTCTGTGAACTACACCCTGGACGGGTTATCCAGGAGTCTGGCGATGAGGCTCAGTTCGGTGCCGCGGGACGGGGCAGCGAGGTTTTTGCTGGGTGCTGGGGTTGACGCTGACTCCCTGAGGATTGGGATTGGGGCTGATTTGGTGACTGGACTGCAGCTGGATCAGCTTCGGCTATACAGGGTTTCGAACTCTGCGGCATTTACGCGTGCGGACATCCTGGGATTGCGGACGAGGCGTCAGGCTGATGTGGATGGGGTCGGGCCTCTGCTTTGGTTCAGCATGGAGCCTGAGGCTGTTGAGTTAGGGAGCGTGAATGGAGTTAAGGCGGAGGTTTTTGGCAATGAGGGAAGTCTGACGGATGTGGCTATTGGGACTATTCGAGTTCCTGTGGGTGCTGAGAATCCGGCATGGGGGCGGGTTAATCCGCGTGAGGTGGCTACCCGGTTGGAGAGCACGCTGGACAACGCCGGTTTCGGTGGTGGCGGTTATATTCTGGACAAGAACTCGAACTACAATGCGGACCTATACAAGCGGGATGCGATTGTGGGGCTTTGGGGTCCGATATTTCCGGTGAACGATTCGATTGTTTACCGGCATCCGGACGCGGTGGGCAGACCTTTGCAGGTGGCCTATTATGAGAACC
This sequence comes from Limisphaerales bacterium, assembly GCA_049451415.1. Lineage (GTDB taxonomy): Bacteria > Verrucomicrobiota > Verrucomicrobiia > Limisphaerales > JAHDYP01 > JBMTVN01. Next base: position 9,406 of record JBMTVN010000131.1, on the reverse strand, counting down.
CGTTTCACCTGGCGCCGCAGGAGCATCCGAACGTGGCCTGGCCATATATTACCGCCCGATACAACGACATTACCTTTCCGCGGTATGGGGCGCACAAGGACAAGGCGATTTACATTGCGAGCCGGATCGGATCCGAGGGTGTGGACCGGAACGGATTTCCACAGCGCGTGTATGATGCCGAGTCCTTTTCCGGGCTGGCTGTTTACAATCAGCCGGACCGTGGGGTGGCGGGATACAATCCGAATGAGGAGCATGCGCTGGTGGCCCCGGCCGGTCGCGCGGCGCTCCGTCTCAAGAATGTCGGTGAGGATGTGCCCAACAATCCTCCAATGGCTGCCTTTGCCTTGCAGGCTGAGGTGAACCGATTCGAGAAGAACTCGCCGGCGGAATACACATCCGAGCCGTGGGTTCTGGTGCAGGCGAACAACTTGCTGACTGGGGAACGGGAGATGGCGGCTTACCGGGTTTATAAAGAGCGTAGTGGTTCCATTGGTTTTCCTCGTCCGGAAGACACCGGGGGGCAGGCGGAGGACCTCAACGGGGATGAGGTGGCAGGGTTGTTGTACGAGAGTGCGGAGAATCCAGAGGATCGCTTTCTGACGATGAAGGCGGGTCGGTCTTATGATTTTCAGTATGGGTTTCAGTATCGGGCAGCGGCTGGTGATTTGCTGATTGCTCCGTATCCGGTGAATCTGGCGATTGGCAACGCGGTGATGGTGGATGCGCGAGGCAACAGCATGCAGGTGAACGGAGTGAACCAGCGTTCGCTGTGGCGGGATGTGAATTTGAATGCGTGGGTGGTATCTGGTGGCGGGAGGTTTTTCCACCAGTTTTTCTATCCGATGCGGAGTGATTTCTATCTTCCGGGGACGGAAGTTGGGACGCCGGTGGCGTGGGTTCCTGACGACGGGGTGTTCACGGGGTTGGGGGGTTCCCTATCTCCCCGCAAGGTGGAGTATGAGACCTACTGGAGGACGGGGTACCCGAAGCTGAAGCGTGGAGAGACACTGGCTTATCAGGGCGGGGAATATTTCAATGAGACACCGGGTTCCGAGGGTTTGCCTGCCCTGGTGGCGATGGCGGCTGCGGAGATGGTCTATGACAGTGCAACACCCGAGATGAATTTGCGGAAGAGCGACATAGGGGGTGCTTCCGCGATGGTGATTCGTCCACTCGACCGGCGGGAGGTGCGGTTCAGCGTTGCGCAGATGAAAGAGGCGGGATTCTTGCCGGCGGGTCATGATCCTTCCAAGGCCACCAGCGATGTGTCGATTGTTGCTGAGCGCTGGTATTTCAAGGAGTTGCCGGGATCTTTGTCGAAGCGGTTCTACTTTGATTCATTGGCGGAGAAGCTGGTTTTCCGGGGTTTGCTGAACGGCAAGGAGAGTGGAGATTCTGACCTGACTTCAGGTCCTGATCCGGTCAACATTTTGGAACCTAATGTTTTGACGGCGGTTGAGTATGCGGCGTTGAGCGCGCTTTCCAGCCAGCCAGCCTGGACGGGGAAGATTGACGATCTATACGCAATGTCCCAGAACCCGAATGGTGCGAAGGGGACGAGTTCAGAGAACTGGCAGGGGATTAAGGATGTGCCGGCAAGTTATCCTGATGATTTGAAGACATTCTGGTTGAGCGATTTGTCTGCCAAGGCGCCTTCAACCGTTCCGGAGGTGGTGCATTTAGACAGTTTTGGGGTGGGCTCGGCTTTGGTTCCGAACCCGGGATTGCTGACGAACCTGAACACCGGGAGTTTTTACATTACCCTGGCAGAGAACAACCGGGAGGAGCTGAACGGTGCTCCGGTGAGCCTCCACATTATTGAGATTGTGCCTGAGCGCTATCGTGGCGCGGTGGCGGTGGTGGAACCGGCGGATGCCTTTAGCGAGAAGATCTCCCTGCAGCACAACGGTGAGTTCGGGGCGAACACGGGGGATTTGTATTACGAGTGGTGGATTCGGGACGCGACGGCCTTGGACTCCAATCTGGCGAACGAGATTGCGTCACTGGCGACGGGGACGCCTGATCCGGATTGGCAGGAGTATATTCCGCCGGCGGTGATGGAGGCAGAGAGCGATCCCTTCAAGCGTCATCTCGGCTTGCACAGCATTGTCTTTGAGGGAAGCCCGAATGTGACCCTGGCAGACAAGTTGGTTTTGGTGCGGTATCGGCATCGGAGCGAGAGCGGCTGGAAGCTGGTGCCCTTTGAGGTGGCCAATCCTGCTGCGGCTTGGAGGTCTGGGAGTCCGGCGCCGTTTCAGTGGGCGGGCGCGGCGAATTCGCCGCAGGTCCAGGCTGACGGCAGCAGGCGCTATATTCCGCAATTGATTATGGGCTGGGTAAAGCGGGTGCTGGACCGGATCAATCCCTACGAGGCTCGCTACACAGATTTCTTCAACACCGAAAGTCCGGCGACCTACAGCAGTCAGCTCCAGATTGCGGGGCCGCCCTACGCCGGGAAGGTAGCATTGAACTCCGACAAGGACGTGATTGAGAACACGGGTTTGATTGAATTGTATGAGACCGTGCTGGCTCGGGCGCGTGAGCTGTCGATTGACAATTCGAGCAACGGCAATGCTTCCGATGCGGTTCAGCAGGCTTTGTTACTGGCGGCGACTCGATTGTCGGTGTTGTATCAACTGTTGGCGAATGAAGCGTACAGCGATGCGCAGGACTCCACGATCACCGTGACCGACGACAGTGGCCTGGGCAGCGTGGTTGCGTTCACCCATGCATTCCAGAACATGGAGGCGGATTTGATGCATGAGGAACTGGCGCTGTTGCGAGGGACGGATTTCCGCAAGAGCTATCCAGTGTATAACCGGCTTTTCTGGAATTACGCCAAGGGACTGGGAGAGGCGGCCTACACCATCAACTACAATGTGTATGACGAGAATGCTGATGGTTTCATCAACGAGGATGATGCACGGGCCCTGTATCCTCAGGGGCACGGGGATGCGTGGGGGCACTATGTTTCGGCGATCGGCATGCATTACACTCTTTTGGAGCATCCGGGATTCAGCTGGAAGACGAGATCAGAGCTGTATTCCCTGATGCAGAATGTGCTGGAGGTGGATTATTTGGATGAAAAGACCTTTGCGCATCTGGCATCGGCGAAGGCGCGGGCGGGTCGAGACATTGTGCGTGGTACCTACCGGTTGAACTATACGCAGGATCCGGACGGGCAGTGGCAGGGGTATACGGATGGGGCTGATCCGGCACGGGCGTGGGGGGTGTCGGAATGGTCACACCGGGCAGGGCAGGGAGCGTACTTTGACTGGATGGTGGCCAATGCTTTGTTGCCTGAGGATGCGGATGATCTGCTTCCCGACGGGGCGGGTGCGGCCGAGAACCTGGATTTGCTTGAGCGTTCGGGGGTTCGGGCGGAGATCAACGAAGTGGCTGCGGGTTTGTATGAGATTCAGGTGGCGATGGACGAGGCGAATGGCGGGCTGAACCCCCTTGGATTTGATGGCGATGCCATTGCCTTTGACATCCAGACGGAGTTTTACGAGAACGCTTCGGGAGGCGACAGGAGGTCCCATTTTGAGCAGGTCTATGCGCGGGCGAAGGTGGCGGCAGCGAACGCTTTGGCCACATTGGAGTTTGCTTCGCAGGCCAACCAGAAGTTGCGGAGCTTGGCGGGAGACACTGAGGGGTTGATTGCCGAGGCCTTTAGCCAGGATTTGGATTACCGCAATCGTTTGATTGAGATTTTTGGCACGCCGTATGACGGCCAGATCGGGTTTGGAAAGCTGTATCCCGAGGGGTATGTGGGGCCGGACACGTTGCTTTACATGTATCTGGATGAGACCAAGGTGGATGGCTATATCCCGTTCATGGAGTCTGAGGGGGCTGGGTTGGATTTTGTTGACATCCAGCTGACTCCGGCTGAGGCGAGGGAGTACAAGTCGGGTTTAAGCAACAACGATACCCTGGTGGAGTATTACAAGACCGCATTGGGTGATGATGACTTGGGCATGAGGCAATTGAAGGAGACTGTGGAGGCTTACGTTGAGAACGATGTGTTGGGTTCCTATGTGAACGTGCTGGATACTGTTTCTGTTCCAGTGCGAAGGACAGCGGCCTATGCATTTCAGGTTACTTCCGCGGAATGGGGACAACGGCGCAGTTACGGGCGTGTGCAGCAGGCTTTGGAGGCCATGATCTCGGAGGAGTTGGCATTGCGGAAGGCATCCGACGAGTACATCGGGATGCTGAAGCACTATCACACACTGATCATCACCCTGGCGAACGAGATTGAGCAGGCCGCGCGGAGGGAGGACATAGGCGACCAGATTGAGACCATACGCAAGGTCACGAACAGCCTGATATTGGTGCAGAAGTCGATTCAGCTGGTGGCGGAGAATGCGGTGAAGACTATTACGGAGGTTCAGGGAATTAGTGAGAAGGCTCTCCCCGACTCTGTTGGTTTCTCCAATGATATTTTCGCGCCGGCTGCTGCCGCGGGTTACACCATTACTGGGCTGGGCAAGTTTGTGTCATGGCTGACGGGGAATGCGGCTCAGATTGCGGTTCTTATTGCAGAGATGGCCCGGGATGAGGCCATTGCGGATCTGGAGCGGCATTCGGGTCGTCTGGATGAGATTAATGCCATTGAGAATGCGATGGGGGAAATAGCGCGGTTTGGTGCGGACGAGTCTGAGCTGCGGACGGAGATTGGGATTCACGTGCACGAGCTGGAGATGAGGCGGCAGGAGTATTTCACGGCACTGTCTGAGGGATTCCGGTTATTGACGGAGCGGGAGGGATTCAACACGGGGTTGGCGGCGGCTGTGCAGGCTAACCGTTACCGGGACATGGTGTTTCGTTTGTCGAGGGATGAGTCGCTGTCGAAGTATCAGGCGGCATTCAACCATGCGTCGCGGTATGCGTGGTTGGCGGCCAGGGCATATGACTATGAGACAAGTTTAGGAGCGGGGGATCCGGCTGCTGTTGGGGATGTGCTGGACGCCATAGTGAGGGAGCGCCAGCTGGGCTTGTGGGTAGACGGGGAGCCTCAAACCGGGAAGGGTGGCTTGGCGGAGTTGCTGAACCAGTTGAATGCCAATTTCCAGGTCCTGAAGGGCCAGCTGGGCATTGATAATCCGCAGTCGGAGTTGGAGAAGATGTCGTTGCGCACGGAGCTGTTCCGGATACTGCCGCATAACGGCACGGATCCATCTGCTTCCGTCGCCAGCGACAATCGCTGGAAGGATGCCTTGAACGTAAGGATTGTTGAGGATCTGGCGAGCATGCCGGAGTTTGTGCGGCACTGCCGCCCATTCTCGACGCCGGAAGAGGGTAAGCAGCCAGGTTTGGTGATCCGGTTCGGATCGGAGATCAACAATGGGGTGAACTTCTTTGGGCGAGCGCTTGCGGAGGGCGACCACTCTTACAGCGTGGCGAATTACGCGACCAAGATTCGAGGGGTTGGGGTCTGGTTGGAGAACTATAATGCGGCCGGGCTTACGACTACGCCGAGGGCGTATCTTGTGCCGATTGGGACGGATTATGTCCGGACCTCATCCTCGGGTCAGCCTGCAATCCGTTCATGGAATGTGGTTGAGCAGCGGATTCCGACGCCATTCACGATCAACCGGAGTGAGTTGAGTGCACCCGGTTACTTCCCGAGCCTGGACGGAGTGGACGGCCTTTTTGGCAGTCTGCGACGCCACGGTGATTTCCGGGTTTACCATGACAACGGGGATCCTCTGGCGGATGACAGCGAGATCACGCTGGATACCCGCTTGATCGGCCGTTCTGTTTGGAACTCGGAATGGATGCTGGTGATTCCTGGTGCGGGTTTACATGTTGATGCAGAGGAAGGACTCAGGCGCTTGGCCAACAACATCACCGACATCAAGCTCCACTTCATGACCTATTCCCATCAGGGCCAGTAAGATGACAAAGCTTTCCATGAAAACGGCATTGGTGCTCCTGCAGGCTCTCCTGTTCGGGGTGGCTTGGAACATTGTGGTGCAGGGTGAAGGATTCACCGATGGTGAGGTCATGTTTTATGGCCAGGTGCGGCAGGTTTCGGGCGGTCACGCTGTATTGCTGCAGTCCGGCAAGCTGGAGGTGACGTTGGTGAACCAGTCGGATCCGGCGAACCGGGTTACCTTATCCACGTGGCTGAGGCCGGTTGGTTCCGGTGATTTGAAGCCCTACTCCTATGCGTTGGGGGTTCCATTGAAGTTTTTACCGGATAGCAACCAGAAGCCGGCGTATTTGGCGGTTTCGGGTCAGGAGGTACAGTTTCGGGTGCAGGAGGTCACCGTGGACGGAATTCCTGCCACCTTGCCCGACGGCAGTCGGGAGTTTTATCCGATCAGTTTTGCCAGCCGAGCCAGTGAGAATCGTATGGACCTGATCGTAGCTGGAGACATGACTGATTCCGATGGGGATGGTTTGCCGGACTGGTGGGAGAGTATGCATGGGTTGGATCCCAATGATCCGAGCGATGGGCAAGGTGATATGGATGGGGATGGGTGGACCAATCTGGCTGAGTTTCGGGCTGGCAGCAATCCGGAGAGCAGTAATACCGTGCCTCTCCTTGGAAACTCGGAATTGTATGTGCCGGAGTCGGGAGAAGCTGGTTTGTGGTTCAATGTGCTGGATGCGGACAATGTGCCTGAGGACATCCAGGTGGGAGTAACAGCACCTGCGAGTGGGGCCTTTGTGTTGAAATTGGATGATGCGGTGGTTCCAGCGGGTGAAAGCCGTTCACTGAGTCTGGCGGATTTGCAGTCCGGTCGGATGACGCTGGTGCACATCGATCGCTCCGTGACTGAGGGTAATCTATCGGTGGATTTGAGTGACGGCGTGGAGGCATCGTCTTCATTGGCGATGATTCGCGTCGTGTCTCCGGGCGGGATGGATGGTCGAGACGCGGTGTTTTGGCTGGATGGTCGGGATCTTGCGGGGGAGGGGACGCGGATTTCCAGTTGGAGAGATCGTTCGGGGAACGGGTATGCGGCGATGCAGCCGTCACCCGGTTATCAACCGATGGTGAGGGACGGGGCTGCGGATTTCAGCGTGTCATCGGGGGCTCATTTGTTCTTTGTGGACAATGCTTTGCCTCAAGGCGACCACACGATTTTGGCGGCCTATCGCAGTTCGGGGGGGACGCTGGCGGCTCAGACCCTGATGGCGTGCAACCGCGGTTATTTGCAACTCGCGTCGACGATGCAGGCCAATTCCTATCCGGGCGCGGTGGAGTATCAGCTGGACGGTGTTGCTGTGCGTGGGTTTGAGCGGGTTTCCGCGACTGGCACGACCTCGATTTTCCGTCGTGAAGGGGTGATGCTGCAGAACATTTTCGGGCTGCACTATGATGGGGAGAATGTAGTGCCAGAGGCGTTGGATCCGGTATTGCCCACGTTGGGGGCGATGCGTCCAGCGGTGGCGACGGGGGGGCTGGTGGCGACTGCGCCGTTTGCCGGGCAATTACAGGAGTTGGTGGTCTATGGGACGGCGTTGCCGGAGCAGAAGTTGCGGGATGTTCATGATTACCTGCGGTCCAAGTGGGGTGGTCAGGTGGTTTGGGATCAGAGTGCAGAGTTGGCGGCGGTGCAGTTGACCGAGGGTGTTTCGACCCGCGCGCGGATCATCCGGGGTGGGCATGGTGCTGACCATTTGGCCGGGGGGGCGGGCGACGACACTATTTCGGGAGGGCCTGGGGACGATGTCCTGAGTGGTGGTGGCGGGGCGGATCGATTTGTGTTTGGTGAGATTGATACCGGGAGGGATCGGATCACCGACTTTTCCATGGATGAGGACATTATTGATTTGTCGGCTTTCTTCTGGGGGCTGAGAGGGGATGCGAGGCCGTACGTGAGTGTGCGTTTGGACAGCAACTTTTCGACGCCGGTTCCGACGATTGACAGTGTGCTGGTGGTACAGCGGCCGGAGGGAATCCAGCAGGAGATTGTGCTGGAGAACGTGGTGGTGGGAGCCGCCGAGTTGTCCCAAATGGTGGTTGAAGGTCATTTGGATATGGGAAGCCTAAGTATTCCGACGGATGTTCAGCTGGCGGTTGCACCGGGGAGCTCTTCCGTAATCCTCAGAGAATCCTTGATGCAACCGATCACCCTGCAGGTAACGCGCAGTGGTGCGGGTGTAGCCGGGGCATTGGATGTTCCGCTAGGATTATTTGAAGAGGCGCTGGGTCGTGACCTGGTGGTGGAGGGTGTGAGTGAGAGTGAGGGGGAACGCCTCATGGTCAGTTTTGAGCGGGGTGAAACCGTGAAGACCCTGGTGCTGCGGCCTGTGCCGGATCTTGATGCCGAGGGGAGTGAGGCATGGCAGGTGGAGGTTTTGTCCAGCCACAAGTACGAGGTGGCCGGGGCTGCGGTGGTCGGGGCTGTTCAGGACAGGCCTAATGTCTGGCTGGAGGTTTTACAATCCAACGCGGTGGTGGATTTGGACCAACCTGCCAGGGTGATGGTGCATCGGGATGGCGACCTTTCGGAAGACTTGTTGCTGGGGCTGGACACTGCCGGTTCTGCTGAAGCGGGGGTGCATTTTGGTTCGGTGCCGGGCACCATTACGATGCCGGCTGGTATGGGTTCGCGGGTTTTGGAGATCACAGCCCTTGCGGGAGGGTTGGCTGATGGGCCACGCATGATCCTGCTTGAGCTGGTTTCCTCGGATAGTTACCAGCTTGCCAACCCACATCAGGCCCTGCTCTACGCCGGTTTGAATTCTGCCGCAGTCTACGGGGCTGGTTTTGACCGCTGGCTGTCCGCTGCCACGCAGGGGCAGATTGGTTCGATGGCTGCTTTAATCACCGAATACCCGGACCTGGTGAAGCGGGCGCTCAACACCTATGCCTTCGGGGTAGATACATCCAGTAGCCCGCTGAAGTTGAGGATCTTGGATGGGCGGCCTGAGTTGCTTGTTCCCGGGGGACGTAGTCCTTCAGAAACGGCGGATTTACGCTGGTCTATCCAATCCTCTGGAGAGTTGGCGGAATGGGAGCCTGCTGGAGCGCGATTCAAGGAGTCAACCGATGCCGAGGGTTTCAAGCTGGTGGGCGAGTCTTTGGAGCAGGGGATCGGCAATGAGTTCTATCGTGTGAACCTGACCCTTGATCCGGGTCCGTTGGCTGGTCCGAGTATTTCTGCTCTGACCGGCAGCAGCCGTTTTGGTTTCATCGGTGACATTTCATGGGAGGGTCAGACCGGTTCACCCAATCTTGTCAGTGCTTCCGGGGCTGCGGGGCAAGCTGGTCGTATCGTGGTGGAGGTTCATGGTCCAAGGACCGTGCGTTTCACCATGAGCATTGCCTCTGCCGGTGCCGGCGATTCCTTTGCCTTCTACATTGACGGTGCTCGGGTGGCCGTGACGCGGGGCGAGGTTTTGGAGGTGGAGCAAACCTTGGACGGGGACCATTTGTTGATGTGGG
>JBMTVN010000130.1:0-10102 GCA_049451415.1 Limisphaerales bacterium | reverse complement strand
ATATCCGCCCTTCGGAGCGATTTTCCCCCCCAAAAGAGCGCGTTCACCCACCTATCAAGCCTTTCCATTGTCCTCAGACCCCAACTGCACTGAAGCGCTCCGCCTCGCCCGCAGTTTTTGGGTCACCAGCCACCGAAGGCAATCGCCCACCAGGCTGTGCAGTAAACCACCGGAATGGGTATACCGAGAAAGAAGGGGCCGAAGACCCGATCCGTATCTGATGTCACCTCATCGATTTCAGCCGAGGTCTCGGCGTGCGCCTCCATGGTTTTCCAGATCGTCTCCGAATACCCAAAGTAAGAGATCCAGGTCGCGAAGGCTGCAAGCAAAGTCACCCCGCCAATCACAGCCCAATGCCAGCGCCGCAGGACGGATACCAGCAACAAGAGCGGGGCCGCCAGGAACAGTGGAGCCAGCCAAAGATTGAAACGGGCTGACGCAACAGCCTCCAGAAACTCAGGTCGAATACCCTCAAAGGTTGTCGGTTCCATGGAAATAGGAATTGCACGCTAACCCGCCGAAGTTCGGAACGGGAAGTAAAACCCAAGCGACTGCCTCTGCTCAACGCCGAGGCCGACCGGCGAATCCAACCACTTATCTCCGAACACTGGAGGCAAGGAACAGACATCAATCTCATTGCAGACGCCGAACAGTTCAACGCGAGGTTAGTAAAAGGATGAGATCCTCACGTAACAAACCGTAACCCTCGCCCATCAAATAGTGCTCCGTCCTTCATTCACATGTTCCAACGACGACGCATGGCGCAGGGAACCCTCTGCTCAGGCAGAGTTAATCCACCTGACCTGACGTTTCCATTGGGTATTCAAAGAAGGAACGCCCACCGTCCCTCACACGGTCATTCAGCCAGCCAACTGACCGGCTATCCTCGTGGTTGTTTGATCCTCATATCAGCATGAAGAACCCGGCACAGACAGTCTGCATGACCAAGTCAACTATCAGTGCTTTTCCTGGAGTCGACTTTGGACGTGGCGGACACGAGAACACTCGACTCGTCCCAACCACTCGCCAAATTGTACTGAATCCACTCCGGGCTAAGGTGAATATCCAGTGAGTCGAGTCTCCCCGGGCCCAGGTTTTGGTAGCCATGCGGTATGTTGGCAGGCCCCAAAACCACGTCACCGGCTTCTGCATCGATAATCTTATCGCCAACTGTGAACCGTGCCCTGCCCTCCGTGATCGTGAAGACCTCGTCATATGGGTGCACATGCAGGGCCGGTCCTTCGCCAACAACGTCAGTGACATAACGAATCAGGGTGATGCTGGTGTTCAGACTATTCCCCTCGAGAAGACCGCGAAGCGCTTTTCCCGGGTTCTGCCACTCGCTGGCAGCAACTCTAGCTGGTGTGGTTTTCGATTGAATTGGCATGGCTAAATTAGTTTGCGGGACACTATCCAACACTTGCGATCTGCTATCGGGCGCTCGCCTCCGGTTCACTTTTGGAGTTCAGGCTGCCCTTCGACTCTGAATCCAGAGCGGCAGCAGGTTGATTGGCACCGTCTGGGTGCTCAATCCGATTGATTTTGGCCTCACCCAATTTGAGCAGGAAGACCGGGTTTGGCGCCTGCTCCAGGTAATAGACCACGACGAGTCCAGTTGCCCGGCCAAAGTCCTTCCTGAACCGGGAGAAATCGTCAATCGAGGATTCCAACCTCACCCGGTCACCCGCCCGGAAGGGACCGGCATCCGATTTGGTGACAGTAATCTGCAAGATGGGAACCTCATCCGGCTTCCGCTCGCCCTGGACCGGTTCCGTCAGCTTCGGAATCAAGACCATGGAACCGTCCCCGAAAGCCTTCACGTCACGTGCGAGATCAAACTCCCAATCGATGATCGGCTCGGAACCTCCGTCGGCGAACCGTTCCGTCGCTTCATACTGAACGGTTCCCTTGGCAGCGTTGAAATCCACCACGCCACCGTATCCGTCGGTAATTACTTCAAGGGTGCCGTCCCTGCGATCCAACCGATCCTTCAGTTCCTTCTCCGCTGGTATCGAGGACTCCGCCACAAGGCTTCGAAGCTCGGCACTGAACTGGCCGATGCTCCTCTGCCAGTTCTTCCGTACCGCTTTCGTCTGATGCTCTTCCTGGGCCAGCGGGGTGGTCGTCCCCCAACAGAGCACGGTTGCAGCCAGAGCGACTGCTGAAGCGGTTGAGTGTTTTATCATAGAATCCATTCAATCCGAATCGCCGCCCCCAGTAGAGGACAAATATTCCGTTGGACGTCCACCTCCAGCAGCGCGTTTCGGCTACGTGATTCCTCAAAACCTTGTCAGTCGCCCACCCCGGCAATGGGAAAGTGATGCTGGTCACACTCGATGCTGCTGCCGGCGCATTGCCCCCCTGACATCTCCTCGTCATCGCCAACGATTTTGCGCGTGCTTGTTTGGAACAACGACCGCCACCTGCCTTCGCGCCATGGACCTTGTTGTAATGTGCCCTACTGGAGCTCCCTGCCATTGACGGTGATGCTTCCGCGCGTTTCTCGAACCCCCGTCCGGAGGAGGCCGATGTTCGCGTCGGTCGCGGTGAAGTTCAATGTGCACGAAGCGGGCTTCAGCTCGAACAGGCCGATCGCCAGCCAGCGCTGGGCCGCTTCGTCGTAGAGTTTGCCGGTCAGCACAATCTTCAGTCCCTTAATGGAAACGTCACGCACCCCCTTGGTCCCGTCCTCCCAAGTGAACGGGGCCATGTTGTAAAGTCCGTCCCTGCTCACACCCCTGATGGTCAAATCCTCGATCTCAACCTTCGCGCGGCTGCCGTCTCCGCCCCAGCCAAACTGTATCGGTGCGCCGTTCCGGTGGTGCTCAATGGTCACATTCCGAATCACCATGTCGTGATACGCCTTGATCGCATCGTCACCCGTGCTGATGAAGCAGTCGGAAATGGTCGAACCCGCCGAGCCAATGAATCCATCGCTGTTGTTGTTCTGCCCGGGGCGGGTATCCAGCAGGTCGCACTGCGAAACATGGAGCACCGACCGGTTGGCGTAGCCCGAAACGTGATAACCCCTGGGGTTCTTCGATGTCAGGTTGGAGACATGCACGATCGCATCGGCCAACACAGACACCGTGCCATACCTCCATTTGTCATTGTCCGCCACGCCGTTGGCTGCCGTCCACCGCTCCATCTCCGTGCCCACGACCACCGAGGTCTTCCGGTCACCACCACCAATGTGCAAGGGATTCTCCGGCGGTCGGAATCCTACCCTGAACCCGCCATGAACCGTCACGTTCGGCTCAATGTAAATGCGCTGCACGTCCGGCGGCACCTCCCAAAAGAACTCTTCCTTTCCTTCCGGCATTTTGCCGCTGGATCTAAAGGTCAATGGTGCCGTGCGGCATCCCATCTGGTCTCGCCGCTCTAGGAAAGCCCTGCTGGAACATCCCCAAAAGCCAACCGGCTCAAGATCATCAGAATCCCAGTGGACGTCTTCACTGTCTGCATGAGACGACGCGCATTGGCCCAACGTCGAAGCTCACCAACCGCCGCTGGAACCGAGTGCTGGCAGCGAACCCGGCGTCCGACAATCCGGAGCATCCGAAACAGCAGCGCAGGGCGGCGGTTCGCGTGGAGCGACTGGTGCGGCGACATCTTCAGTAGTGATAACGAAGTTGCGCGATCAGCAAGTCATCATCGGCAGCTCTGTACACCACCCGCTGCTCGCCGGTGATCCGCCGTGACCAATAGCCAGCCAACGCATGGCGTAGCGGCTCCGGCTTGCCTATCCCCTCGAACGGATGACGCATCGTATCCTTGATCAACTCGTGAACCCGGCGCAGGCCTTTGGGATCGGCACGCTGCCAGAAGAGGTAATCCTCCCACGCCTGCTCGGCGAAGATCAGCCTCATGACGCGGCAGGGAGCTTGCGCACTCGCCCCTTTCCGGACTCGAGCGATTGAATAGCTGCCAGGAGCCGGCGCACATTCGCAGGACTGCGGAGCAGGTGAGCTGTCTCCTCAAGCTCCTCGTAGTCTTCAAGGGACATCATGACAACGGACTGGTCACGATTTCGGGTGATGATGACAGGAGCACGATCCCGACAGACCTCGTCCATCGCCGAGGCTAATCCCTCTCTGGCAGCTGTGTAGGTAATCGCCTTCATATGGACAGGATACTGTCCCGATGCACCCAAATTTCAAGTAGGTCGCCCCGAGCCCCGAACCGCCTTACGTCGAAGTTCAGTCACACCTGCCCCGGGGGCGAGACTTCGACTGTGAGCTGAATGCTGGATGGGCATGGTGGATTGAAGTCGCGGCGGGAGAGTTGCTGAGAGAAATGCCTGATCATTCTGTGTTGTTTTTGGCAAGCATGCGACCCAGCGGATTAGAGCCTGATCTCTCCTGAATGGCCCGAATCAGAGACTTCCAACGCTCGTTGCACATGTCACTGAATGAGAGCCCAAACATCCATGGAGCATTCCGATAGCTTTCGTGCAATCCAGTCAGGTAGGCCCGCTCGAAAGATTCCTCGCCTGCCACCCAGTCGGCCAAATCCTGTTCCATAGCGGTGGAAAGAGAAACCTCAAGTGACTGAATTAATGCTGCCAAAGCTAGGGCGAAAAACGGGCGATCCTCTTCCCCGCCGAGTGTACCAAGCCGCCAGACGAGGAACCTAGCCGTCGCCTCTTGAGCCTCAGGGCCAAGACACGAGACAGAATCAACCATCTGAATCAGAGTCTCCTTGTCCGGTTCGAAATTGGGAGACGCCAGTAAAACCGCGCATGAGAAAGCCCGCATCTTGTGTCCGCGTGCACCAGTCGATCCTGGCTTCCAAGCAGGGGCCTCTGGTTCCGACCACCGAATAAGCTCAAGCACCTCTTTCGGACACCAGTCTAGCTCCGTAAGATCGCCGCCCTGCCAGATCGGTTTGAGTGCTGAGAAATGCCCCTCGACGTCATAGGCGTAATCCGCCTTCGCAATCTCCCTCAGCATGCCTTCGTCGATCAGGTCCCTGAGATGATCGACTGCGGATCGCTGATCGGGAGGAAACCGCTCACGAATCCATTGAGGCATCTGCACTGGGGATTCTTGGGGCATAACGTTGAAATTCAGTCACCCGGCTTGTCCGCGTGGACTGCGGCGTCTTGTTGCGCCTCTTGAGAGTCTGCTGCATTGACACCGGTCGGTGTGCCGATTCTGCGGGCATGGATGGATACACCACCATTCTTGATGAACTGGTCGACCGCCCCCTTTCCCCCTTGGACCACCCAGTAGTTGATGTCGCCAACACCGAGATTCTTGGGGTCCTCAATGTCGCTGACGAGCGTTTGCCAGACATTGACTGCGTCCGTTTGCCCGGAACCGGGCATCTCCGTGTTCATTTGTGTGATCGAGAACCCGTGCTTGCCGGAAATGCTGACGTGATGAGTGTTTCGGTATGTGCCCACCCGCGCGAACCGGGAAGCATGATGGGCGAAGCGGAAGTGCAGGCCGTTAATATTGCTCGCGACCACTATATTGTCCCCATCGGTGTGCTCGTTGACCACAATTCCATCGTGATACCCCGTCACGACAACGTTACGCAACACCGTCAAGGCAGCGTTGTTGCAGGCAGGGGTAACAACTCCCGCTGTGCCATGGGTGGGTTGGGACGCCCGTACGTTATAGGTGTCGGTATTCACAAAAACGTTCTCCAGTTTGCATTGCGCCGCGTGTTGCAGGTCGATGCCGCCGATGCCGGGGTCATCGTAGGTGCGCACATCCAGATTCCGGAGAATCACGTTAGCCCCTGAAAACGTCATGTACAACTTCTCAGGGTGGTTATCCGCAAAGATGACGGAATGGCCCGATTCCGACAGGCATTTAAGAACCGTTCCATTCGTTGGGAAAGGAAACGCTCCGATGGTTCCGAAGACAGGGGTCGGTTCACTCTCACCCACGATCTCAACGGTAATCCACTCCTTGGTGCCTGGAATGATAATTCTGCCGCGGTAGACACCGTCCGGAATATACATGCGACCTCCACCCGCTTCGATCACCGCCTTTAGGCACTCCGAAAACGCCGCTGTGTTATCGGTCCTGTCGTCGCCGATTGCGCCATACTTAGCCACATTGAACTCGCGCTCTTCAACAGCGTGAGCCAGCGAGGCAAACGCAACGAATGAACTACACAGTGTTACTATAATTTGTATGGCTCGCATCGGTTTCAATTTTTCAGCCTGACGCCACGCGCACCCCCGCCGGGCCAAGGGCGATCAAGATGGTCCGCGACACCCTCCCACCATTGGCTGGGCTGATTTGTTCGCTTCATTTACAGGTCCAGGGCATAACGCAACGCGCCACGAATCTTCTCCAGTGGGGCCCCGTAAATCGTGCCCACAGTTCCTCTCAATTCGTGATGCTGGATTGCCTGTAGCCCCTGCACATTCGCTGTGCTCTTCCGCGTCAGAAACGCAGCGCCCGGAAGCTCGAACTCGTAGGCTGACCCGCGGAACGCAGTGGTCATCGGAACACACAGGCTCAACGCCCTGGCTGCGCCGGAATCCTCCCTCGATACAACCATCATGAGATGAACCTTGCCGCTCACGCCGAGGTCAACACGGTAGACCTCTCCGGGTTTAGTCGTCATTGAGAGTGTCCAGTGCTTGCTGCCGCATCTCGGCAGGAAGTCACAGATCGTCCTTCTCAGGCAGAGAGAGGGCGAATGGCAGACCACGGCGCAAGCACACCTGGCTCAAAAACATACGAATTGCTTCCGTCGTGCTGATGCCCGGCTCGGCGAACACCACCTCGGCATCCTGCTTAAGCCGCGATTCAATCCTCGCACGGACAACTGCTTCCTGCATGAGCCCAACGTGGGACAAATCGGCTACACCGGCAAGCCTGCTGTCGTAGCCAACGCGGGGCTGAGCGACCGCCGCTGGCACCGGGTGCTGGCAGCAAATCCAGCGTGCGATCATCAGAGACCTCCGAAACGGAGGCGCGGGACGGCGGTGCGTGTGGAGCGACTGGATCGACCCTAGGACGCCTCGGGCAAGCCGAGACGGCGACAAATCTTGCGGGCCAGACCATTCTTGATCTCCGCATGTCTCGGAACGGCTTCTACAACACCATTCGCAGGGTTCGTCCACAACGAATGAGCGGCTCCCTCTCGCTTCAGGTAGCACCCCTGCCGCCGCAGGTGCTGGAGAAGACTGGAGCGCTTCACGATACCGACACCACGTCCTGGATTGCATCTTGCGGCAGGCCGCGGAGACCGTCCTCACGGCGATCCTCCAGTATCAAACGAATTGCGTCTGCGAGATCTCGTTTGGCCTCTTCAACGGTGTCTCCTTGTCCATTCGCGCCCGGCACCTCCGGGCAGACGGCCCAATAGCCGCCTTCCTGAGCACGCTCAATCACTGCTGTGAACTCTCCATGCATGATGGAACGATAGACCGCCGCAACTAAACAGGCAAGCGCGGTCGAAATGCGGCCGGCTCGACTGTTTCGACCGGGTCTTCACGTCGTCTGCAATACTTTCGCGGCTACCGTCCCGGCGAGGCGGCTGAGGATCACGCAACTGCCCAGCACGACCACGGCAAAAGCGGCGAACACCTGCAAGCGCCTGTCTCGGTCCCAAGATGCTGTGAGAGGACTTGCAAGGATCACATAGGAAACAATGAAAGAACCTCCAGCGGTGAAAAGAGTGGGCAGACCAAGCGCAAGCGCATCTTCTCCTGGGTTCATCGCAGCGACAACCCCCGAAGCCCAGAAGTGACCCTGGTAGTAGACACCGCCGAGTCCAGTCATCGTCACCAGAACTCCGAATATCGCAACCGCTATGTGGAATGAGCGCGGCATGGGACACAGTCAGTCGAACATAGAGTGCACCCACGCCGGGCCAAGGGCGACCGACAAACCCCGGAGCGGCTACCCCGCGCTGGGTGGCACGCCTTGTTCGATCTCATGGATTCAGTCTCTGACGGATCCAAGCCGGATCCCGTGGGAGATCGACCACTGCCCAGATAACAGCAGCGCCGTCCCCAACCGTATAGAAGATCCCATACGGGAAAACCCGGCTCAAAAGGCGGTGGAAATTCCTGTACGCGATCCGGTGGATTCCTGCATGCACTCGTAACGATTCTACGTCCGCTCGCAGGCAGCTCGCAAAGTAATCACCCAGCCCCTCTTGCTGCGCCTCGTAAAACAGGAATCCCTCGTTCAGATCCTGGAGAGCATCCTCGGATATCCTGAGCAGGATCATGCCCTGCCAACGCCGGACTTCACCGTGTCCCAATCCAGAACCTGTGCTGCCCCCTCCTCCACCCGCACGCGACGCTGATCCAGCAGGTCCCTGATTCGTTGGGGGACATCCGACTGCTCGAAACGGTCCCGCAAATCCTCCCAGAGGGCTTCCATGATTTCCATTTTTTGGGCCAAAGGCAGCGCTTTCACTTCTTCAGCCGTCATGGGGGCAACCTACTCCTTGCGCCGATCGCATGCGAGACTGATTTTGATCGAACGTCAAAGCTGAGTGGCGCGGTGAAGCCGCGTCCGCTCGATCGACTTGTTAGCCCCGGGTGATGTCAGCAACTCGAATGAAGAAAGGTTGACTCCATAGTCACTGTTGTACCAGCAGAAGGGCCACTCAAGGTCGATAAAGTGTTGGTTTGGCATTTCACGAGCATCTAAAGATGGGTAACACGCCAAGAAGCCTGGGTGGTCAGGATGCTGGAGGACATCACAGATACCAAGGATGCTGGCCAGTATCTCGCGCTCCGCTTTGTTGCCTTTGACCGCCTTGAGCGAAGCAGCGGTCTTCGATGCGGACAGGCCCCTCGGGCCCTTGGAAAACCGCTCAAGAAGTTGCCGAAGCTCCTCGCTCCCCTCGATTGAGTCAGAACAGCCGCTAAGCAACTTGAGATCTAGCCACACGTAGCACATATCAAGAAGGCGGACACCGCCCCACATCATCTTCTCAAATAGCATCACATCCTGGTCAATGGTCACAGTGCCGGGCAGACCACAGACTGGGCACCGCGCTGTGGATGAATGGGAATGATCAGGCACCGTCAACGCCTGGAGCGCAGAGGACAGGAAGGACCGATCCTGAACCTGCCGAGATGCGAGCGAGTTCGCCAACATTGCGGCACACCGCTCTATCTCGATGCCCTCAGACATCTCGATGACTTCACGCACGAGTGCATCATGGCTCATCTCGATTGGACCAAGATCCCAGCCATTCTCAGACAAGTGAACGGCATCAGTAGCCGAGAGGACCCGGTCAGCCTCCTCCACCCACCCATTGCGCCAGTACCTGGTTTTGATGATCTTTGCAGACTTGGGATCGATATTCACAGAGGGTCTCGTCGTGTAGAGGCTAGCGATCAGCTCACCGATGGCGGCCCCTCCGAGCCGCCCGAATTGCCAAACCGCGTGGCGGGGCCGCCATTCGGTGCAGCGTCGGGTGCGGCACTTCCTGCCACCCGCCTCCTCCAATACCCAGGCTCTCGGTGGCAGTACATCACAGCGATAACCAGTACGTAATCAGGCTAAATAGTGTAAAGGATCGCATAGGGGAAGACCTTGGTCAGGCACCGCCGCACATCCTGCTCGAGCAACCTCCAACGTTCCGGAGCTGCTGCGACCTGACGAACCGCGACCTCCACACTCGCTATAAAGCGCAGCTCCAGACCCTCCAGACACCCCGCATAATACCGTGCGGCTTCCTCATACTCGGCGAGTGCCTCAGGATGGAACTCGTATCTCATCGAGCAACCGCCCGCCGGACCTGCGCCAAAGCTTCCTCCCCAGGTACAGTCTGGACTCGCCCGGTCCTTATATCATCCCGCCGCCGGAGGGCTTCAGCCACCCAGAGCTGCCGCACATAACCGTCCTCCGCCGGGTCCAGGCTCTCCACCAGGCGATCCGCAAGAAGGGCGCGTGCCTCACTGGGAAGCCCCAACGCCTCATCCACAATCTGCTCCACCGTCATGCTCATGGACGCACCATACCTGAACGCTGCCAAAGCTCAATCTCAAGGTCTCGCCTGCGTGCCGCAAATTCTGCCGAACGGTGAGGCCAGCCGGGCCGCCGGAGCGAAGCGGCGGCGGTGCCGCGTCAGCCAGCACCCATTGGTTGGGAGTCCCTGCCTTCCTCGT
>JBMTVN010000129.1:0-10203 GCA_049451415.1 Limisphaerales bacterium | reverse complement strand
CTGGAGCGGGAGGGTGTCCTGACCGCGCAGGGGGCGCGGCGGCGCAGCCGGATCAATCACTGTCATCACCAGCGGCTCGCTGTCCGCCATCGCACCCAGGTTATCCACAGCCCGCGCCACAAAACGCCACTCCCCTGCATCCAAACCGGAGACGGTCACCTCATAGGGTGCTTCCGGGTCACTGCCCACCAGTTCAGACCCCAAATAGAAATCGACCCGCGCAATGCTCCCGTCCGGATCGACCACCTCTGAAGTCAAAACCACCTCCACCGGCGCCACCCAATAATTCCCCACCAAACGGGCACCCCCGGTCACTACCGGAACTTCGTTGCGTCCCGCAAAGTCTCCCCGTCGATAGACGGTGCCCAACGCAGCATCCGGCAGCCACACCCCGATCGCACCCACAGGCGTAAACCCGTCGACCCCCACGTCCCTGACCACCAGGGAATAACCCGACAGCGAACCCTCGTCCGGAAAGGTATAGACAAGGGCCGAGTCGTCCCCGACGTAGCATGGACGAGTCCCTGCATCGCCTTGAACTAAGCCCACTGACCCAAAAGCCCCAACGTGCAGGTCGGCCGCACAAACACTGGTCCGGCCGTTCGCCCGGTATCGCAGCTCAAACGCCATGAGCTCAGGTCTCCGATTCCCCAGGGCAGGATTCAACGCGTCCACACCCGGTGGGGGAGTGAATCTGCTCATGATGTTCCCCGTCGCCAAATCCAGGGAAAAAATCGCCCACTGCACCGTATCCGCTCCATCCTGCGCCAGCGACTCCGAGCAGGCGTCGTAGAACAGGGATCCTCCATCCGGTGTAAACTCCAACGCATCTGCGTATCGAACAACATCCAGCCCCTCGCCCTCCGTCCTCGGCAGATACAACTCGTAGGACCTGCTCGTATCGGACGGGGAATCATAGACCACGATCTGCCCGCCCGGCTCCCCGTCAATGCCCAGCAACACGTAGGCAAAACGCTGCCCGTCAGGGGAAACCGCGGCGGACCAAACACTGCCGGGAAGCGAGAGATAGCTTACGTTCTGCCCGCCAGTGTCTGCCGTCGGGAAAAAAGCAACATCCTTATCCTCAGTGACACACAAGGCCCAGGTCCCGTCCCCAGTCACAGATATCCGCCCGTAGCCAGGTGCCTTGCCCAGTTCCATCACTACCCCGCCAGAGGTATCCCCCAGCGGACTTTCATGCCGATACAGGGAAGGGCCTTCTACCGTGCCCGAGATCTCATTGGTCCGCGCACCCAGATATAGAACGGCGTCCGCACCTTCCACCGCACCAATCGGCGCAGGCCGGATCGATGCCGGACCATCAAATATTTCTGCCCGGTCAAAAGCACCAGCGGTCGATGCATATTGCATTGAATCTGCACCGAACAGCTCTTCGGCCGATGCCAGACAGGCATGCCGCATGTCAATAAACTGTGACTCCTTGTGCAGGTGTGTGGTCATGGCCCGATAAAAGATTGCCCCGGCATCCCCTGTTCCGATCGCTTGATCCCCCCCTTCCGCAAGCCACCAGAAAGCATGGCCAATGATTGTGCTGTTCAAGTGGACACCGCCATGATCGGAGATCTGCGAGTCCGGCAACAACACGAACTCGCTCATCTTCGCAGGAAAGGCAAAGGATCCCAGGTCTGATTGATACGCTGCAGCATCAGGCCGGGCCAGATCTCTCACCACGCCTGTCGGGGAGTCCGCACCGACCTTCCAGTCCACCGCCCCTTCCGAATACTCAACGACCATCTCTCCGAAAATATCAGCCAGCGCCTCATTCAAAGCGCCCGGCTGTTGGTGGTAGTTCAAAATCCCACTGTCTCCTGTGGAAAATATCACCCCGTGGGTCAGCTCGTGAGCGGTCACATCCAAGGCCTGGGGAAATCCGTCGCCGAACAGCATGGCCTTATCATCATTGCTCCAAAACGCATTCTTATATCCCACGCCATACCGTACCAAAGCCCCGATCGATCCCCCCTCCCCGTCCAAGGAGTCCCGCCCATGTCGCTCCAGATAGTAATCGTAGGTCCGCGACAATCCATAAGCCGCCGCAACCGCATCGGGATGCCAGCCGGAGAACGCATCCGGGGAACTGCTCAATACAAGCACGCTCGGCTGCACCTGCGGCTGGCTCGTTGGTGGCGTATTCTCAGCGTCCAGAACCACAATCGCCCCACGCACCCCGGCCCAATCCATCGGATCTGAAGTCGGGTCAAACATTGGCTTGCTGGTGTCCACCAGCACATAACGCCCCCCCTCATTCCACACATCCAGCTCCCGCACGCGCCCCAGGCCATCCACCCCCGCACCCTTCTCCGCCGTATGACATACCCGCTGCAAATCCAGTAAGAGCACACCACTCACCGCATCCACCACACACGTGCGCACATCGTCCAAAGCCAGCCCCACATCAAACTTCCACGCCAACCTCGAACGACCTTCCATCGGCCCGTAAACAATCAACTCCGCATCACCTGCCTGCACGTCCGCCCCACAACCCAGGCTCGCCATTGCAGCAGCCATGGCTTCGCCTGCCGTCAACTCAGGCTGTGCAGCTATCCGCCGCGGAGTCGGCACGTAGGCACCGTTCATCCGATCCACATCCCCCTCCGGGTTCAAATGCACGCTCAGTTCACCCGGCCAAACCTCCAACCCCAGATAACGCTGTTCAAACCGCAAATGCCGTCGTCCCAAACCATCCAAAACGTTCTCCACCAAGGCCAACTCCTCCGCTGGCGCCGACAATCGCAACAATCCCCGGTTAGTCTCGAGGAATCTCCATGCCACCACCAACCCCGGCGCCACCGCGTTTCTTTGCAGCCCCACCGCAGGCTCCAATATGCCCCCGCTGATCTCCCGGGGAGTCCCCGCATCCGGCCTCACCCTCACGCGGACTTGCTTGCCCGCCCGCCTCCGTAAATCCATCACGCCAGGCAGAATTGCCCGACCCGGCTTTCCCGGAAGTGCATCCACGGGATCCCCCAGGAGAACCCCCTGATCCAAATAAGGCAGCAACGCCTCCCGCATCCGGCCGATGACCAGCGGATCATTCAAGCCCCCCGAACTCAGGCTACCCAGCCCCCCGACAGAAGTAGGGGACTGCGGCCCAACCGGCGCCACCTGGGCCAGTCCAGCCAGAGTAGAACCACCAAGGAGAAGGACACACCAAAACCGAAGCATCCAAACGGACTGCCTGCTCATACAACGCATGGGACCCAGTCATTAGCCCCCTGGCATTCGACCCGCAAGCCATTACCAATAAAAGACCGTTGGCGCCCCAGGCACCTTCGCAGCACGGCACCTTTGTAGGCCTCCTCACGGAGCCCATGGGCCGGCCGCGCCTCCGAGTCATGGATCACTGGGCATTCCGGTTCAACGGCTCCGGAACTACCAACGGCAAGGGAAAATCCGATGCCTCCACTCCCCTCCGCCCCTCCAATCGCTTGTTTTGGGAACCACCGCGGGGTGCATTCAACGGTATCGACATGCCTCCCATCTCCTCCATCATCGCATACAGTTTCGTCTCCAACTCCTTGCCCAGCTTCTGGTATTCGGGCTGATACAGCAAATTACGGGTCTCCCCGGGATCCTCCTGCAGGTCATACAACTCGTCACAATCCCACAACCCATAATAGGTGATGTATTTGTAACGATCCCCCCGCAGGGCGAATACGGTAGGCGATTGGGGAAAGTTCTTCTCCCAGTAATAGACGTAAAGGAACGCATCCCGCCACTGCACCCGCTTGCCCTGCCCCAACCCGATAATGCTGGACCCGTCCATGTGCGCAGGCGCCCGCAAACCCATCACCTCCATCACCGTGGGCGCCACGTCAATGTTCGCCACCACCTCGTCCACCACGGTGCCACCTTTGAACAACTCCGGACACCGCATCAACATCGGGACCCGAATCGACGTCTCATAGGCCACCCGCTTGTCGATCAACCCGTGCTCTCCGAACATGAAGCCGTTGTCTCCCATGTAAATCACCAGCGTCTCATCCGCCACCCCCATCTTCTCCAGCTGAACCATCACCCGCCCCACACTGTCATCCACCCCACGCAAGGTCTCACAATACGACTTGTAGTAATCCTCAATGTTCAACTCGCTGTGATAGGGAAAATCCACCCCGTGCCAGCTGTTCCGCTGATCCCGCAGCCACCTCGGCGCCAGCGCGTTCGTCGGCGTCGACAGCTCGGTAGCCGGCCTCCGAAACGGCAAATCCTTCATGCTGCCCGCGTGACGTTCAGCCGGTGTGAAGTTCGCATGAACCGCCTTGTGGGACAGATACAGGAAAAAGGGCTTCGACGCATCCTGCCGCTCCAGCCACTCCACCGCATAGTCCGTCAACTCGTCGGTAATATAACCCCTCTGCTTCACCCGCTTCCCATCCACATTCAGGGTGTAGTCCGGATTCGGCGGCAGGTAGTTGCCCTGACCACGAAAACTGACCCAATGATCAAAACCCGGCCGAGGAGCATCGGACTCCCCGCCCATGTGCCACTTGCCTATAAACGCCGTCTTATACCCGGCCGCCTGCAAATACTGCGGGAAAAACAACGTCCCCTCCGGCACCCGTCGGTTGTTGTCAATCACCCGATGCCGAAAGGTGTAAAGCCCGGTCAAAATGGAGGCCCGACTCGGGGAACACAACGACGTCGTCACCATCGCGTTCTTCAAATGCACCCCACTCGCCGCCAGCGCATCCATGTGTGGCGTCCGCGCAAACTGGTGCCCCATGAAACTCATCGCGTCATACCGATGGTCGTCAGACAGGATAAACACCACGCTCCTCGGTTTCGCCCCGGGAATCCGCTCCACCCGCACACCCGAGGGAACAGGCTCCACGGCGATCAGTCTCGCCATCCCCAGAACCACGGTAAGAACAAAAATCAGGTGTCTCATGATAAAGCGGAAAATGCAGTGTTGGTTGTCATTGCTGGAACGCACATCTTTTAACCACCCATCGTCCCCGGTTCAACCCACAAGCCCCTTTTGCTTGTCGCCCACCACCAGCCCATGCCACAAACCCAACGCGCTCCGTCGTTGCACATCATGAACGCTCCCGCCCCCCTACGCCCCACCCACTGGCTGGGCTTCATCCTCGGCTTGTCACTCTTCGTTCTCCTCCTCCTCTTCTTCCACCCCAACCCCGAACAGCCCGCCATCGGCCCCATGGCCGCCATCGCCACGCTCATGGCCGTCTGGTGGATCACCGAAGCCGCTCCACTCGCCGCCACGTCACTCCTCCCGTTCGTCCTCTTCCCGCTCCTCGGCATCACCAGCAGCAAGGACATCGCCCCCTATTATATTAATTCCACGATCTTTCTCTACCTCGGCGGATTCCTCATCGCCCTGGCCATGGAACGCTGGAACCTCCACCGCCGAATCGCCCTCCGCACACTGCAATGGTTCGGCAACAGCCCCTCCAGCCTCGTCCTCGGCTTCATGACCGCCTGCGCCCTCCTCTCCGCCTGGATCTCCAATACCGCCACCGCCGTCGCCATGCTCCCCGTCGGCATGGCTATCCTCTCCGGACTCGAAGAACGCTGGGGACGTGAACGAACCGCCACTCTCGGCACCGCCCTCATGCTCGGCATCGCCTACGCCTGCTCAATTGGTGGCGTCGCCACGCTCGTCGGCACCCCGCCCAACCTCATCTTTAAGGTCATCTTCGAAAGCACCTTCCCCGACGCTCCCCCATTGACTTTCGCCTCCTGGTGCCTCCTCGGCATCCCCATCGCAACCTGCATGCTCCTGCTCGCCTGGTTCGTCCTCACCCGCCTCGTCTATCGACCCCACCCGGATATCCAGGTCGATCGCCACCACATCCAGCAACAACACGCCGCCCTCGGCCCCATGACCCGCGAGGAAAAAACCGTCGCCACCATCTTCGCCACCACCGCCCTCCTCTGGACCTTCCGTGCCCCCATCAACCTCGGCTCCTTCACCATCCCGGGCTGGAGCAGCCTGTTCGACAACCCGAGACTCCTCGACGACGGCACGGTTGCGGTCTTCATGGCACTGCTCCTCTTTTTCATACCCTCCAGCCACCAGAACCAAAACAGACCGCTCC
The DNA here is from genome assembly GCA_049451415.1 of Limisphaerales bacterium. Classification (GTDB taxonomy): domain Bacteria; phylum Verrucomicrobiota; class Verrucomicrobiia; order Limisphaerales; family JAHDYP01; genus JBMTVN01. The sequence goes on along the minus strand of JBMTVN010000129.1, from coordinate 4,123 downwards.
TCAGTGCCGACATCTTCTCACGCGTCCCGTGGAGTATCATCCTCCTCTTCGGCGGCGGCTTGGCCCGCGCCGCAGGATTCAAGGACTCCGGCCTCTCCAGCTGGGTCGCCCAGACGTTCTTCAGCTCTCTCTCCCAAGTCCCCACCCTCGCCATCGTCCTCCTCACCTGCCTCCTCATGACCTTCCTCACTGAACTCACGTCCAACGCCGCCAGCACCCAGCTCGTCCTCCCGATCCTCGCCGCCGCCGCAGTCGCCCAGTCCATCCACCCCATGCTCATCATGATCCCCGCCACATTCTCGGCCTCCATGGCCTTCATGCTGCCAGTCGCCACCCCTCCCAACGCCATCGTCTTCAGCAGCAACTGGATCACGGTCCGACAAATGGCCGTCGCCGGCCTCCTCCTCAATCTCATCGGCATCCTCGTCATCAGCACGGTCATCTACCTCGCCGGGGGTCCGGTCTTTAACCTCACTGCACCCGCCCCCACTTGGGCCCACTAAATCCCCCACCACTTTCACCCGAGGCTCCAACCGCCCGCAGGATAAATACCCATCCACGCTTGAGCCCACCGCCGTCGAATGGGATGGTGCTCGTATCATGCGGTCTCCACTGGAACTTCTCGACTTCAACAACTCCAAATCGTTCATCGTCCCCTCCGCCGGACAATACCCCCACCTCTGGCTCTGGGATGCCTGTTTCCACGCCGTCATCCTCGCTTACCTCCGCCCGGAACTCGCAGCACGTGAACTCCGCGCCGCCGTCCATAGCCAACGCCCCGATGGCATGCTGCCTCACATCGTCTTCAACCCCGAGGTCGACTCAAAACGCTACCGCCCCAACCCGTCGGATTACGGCACAGGCGGCCCTTATTCCGGCATCACCCAGCCGCCGCTCGTCGCGTCAGCCACCCGCATCGTCTTCGCCAAAACCAACGACCTCAAACTCCTCCAGCATCTCTACCCAAGAATCAAAAAATTCCACCACTGGCTGAAATCCGTCCGCGACCCCGACAACATCGGCCTCGTCTCGATACTCCATCCCTGGGAAAGCGGCATGGACAACAGCCCCCAGTTCGACGGCCCCAAGGATGACTTCCTCGCCAACCACCTACCCAAGGACTTCGTCCCCCCCAGTCGCGCCGACACCAAGCGCGTACCCCACTGGCAACGCCCCACGGACGACTACTACAACTTCTACTGGGGCCTCGTTCACCACTTCCGCAACGCCGGCTGGGACCAGGCCTCCATGTTGCAGACCTCTCCCTTCAGATTGGCTGACGTCCTGTTCAATTCGCTCTGGGCCCGCGCCAACCATGACCTGTCCGTCCTCGCCTGGGTCCTGAATCACCCCAAGGACCAAAAGCTTTTCGAATCGTGGGCCGACCAAACCCGCGAAGCTCTCAAGACCCACTGCTGGAATGCCGACGACGGCTTCTTTTACAGCCTCGACCAGGTCAAAAATGAACCGGTACGAGTCAAGACGATCGGTGGCTTCGCCCCCCTCTATGCCCAGGCCGCCTCGCCGGCAATGGCCGAATCCCTGGTCGAACATCTCATGGACCGACGTGAGTTCTACTACCACCTCGGTGTCCCCAGCACTTCCTACCGCAGTGAAGGCTTCGACCGGCATCGCTATTGGCGCGGACCCATCTGGATCAACATGCACTGGCTCCTCGCCCGCGGCCTCCAGGCCTACGAATACTTCGACATCGCCGCCACGCTCGTCGAAAAGAGCAAACAGCTCGTCCAAAAAGAAGGCTACTGGGAATACTACGACCCCTTCACGGGCAAAGGCCTCGGCGCCTCCTACTTCAGCTGGAGCACGCTCGCCGATATCATGACCCCCCTCGAGCCGCCCCAGGCCTTCCGCCAGGAGACGCTGGTAATCTCCCCTGAGGCCGCCGCCCAACACCCCGAACTCGCCACGCTCTACCTCCACCCGGAACGAAAACTCGTCCCGCTCACCCCCGAAAAAATCACCAGCGGACCCCCCATCTTCACTCGTGACGTGCTCGAGGTCGTCGAACAGCGCGCCATGAACACGCTCACCCCGGTGCAGGAAGACCAGTTCGAACGACGCCTCAGCCAAGTTGCCGACATCACCCAGTCCCTCGTCCAAAAAACCCGGGGGGAATGGCAGGAATACCCCAGAATCTGCGACCTCGTCAGCGTCGCCGGCCAACGGGTCTTCACCGGCCTCGGCTATAAATGCGATATCCTCTGGTCTCCCGACCTCCACTTCTTTCTCCGCGTCCTCAGCCCCAAGAAAAAGGAATGGCTCGTCGACCTCAGCCCAGTCCAGTTCGGCTGGCATCCCATCTCCCGTATCCCCCTCCTGCTCGAAAGGGTCTCGCTCGCCATTGAAACGGCTCTCGAGAAGGAAGAACCCCCCTCTCTCAATACTCTCCTCCTGCTGTGGGATACCCAACTCGCCGTCCACCGCAACTGGGCCGCCCTCGACCGCCAGCGCATGGATAGACACGAACGCCACGCCTTCCTCTACATGACCAAGCGCCACCGCTCCCTCGTCCTCAAACTTCAGGAAAAACTCCCCGTTGAACAATGGGCCCTCGACCGCTACCAGCGCTGGCTCCAGCGCCTCATGCGCTCAGCCGCCCGCCGCAACGAATAGCAAGGCCGGAGGTCAGGAGTCAGGAGTCAGCGAGCGAGTCACCCCTCCATTCCAGCCAAATCCGTGCTCCAAACCCGCATACCCACCTCGCTCACGCATCGAAATCGAAATTGGGATCGCTATCGGTATCGATCACCAGAGGTCAGAGGGGCACGCCCCCCTCTCCTCGCTTCTCGCTCCCTGCGTCAGTCACCACGCAGACGCACCCACCTCGAACCCGATACCAAATCCAGCATCCCATATCCCATATCACATATCCTGGCTCCTAGCTCCTAGCTCCCAACAACCCCTGCATCGCCAACGTCCAACCCGACGGCCCAATCGCAGGGATCTTCTCCAAACCCGCCACCTCGATGTCCTCCCACCGTCCGCCGGGACGCTGAACCAGATACGGACGATCCACCGCCCGCAACATCGGCACATCATTCCAACTGTCCCCAATACCCACAGTTACCAGACCCGCGTCACGGGCACGATAAACCTCAGTCAACGCCCTCACCGCCCGCCCCTTGTCGTTCCCCGCTGAAACCCCCAGAAACCTCCCACCGCGATTCAACGTCAATCCCACCTCAGCCAGGGCCTCACGAAACACCGCCAGTCGCTCGCCCTGAAGCGGAGTCACCACGGTTTCCTCAAACTCGCGTCGCGTAGCCCTCCGCGTCGCAGCCGCATCCAACCCCAACAATGGCATCAAGGTCTCCACGTCCAGATCCCCATACCCCCGAATCTCCGGCATGCTGTCATAACGCACATGGATCAACCTGCTCCTGATCTCCCGATACGTTTGACCAAATACCATGGCCCGATACCGGCCACCCTCCACCACCTCCCCCACCGGCGGATCAAAGGCATCCGCCTCCATGTAAACGGCACCTCCATTCTCCACAATAAATGGATCCCGTATGCCTAAGGCATCATGATACATCACCTGCTCCACCCGCGTCTTCGAGGAACAAAACACCAGGGGAACACCAGCGCGCTTCAACAATGCCAACCCCGACAAAGCCGCGGAATAATCGTACGTTTCATGGTCCAGCAATGTGCCGTCCAGGTCCGTAAACACCACCATGGATGGATTCTTGGTCATCTGTGATCCCGGTAAACGCCCGTATTGCCGGGATCACGCCCCACCTAACAAGGCCTGCCCAACCGGACTGCCCGCAATGTGCTTGGCAAAAGCATCAAAATCAATGCCGCCCAGCCGCGGAAAATAGGCCGGCTTCGGCGGCCGCTGGCGCTCCTTGATAAATCCCTGCTTCACCATCGCCAACTGGAGCTCTTTTCTTAACGCCGGGGGACACACGCTGGAATGATACAGGACCTGCATCGCCAGAAAACTCATCCGGTCAATATGCGATTCATCCCCCGCCTCGTGAAGATGGGGATTCCTCGACTCCACCTGATACACCTCCAACTTGTGCCGCATCACCTCAGGCAAGGTGCTCTCCTGAATCCCACCGAACTGCTCGATCAAGTTGATAATGTGATA
>JBMTVN010000128.1:0-10277 GCA_049451415.1 Limisphaerales bacterium | reverse complement strand
CTATGGGGCTTTGACCTGCTTTTGACGTTGTGGGTGGGGGCTGGTTTGGAAGTGGTGCGGTGTCTTGATTTGATGAGGTTTCTGGGTGATGCTGCCCGGACCATGAGTTCCCTTCCGCACATCCTGGTGATTGAGGATGATGATCTGCAGTATGAGATTTATGAGGAGGCCCTGGCGGGGTATAGCCTTGAGCGCGTGACGACGGGAAGCGATGCATTGCGGGCCCTGGCGAAGACCGTGCCGAACCTGATCATGTTGGATCATGTATTGGCGGAGGGGGAGTTGGGGTTGGATTACCTGGCGGAGTTAAAGGATGCCCTGGCTCATGTGCCGGTGATCGTGGTCTCGGGGGCCTTGGAGGTGCATCAACTGATGGAGGTGCTTCAGGGGCCGAGGAGGGCGCATTATTGCCTGACCAAGCCGGTGGATTTGCATGAGTTGCGCAGGACGGTCGACACGGCACTGGAGGAGTGCGGGGAGAAGGAGGTTGTGCGGCAGTTTGAGGCCCTGGAGCGTTCGAAGCGGGTGGATATTCAGGAGCTCTTGAGCCGATCGACTGACCGGCTGAGTCGGCAGAGCCAGATTCGCCAGATGCTGGCGGACACGACTGATCGTCCGAACATTTCGGCGTTGTCGCGTCAGTTCAAGGTGGCGCGGAGGACTATTATTCGGGACTTGCAGGAGTTGATCCGGCGCGGGGAGCTGCCTTCGGAGCTTTATCCAAAGTGGATGAATGAGGAGGACGACCGGGTTGAGGAGTGACGGGTTGGAAGCGTTGCAGTTCAGGGAGGATACATGAGGAGGAGCAAGAAGCAGCAGGTGGATGCGGGCGGGAAGGGGCGCGGGATTCGGGCCTTATTCGTGCACGCGCATTTTGACGATTACGAATTTACTGCGGCGGGTTTGTTTGCGCAGTGGAGGCGGAAGCTGGGTGAATCGTTTCAGCCGAGGGTGTTGGTTTGCACGGATGGGGCGGCGGGGCATCATCGGATGACGCGTGAGGAGACGGCGGCGCGGAGGCTGGAGGAGCAGAGGGCTTCGGCAGAGCTGGGGCGGTATGAATTTGAGCTGCTGCGTTTGCCGGGTGGAGAGGTTCCCCGGGAGGGTTGTATTGAGTTGGGCCCGGCCTTTTTGGCCGGGTTATGGAAGGCGATCCGTGATTTTGAGCCGGATTACTTGTTTTGCCCGCCGTTGCCAGCGGATCCACTGGCGGGTTTACATGTGGATCATTTGTTGGTGGCGGAGGGGGTGAGACGGGTAGCGTATCTGTTGAACGTTCCCCATGCCTATGCCCCGGAGTTTCCCTCGGATGAGGAGGTTGCGAGGCCCTGCAAGGTGCCGGTGATTCTTCATACGACGGACAGTTATGTGGCGGGGGAGCGGTCGTGGGACTTGGCGGTGGACGTGGAAGATGTTTTTCCGGAGGTGGCTTTGCTGAGCTGGCAGCATCAGTCGCAGATCTCGGAATGGTTACCGTGGGTGGGGCGGCATGCAATGGAGCCACCGGAGTCTTTGGCGGACTGGGAGGTGGCCTTGAGGCACCGCTTTCGGGAGCGTCAGCGGGGTTTGGGTTTCCGGGGGAGGCGGTTGGCGGAGTTCTTTACCGTGACTGCCTGGGGTGAGGTCCCGGATTTGGAGCAGATCCGGGGTGATTTTCCTTGTTTGGTTTCCCGGGCGGGGTTGGAGCGATTGGGGCGAAGGCTGAAGCGCTGGGGAGTTGGATGAAGATTTGGATTGTCGGGAGGGGTAAACTTCAGTGCCATTGCGCGCCGTGAACAAGGCAGACACAAAACGGAGTAAGCGCAGTGGTGGGGAGGGGTTCCAGACTCGTGCGGTGCATGAGGGGCGCGGGTTTGATAGTGGGACGGGTGCGGTGATGCCTCCGGTCTTTCTGACTTCCACCTTTGAGCGGGGGAATGAGGGAGGGTTTGACTACACGAGGTCGGGTAATCCGAATTTCAGGCTGCTGGAGCGGACCTTGGCGAACCTGGAGGGGGGGCGGTTTGCGACCGTTTTTGCCAGTGGGGTTTCTGCGATTACGGCGGTGGTTTCGACATTATCGAGTGGGGATGAGGTGTTGCTGGAGGAGAATGTATACGGCTGCACCTATCGTTTATTTGCGAGGGTTTTTGCGAAGTTTGGCGTCAAGGCCAGTTACTTTGATTTTTCAAACCCTGAGAACTGGGGGGAGATTGAGCGTCGGAAGCCGGCTTTGGTTTGGTTGGAGTCGCCGACCAACCCGTTGTTGAAGGTGCTGGATTTGGGAGGGCTCTGTGAAGAGGCGGGGCGGGTTAAGGTTCCTGTATTGGTGGACAACACCTTTGCGTCTCCGTATCTGCAAAGGCCTTTGGAATTGGGGGCGACCCTTTCGCTATCTTCTACGACCAAGTATTTGAATGGCCACAGTGACAGTCTTGGAGGGGTGGTGGTGACGCGAAGCAAGGCATGGCAGGAGCGGATGGTTTTTGCGCAGAAGGCGTTGGGTTTGCAGCCAGGGCCGTTTGATGCGTGGCTGACTGCGAGGGGGGTTCGGACCTTGGGGGTTCGGATGGAGCGTCATTCTGCGACGGGGCTGGCGTTGGCGGAGTGGTTACAGGGGCGCCCTGAGGTGAGCTGGGTGCGGTATCCCTGGTTGTCGAGCCATCCGCAGGCTGGTTTGGCGAGGAGACAGATGTCGGGGGGGTCGGGGATACTGGTTTTGGACATTGGAGGTACGGAGGCTGAGGTGCTGCGCTTTTGCGGGAAGTTGAAGTGGTTCACCATGGCGGAGAGCTTGGGGGGGGTGGAGAGCTTGATTTGTCATCCGGCGAGCATGACGCATGCGTCTGTTCCCCCGGAGGTGAGGCGGCAGGTTGGGATAGGAGATGGAGTGATCCGGCTTTCGGTTGGGTTGGAGGATTTTGAGGATTTGCGTGATGATTTGGAGCAGGCCTTGGTGGCGATGCGGAAGCCCTTAGCAAAGAGGAGGGCGCGTTGATGACAGCCGAGGAATTATTGAGGCAGCCTTTGTGTCTGGGGGGTGACTTGGGGAAGCCGATGCCCTCGAGTGAGCATGCGGTATCGATGGCTTTACCAAACTGGGAGCACGTGGTGGGGTATGAGGAGCAGCGTCCTGAGGTTGTATCGCGTTTGGCCTGTGGGTATCCGCGTTTTGTCATTCACCGTTTGGTGGGTGAGTTGAGTCGCCGGATTTGCCGATCAAACAACGCCCTGGTTTTTCCCTCCGTGCGGACGGCTCAGCGGGCATTGGATTTTGTTCGGCGTCGTGCAAGGGGGTCGGGGGAGCTGGTGGACGGGGAGATATTGTCCGGGGTGAGAGTGACAGAAGAGGGGTGGGAGAGTCTGAAGTTGTTCTGGCAGCATACCGGGCAAATTGTATCCACGCGGCAGGCGGCTTTTTATTTGGGTGATCCGGGTTTGGGTGGGAGCAGGGAGGCCCTGGTTGAACTGCGTGGATTGCTGGCTGAGTTTTACGGTTGTTCTTCGGAGGATGTATTTTTGACCCCGACCGGGATGGCCGCGCAGGACATTGCCTTGCGGGTGTTACGCAGGAGGATGCCGGGTCGGCCGACCGTGCAGTTGGGTTTTCCGTATGTGGACACGTTGAAATTGCAGCAGCGTTTTGGTGATGGGGCTGAGCTGCTGCATCACTTGGACAGCCTTGAGACGGAGCTGCGCAGGGTATTCCAGCGGGGTGCGGTGGCGGGAGCGTTTTGTGAGATCCCGGGTAATCCTCTGTTGGGTTCGGCCGATCTGCGGCGCATATCTCCGATTTTGCGGGCGGCTGGCGCACCGCTGGTGGCGGATGATGTGGTGGCGACGCCTTGGAATGTGGATTTGAGCGGGTATGCGGATTTAGTGGCGACGAGCCTGACGAAGTATGTTGTAGGCACGGGGGATGCGATGGGTGGTGCGGTGATTTGCAATCCGAAGTCGCCTTATTATCGGGAGCTGCGTCGATTGGTGGACGAAGAGCATGAGGAGCTGCTTTGGCCGGCTGACGCGGCGGTGATCCTGGACCGGGCGAAGTCGTTTCCGGAGAGGATGAGGCGGCACAATGCGAATGGGCTGACGATTGCGGAGCGGTTGCGTCGGCATCCCGGGGTGGAGCGGGTGTGGTATCCGAAGTGGGAGTTTCCGGAGGTATACGAGGCGGTGCGCAAGCCCGAGGGGGGGTGGGGTTCCCTTGTGACATTTATGCCGAAGGACGCGGCGAGGCGTTCGCCATTGATTTATGATGCGCTTGAGGTGTGCAAGGGGCCGAGCCTAGGGACCGTGTTTACCCTGGCTTGTCCGTTTACCCTTTTGGCCCACTACACCGAGCTGGAGTGGGCGGAGGCGTGTGGTGTTTCACGGTATTTGATCCGTCTATCGGTAGGATTGGAGGATGTGGATGAGCTTTGGGGGCGGATTGTGCGCGCCCTGGATGCGGCCACCCACAGGGAGTGCTGATGGTGGCGTGGTCGAGTGGGGGCTGGTTGGTGTGACCGTATTCGGCGGGGGGGTTACCAAGGGGCGTAGGGTTTCCGTACTGAGCGTATTTTGAGCCTTTGGTTTGCGGTGGCGTTATTGGCGAAGGATTCCCCATCCGGCAACCAGGTGAGGGGTTCCTGGACCCGAGTGGCGATGTCACTCAGGTGGCAGAGGGTATCGGCTTGGACTGAATCCTCAACGGGGCAGACGGTGGGTTTACGGGAGCGGATGGAGTCCAGGAGGTCCTGGACATGGTGGAGGCTACGCTTGAGCTGGTTTGCTTCCTGATTGAGGGGGATTTCAATGAGGCTTTCCGGGTGGGTACGGATTTGGGTTCTGTCGACGAGGATCCATCCTTCGGATCCGACGAAGGTGGTGCCGTGATCGACGATGGGGCCGTATTGTTTAGTCCAGTCGGTGAAATTCGTGAGTGGGGAGGGTTGGTTCAAGCCGTTTGGGGTGCCGCGGTAGCGCAGACTGATGTTGTCATGGGTTTGGAATTGGACTTCCCAGGCGACGGCGGTATTGCAGGCTCCTTGGGTGGGGAAGATTGCTTGTCCTTGCACCTGGAGCGGGCCTTTGAAGAGGGAGGGGCAGCCCCATAGGGCTATGTCCAGCGGGTGGACGCCCCAGCCGGCGATGAAGCCCAAGGCGTAATCGTAGTTGAACCACCAGGTTTTGCCGTCCTCGGCGCATTTCATCGTGGTGTAGGGGGACTGGGGGGCAGGGCCGAGCCAGGTGTCGTAATTGATGGTTGGGGGAGGCTGGGCTGGTTCCGTGGTTCCGCCCGGCTGGCTGGCGCTGCACCAGACGTCCATGTGTTTGAGCGTGCCGATCTTTCCACTGCGAACGAGCTGGCAGGCTTGCCAGAACTGGCGGCCGGATCGTTGTTGGGTTCCGAACTGGAACATGCGGCCGTGGGCTTGGAGGGGTTGGCGAAGCAGTTGATCTTCCTGGATGGTGAGGCCGAGGGGGTTCTCGACGTACATGTCCTTGCCGGCCCGGGCGGCGGCGAGGGCTACGGGCACGTGCCAGTGGTCGGGGGTGGCGATCAGGACACAGTCGATGTCTTTGCGGTCGAGCAGTTGTGCGAATTCGGAGCAGGTTTCGGCGTCGTGGTTTTGGTAGGCTTGGTCGACCTGGCTTTTTGCACGTGCGAGGGAGTCCTGTTTGACGTCGCAGAGGGCGAGCACCTGGCAGTCTTGCTGAGAGAGGAAGTTCCCCATGACCCCCCGGCCTTGGGGGCCGGTGCCGATACAGCCGACACCGATCCGGTTGTTCGGGCTGGTGAGGCCTTCGCGGCCGAGAGTATGGGAGGGGAGGAGCAGGGGGAGGGCTGAGGCGGAGAGTGCGAGTGTCCCGGTGCGTTTGAGGAAGGCGCGGCGGGTCGTGGAGGCTTTCATTTTAATGCCTTAGAGCAGTGGTTTAAGGTGTTTGATACTCTTTTCAGCTTGAGGGACCGTGCCGCATTCAACGGAGAGGACAATATCCCTGGGGCAGCGTTGGCAGATTTGGATGATGCGTTTCCAGTCAATGACGCCCTCACCGCAGGCACAGCCGACGGGGGTTCCGGTGACTTTGCCGCGTTCGGAGTCGGATTGGCTGATGGAGATGTCTTTGGCGTGGAGGTGGACGAGGCGATCTAGTACGTGTTCCAGCCAATTGTAGGGATCATGTCCGCAGAGGTAACTGTTCCCGGTGTCGAAATTGATCCCGATGGCGGGGTTTTTTACCAGGTGATAGATGCGGTCGAGACCTTCGGGGTATTTGCTGTATTGCTGGTGGGGTTCGATGCCTATGAGGACATTTCGGGGCTGGGCGCAGCTGGCTGCTTCCTGGAGGGTATAGCGCATAAGCACGTGGTCTTCAGCCTCGGTGGTCCAGGAGGGTTTGGGGCCTTCGTCGGTATTGACGACAGGGGCGCCACATTCTGCGGCGAAGCGAATAGCTTGTTTCAGGTATTCGAGGCTGATTTCCGGTTTGCAGAGGGGGGTATGGGTGGAGAGTCCGGAGAGTTTTATGCCGGCCTGGTCACAGGCTCGGCGGATGCGCAGCGGATCATCAAGCATGGAAACGCTGTGGAAATAGCCGGCTTCACTGAGCAGCTCGCGTCCCCAGTGGACCATGGGTTCGACGTAGTCATAGCCAAGTTCAGCGGCCTTTTGGACCCCCCACTCGAAGGGTTTGTCGTGGTGGCGGACGAACTCCATATTGATGCCGAGCGAGATTTTTCCCATAAGTCAAAGTCTGTTGGGTTTGGTTCTGGGTTAGCGCCATGCATGATTCGATCTTGTCGTGTGATTTGTCGACAGCAATTTCGTCGATTGCAGAGGGGGATTGCGGGGGATATATTCTGGTCGGCCCTACCCAAGCCATGAAGATCTCAGTGGACGACTGGCATTTTCGCAACGACGCGGCCGACCTGATTGTTTTGGATGTATTTTTGGACAATGGTCAGCATGCGGTTATGGAGGTGAACGCGATGAAGGACAGGTCGGTGCCGAATGGCGACGTGCCTGAGATCATTGTGTTCTGTGAGTTACCGGGGGAGAGAGTGGCGGAGTCGGGTTGTCCTGCCCGTTGGGTAAGCAGGCCACCGAGCCGGGAATGTCCGTGGAGCGGGGTTCAGTTACCTGCGGCGCTGCTCGAGCAGATTCGGGCGAGGTCGGGGCCCCGGGGTGTGGTTTCGGGTTAGAGGGGGCTTAACGGGGGATCGTTAGCGGGAGGGTCGTCATTGAGAGGGTGAGTGATGAGTTTGCGCAGGTGGGCGATTTCCTCTTCTATTTCGGCGCTGCTTTGGGCGTATTCACCGATGATACGATGGAGGTGGCGGCGGAAGATTCTTTTGCCTGAGGCGAGGAGGTTGAAGGCGTCGGAGGGGGAGCTGAGGTCGTAGCGTTTGATCAGGTCTTCGTAGGAGGGTTGTTCTTGCTGATCGAAGAGGGGTTGCAGGAGGCGTTCGCTGAAGACGCGCCAGACATTGTCCTGGCCTTTCTGTTTGCAGCTTTGCTCCATGCTTTTATAGGCACCGCGGAGGACGGCCTCTGCCCAAAGGCGGTCGAAGGCTTGGGATGCTGGCGGGGTGGGGTCGGCTGGCAGCTGCTCGTTGGGCAGGTCATGGAGCGGGAGCAGGGATGTATCCGGGGCGCGTTTTCTGGCCTGTTGTTGTCGGATTTCACTAATGGTGAACCGGTCGAGGCTGGAGAGTAGGAAAGTGCGGAAGCGCCCTCGTCTGGGCTGGGCTTTGGCCATCCAGTTACGGGCGAGGATTTTTTGTTCTATGAAGCTGTGGAGAGTATCTTCGGCGTCCTCACGTGAGAGGGAGAACTTGGCTCGCAGGTGGCCTAGGAGGGCTGGGCGATAACGGGCGAGGATACTATCGAGTGCTACCCGTCCTTCCTCGGTGTGGGGTTTTCCGGCTGTTTCAACCTCTGACCAGCGAGTGTTCGGCAGGCCATGGCCTTCTGTTACGACATCGGGCGCCATAGCGGTTACAACTTATGGTGAACATTCGAGAACGTGAAGATGTGTTGGGGTGAAGTCCAGTCGAAAACTGGAGTTGGACTCTCGGCCTGCCTACTCGACGGAAGTTATTTTCGAGGTTTTTTCGAACTTGCCGGCTTCGTGGTGAGACAGAGCGGCGAGGGCGAGGGACAGCATTTGGAAGGGGAGGACTTCGACGATGGGAAGTTGGAGGGGCGTTACATTGGGGAGGGACAGAGCTGGGAGGGAGTGATTTGGGGAGATGAGGAACGAGGGGGCCTGGATTTGTTGGAGGTGTTGATGGAGTTGCTGGTTGAGAGTGGCGTGGGGGGCGGTGCCTTGGAGGATGAGCGCTGCGGCGGGCGAGGTCATTTCGATCGGGCCATGGCGGAATGCGGGGCTGCTCATGGCTTCGACGCCGAACCGGGCGGCTTCTTTACAGATCAGGGCGCCGGTGTAGGCCGCTGCGAGGGAGCTGCCACGGCCGAGGAGGAAGATGTTTTTGGTGTTTTGGAATTGAGTGGCGAGAGCATGCAGGTGGCTGCGCCAGTCACTCAAGTAAGCGGAGATGGAGGAAGCGAGTGGGAGCAGGCTGTCGGATGCTTCGGTGGTCGGAGTTCCCAGGATGACCTGGATGAGCCAGGCCAGCGTGGTGACGGTGGCGGTGTAGGTTTTGCAGGACACGGAAGTTTCCGGGCCGGCCTGCATGAGCAGGGGGGTGGAGGCGTGTTGGTGGAGAGGCGAGTTGGGGGTGTTGGTGATACCGACGAGGTGGCAGTGGGCCGGGAGTTTTCGCAGGAGCTGGAGAATTTCGATGCTTTGGCCTGATTGGGAGATGGCGATGAGTAGAGTGCGGTTGGTCAGGCTTTGGTATTGGGAGTGGATCAGTTCGGAGGTTTCGATTGCCGCAACAGGGAGTCCGGTTTGGCTGAATCCAGGCAGGGCCAGGTAGGAGGCGTAGAGGGATGCGCCCATCCCTGTGAGGATGATGCGATCGAAGACGTGGTTTTGTAGAGCAGTGAGCAGGGTGGAGGGATTGGAGGAATGGAGGGCGCTGGCGGTATTGGTCAGCGAGGCGGGTTGTTGCAGGATATCGTGGAGGTAATTTCCTTCAATGACGGTGTAGTCGGGTTTCACGGTTGGAGTTTGCCTGGTTGTGGGGGGCGGGCAACTGGAAAGGAGCAGCGTACAGAGAACAGCCGCGCGGTGTTGGGGGCAACGATCCGCGCGGCTGATGGATTGGGTCGTGACTAGCGAATTGCCTCGATACGGTAGAATTGTTGCTTGGATAGTGAGCCGCCGACGATTGTTGACGTCTCTTCACTGGTTGCAGTGATGACTTCGCTGGTTTCCTGCCAGGTGGTGGAATTCAGGTCGTCCTTGTAGAGCACGCGGTATTGTTCTCCGGGGGTGCTGGTCCAAGTCAGTTGGAGGTAGCCATCCACGACGCTATAGGTCTGGGTGATGGCGAAAGATTCATCCACTGGGAGAGTGGCGGGTGAATAGGCGAGGTCACTGGTGACGATGATGGTATCGAGGCTGGTGCCGGCTTCACGTCCGGTGAAGGTCAGAGTATGGATGCCTGGCATCAGGTGGAAGATCCTTTGGGGGATGGCATAAGGAGGCAGGGAGTAGGGTGCATCGATGCTGCCGCGGCCACTGAGCGGGGTCCATTTCCATTCATTGCTAAAGATCTCCTGGCTGGCATCGAAGATATCCAGAGTATAAGGGTCGTCATTGAGCGAGACGTAGAAGGAGTCCGATGCGGCGGAGGGGGTTTTGACGCGGCACCACACGACGAAATCAGCTTCTTCTTCCACGCGGAACATGAATGTGGCCGTGCCGTTTTCAGGTTCGGTAGTCGTGAGGAAAGATCCATTTGAGGCGTTGGTGTCGGTGGCCACCGTCATGGTTCCGCTTATGGAAGCAGCCGCGTCTTCGATTTCGGTTACCGGGGTGCCTCCCGGGGGAGCGGTTCCGGCGATTACATTGATGGATACCGTAGCGGCGAGGGAAGTTTCATAACCGTCATTCACATCGAACGTGAAGGAGTCCTGACCGGTGAAGCTGGCGGGGGCGATGTAGGTGATAGTGGCTATGTTATCCGAGTTGACGGCGTAGCTGGTGATTTTTCCGAACTGGGGAAACGAGTTCAGGTTGAAGGTCATGGGGTCGCCATTGGGGTCGGAGCCTTGGAGGAAGATGCGGGTTTCGGCGCCTGCCATTACCGTGGTGACCTGATTGAGTGCGACGGGGGTGTTGGAGGTGGGGTCTTCGACGAGGGGTATGATGTATTGGACGATGTTGGAGGGTTCGGATTC
>JBMTVN010000127.1:0-10313 GCA_049451415.1 Limisphaerales bacterium | reverse complement strand
AACTAACTGAATTGCCCCCCGCCGGAAACTGAAAACGGCCGCCCCTCCGCAGCCGCCTTCAACCGGGCAGCGGGAGTCAGAGACGATTATAACCCCGAGGGCGCGGCGTCACAGTCAGGTAGCACCGCGGAAAGCAGCTCCCCCGCCTCCCTGAATAATCCACCCGAAAATACTTTCAGCCTCTCCGGCAACTCCGGCCTCCAGTTCTCCAGCAGTCTTCAGCCGATTAGCAGTAGTCGAGGCAGTTTCGATCCCCTCTTCCAAAACACAGGCCTCTTTCAATCCTCATCCCCGAACACCTCAGGAAGTAGCGGCTTAAACTCTCCCGCCACCACACAGAACTCCTACCAGACTCCCTACCGCGCCATGGCAGGCCAGTCAGACAGCCTAAGCCCCCTCTCAACAGGCAGCCGCACCACCCGCAGCATCCGTGACCTGATCAGCACACCCTCCACTTCAACCCCGCGCACCAGCCCCCGCAGCGACTCCGCCCTTCTCCTGGATGCAGACTCTACACGCGAAGAGCTGAACCCTTACCTGCCCGGCCGGCGCCAGGACTACCAGGCCGCAGCAACCGCCAACTGGGGTGACTCACGCCTCGGCATCGAATCCCGCTCTCCATCGGAGAATAACCTCCAAGGACCTAGCCCCCTCCGTTCGCTGGCTGCGCCAAACTCCGGGCGCGACGCCTCCAGCTTGGCCCCAGCAATGGCCCTGCCCTTCAATAATTCACCAACAGTAAACCGGGGTTTCGGCCGCCCCAGCATCCAGTCTCAATTCCCTACCCGCCAGTTCTAAGAACTGCGCTTCCCGAGGAATACCTCCGCATACCTCCGCACCGCCTCTGCCCGGAAACCCCGACGAGGCTCAGCCAACTTCTCCCCGATCAATACCCCCGGAACATCGACCTCTAGAAAATCGAAGTCGTCAGTAAAGTCTGCTCCAAGGTCGTCACTCCCTCCCTCGCCCGCTCCAGCGCAACCATGCGCAGCGTCTTCATCCCCATCGAGATGGCAACCTTCCCTATCTCGTGGGCACTCGACCGCTGAATAATCAGTCGCTTCACCTCATCCGAGATAGTCATCGCCTCAATGATCGCCATCCGCCCCGCATAACCCGTGTTCTTGCAACGCTCACAACCACGCCCCCGATACAAGGTCGCCCCGTCAAACGTGTTCGGGTCAATTCCCAGATCCTCATACATCTTGGGCGGATAAGTCACCGGCTCCTTACACACCGGACATATCTTCCGCATCAAACGCTGGGCACATGCCAGAATAACCGAGGAGGAAATCAGGAACGGCGCAATCCCCATGTCGTCCAACCGCGCAACCGCACCCGGAGCATCATTGCAGTGCAGCGTGCTCAAGACCTGATGCCCCGTCAAAGCAGACTCCACCGCGATCTCCGCCGTCTCTTGATCCCGAATCTCACCAATCATGATGATGTCCGGATCCTGACGAAGTATCGATCTCAGGGCATTCGCAAATGTCAGCCCAATCTCCTTCTTCGTCGGCACCTGGTTGATCCCCGGAATCTGAAACTCCACCGGATCCTCAACCGTAATGATGTTGTACTCAGGATTGTTGAGCTCGTTCAGCGCAGAATACAACGTGGTCGTCTTCCCCGAACCCGTCGGGCCCGTCACCAAAATCAACCCATGCGGAGCATCCACCGCCGCCTTGAACCGACGGAAAGTATCCTGGTCCAACCCCAACCGATCCAAACTGGTGCTCAGGTTGCCCTTGTCCAAAATACGCAACACACACTTCTCCCCATGAACAGTCGGCAAAATCGAGACCCGCAAGTCTACATCCCGCCCGGATACCCTCACCCGCATCCGACCATCCTGAGGCAAACGCCGCTCAGCAATGTCCAGATTGCTCATGATCTTTAAACGCGAGATCAAGGGCACCTGCATGTTCTTCGGAGGAGGAGTCACCTCCACCAAAGCACCATCAATCCGATACCGCAAACGCACGGTCCGCTCAAAAGGCTCTATATGGATGTCGCTGGCCCGATCCTTGATCGCCTGGACAATGATCAGGTTCGCCAACTTGATCACCGGCGCTTCCTCGCTTGAGGCCGCCAGCTGATCCAAGTTCACCTCCTCCATCGTCTCCCGTGAGACCTCCAGATTCTCCGCCTCCGCCTCGTCCTCCGCCGCCCGCGCCGCATCCTCAACAATCTGCCGCATCCGGTCCTGGCCGCTGTCCAGGTTGTTGATCTTGTCCAGAATCGCCTTCTCAGACGCAATCAGCGGAATCACCTCCAAACGCGTAATGCGCCGGATGTCATCCAACGCCAAAACGTTCAACGGGTCCGCCATCGCCACAAACAACCGGTTCTCCAAACGCGATACCGGAAGCACCTTGTGGTTCATCGCAATCTCCCGCGATACCAACTCCGCCGTCTCAGGCGGAATCGCAATCCTCGAGACATTGATCGGCGGCACGTTCAATACGCGCCCCATCGACACCACCATGTCCGACTCGCTCACCAATCCCTTGACCAGGATCAGCTTCAGTAACCGCGTACCCTCCTTGCGCTGCTGCTCCAACAGGTCCGTCACCTGCTGCGGCGACAATAACCCATCCTCAACCAGGGCGTCTGCTATCCTCTCTCCAAAGCTCTTTAACGGAGGCATGTCTCGTTAGCTTTCCCTTCCTACCTCAAATACTTCCGGATCGCCCGCGTCAAATCACCCGGGTGCGTCAAATACCAAATCAAATGACTCTTCGTGCTGCTCTCCATCTCCCACATCGCCTGCTTGTTCCATGGATTCGCCGTTGCCACCAGAACAGAACGACTCATCCGATCAAAAGGCAAAATCCCCCAACGAACACAAATGTCCCGCGGAAAACTCCTCGCCACCTCCACATCCACATCATAGGTCGATAACGGAATATACGGATACCTCGACCTCTCACTCAGCAACTTCAAACTCTGCTCCATCGAGACAATCCCCCTGTCCGCCAGTTGCTGAATAAAAGGATCTGCCACCATTGAGGGGGATACGCTCATGTCTGGAGTCTCCCACATCTGGTCGAAATCAATCGCCGCCATCAGCTTGCCCTCCACAAAGAGCTTGTGCATCGCCGAACGACCGTCATCCACCTGCTCGGGCCCTTTCGCAGGCGCCTTCGGGACCACCCCCGTGTCCACCTCCATCCCCCCACCGCCCTCAGCCTCACCAGCCATCGCCAGGCTGCTCGCCTTGCTCTCAATCTCCGCCAGGGCCGCCTTCACGTCCGGATCATCCGGAAACTGCTGCAAGATCCCCTCATACTCCAAAATAGCCGATGATAACTGCCCCAGCTGAACATACGCCTGTGCAATCCGCTTGGAAGTCCCTACGACATCCTGATGGCGCCCCAGTTTGATGTACGCCTCCTTCAAAATCTCCAACGACGCATAGTCCAGCGGCTGCGACTGCGTAATGACCTCGAACATCTCGATGGTCTGCGCCAGCTGGGCTTCTTCGTTGGGGGTCAATGAACCAGCCATGGTTCGCGTTTTATCGCTTACCCCTACCGCTTTGTCGAGACCCAGTAACAAAGAGCCTATTGCCCACTTGTCCCGCGAACCAGTCGCCACTAACCTCTGCCCCCACATGGGCAACCCGTACTACCGCTCCGGCTCCCAGCGCTCGCCCCAAGTGCGCGCGCTCTTCGCCGCCATCGCCAAACGGTACGACCTCATCAACGATGTCCAAAGCCTGGGCCTGCACCGCTATTGGAAAAATCAGCTCATCCAACAGGCCGCCCCACAGCCCCACACCCTCGCCCTCGATGTCTGCACCGGAACCGGCGACATCGCCCAGCGCCTCCAAAAAGCCGGCGCCACCACCGTCGCGGTCGATTTTAGCCTCCCTATGCTAAACCATGCTCGGCAAAGGACCCCCAACCCCGCACTACCCATCCCTTGGATCGCCGGAGATGCCCTGAAACTCCCGTTCATCGACAACTCCTTCGACTGCGTCACCATCGCTTACGGACTCCGTAACCTACCGGACTTCGCAGCCGGCCTCCGTGAACTCAACCGAGTCACCACGTCCGAAGGCAAACTCCTCATCCTCGACTTCGGCAAACCCACCAGCCGGGCCTGGAGAGCCCTCTACTTCGCCTACCTCAAACTCGTCATCCCCATCCTCGGCCGTCTCCTCTGCCAAAACGCCGAAGCCTATGCCTATATCCTGGAATCCCTAAAGCACTACCCCGACCATCAGGCTATACAGCAACTCCTCCAGTCCAATGGCTGGAGAACCCTCAGACTTACACGCTTCCTCGGCGGAATCATGACCCTGCACCTGGCCCAAAAAATTAACGCGCCTGCCTGACCCGCACCGTGTAGTCCGCCGCCGCCGCATTCATCGACGCAAACCAAACCCCCTCCTGCGCGTTCTCCGTCAGGATCAAGGTCCTGAATGAGGCCTCGTCCTCAGTCGGAAAACCCGCCTTGTCCTTGAATACACAGTTGACCTGGACTTCAATCCGCCGGTTCAAACGATTCCGGATCTGCGCCACGACCTCCATCCGCCCGTCCTCCAAGCGTCGCTCCAAGAGCCCGCTGCAATCCACCGAGTCCCGCGTGGCCTTGTCCAGCAAAACGAACTTCTCCCGGTTCTCCACCGCCACATCCTGACGCCCCACCGGCGCATACGCCCCCTCTCGCCCGGCACACCCGCCAGCCATCACCAGGACCCATACCAATAGCCAACCATATCTCTCGATTCTCATGCTTCTCTCCTTCATTGAGGTTGATCACTCAAGAACAACACCGTGTCCTCGCCTTCCCTGCCAAGCTCCACCACAAACTCCCTCGTCACTCCCTCCAGCACCCTCCCGTCCACATCCAAAAACTCTACCCTCACCCGATGCTCCCCCACCCCTAACCGCATGCTCCCCACATATAAATACTGCGGCAGATTATCCCATGCCCTCACATCCGCATCAGGCGTGGTAGCCGCCGAAATAATCTTGCTCAGCACGCCCGCCACCAATAACCCCGCCCCAACCTCGTCCACCGCACTGTTCCGGTTGTTCTGCGTTGCCATAATCGCCCCCCCAATGATCGCCGCATTCCCCGCCGCATCAGTCGCCCCCTTGAAAACCGACTTGTTCGCCAACACATTGTCCATCAACCTCCCCCCACTCGTGGTCGCCTGAAAAGTCAAGTCATCCAAGGGCTCCATCTCCACCCACTTCCCCCCAACCCCGACCCGAACCCGCGCAGCCCGCGAAGCGCCCGGACGAAATTTCAACTGCTCCCCATACTCTCCCGCCGCATATTTTTTCGGCCCACGCCCGCTCTCAGCAAAGATCACCACATTGTTCCCGCCCTCAAACCCAGGTGGACTCCCCCGCCTCGCCACCCCCCTGGCACGCTCCACCGCCTCAGCCCCGTCCCCACCCAACCTGAACGTCGCCCACCCATCCAGCAGGTCCATCACCACGTAATCCCCCGCATACCGATGGTCCTCCACATCACTGTCCATCAACTGCGCACTGCGAAAACACGCCCGCGCATTGTCCAACTCACCATCCATCCAATATAGAATCCCCCGGTAATAATAGGCCATCGATCGCTCATACGGCTCGCCCACAAAAGTCTTCCGACTCTCCTTCGCAAAATAACTGCGGGATCGACGCGCTTCCGAATCCGGCCCGTATAACCCCTGCAACCTCGCCAGCGCAGCATCAAGCAAGGGCTTCGCCTCCTCCCGCCTGCCCAGCCTCAAGGCCGTCAACGCCGTGCGATACTGCCACAACACCCGATCCCTCTCCTCCCCCCGCTCCATCCTCGCCACCCCGTCCGCCACCGGATCCCCCGTCGGCACAAACGACGGCTGCTTCGGCGACGTCGCACACCCCGCTACCCCCAGTAGCAGCAACCACACTGACAAGATGACCAGACAGCGGTTCATCGGCTCAACCATTCACTAGACCCCCGCCCCAAGCCCGTTCACATACCCGCCCCATCACCGATACGCCGCATCCTCCAAACCCTGCTTCTTGATCTCCGCCATGTCCTCCCAAACAATCACGCTCGTCCGCGCATCAATCAGTTGAAAAGAATATAAAATATAATCACTCGTCCCCTGCGAGGTCCGCGTCGTCAACCCCTGCAGCTTCCCCGTCAAAAAATAATCCCCGCCACGAAACTCCACCGACCTCACGTCAGCACCTCCGGTCACCTGACCCGCCTGCTTCTTGGCCCGCTCGTCCTCCAAAACCGCCATGCGATCCCGCGCCACAAATTGAAGCTGGCCCGCAGCCTTCGAATTCAATTGCACCCGGATGCGCGTCAAGAACAACTCCTTGTTGATCGGAAAACGCGTCTCGTTCACCACCGGATCCAAAACCACCACCGGCGGTTGTCCCGCCCCCCGGACAGCCGGAACCTCCAGAATGCTCCGAACCATCTTGTCCGTCACCGCAACCAAATCCTGCGACTCAATCCCCGTCCCCCCCACAAAACCCTTCTCGTCAGCCCTCATCTCCGTCACACCCGTGCCCGATGGATTCCTCACCCCCTTCGACGCACAGGAGGACAAAAACACTCCGGCCGCCACCAACAAAACCCAGCTCTTCGCCCATCCACACAAGTCTACATTCGTCTTCATAAGCAGGCTTCCGCTCTAAATCCGCATCACAACACTCACGTCCAGTCACTTCCTTGGACGTTAACCACGCACTTCTATTCAGCGGAATAGCCTACCACCCGGCCCGATGGATGTAAACTCAGCCGACCAGAACCCTGCCAACCCCTAAAACGCACTCGCATACTCCTCATCAGTCACAATATCCAAACCCATCACCACGTAATCATGACTCCCCCCCTGCATATCCAACAGGTAATCCGGCAGGTTCAACAAATCCCTGAAACCCAGCTGCTGCAGACTCTTGATCGCCACCGTCCGCTCCCCGTTCAACTCAGCCTCCAGCTTCTTCAACCCCAAATGCCTCCCTATCTTGACCATCTCACCCACCAGTATCTTCGAAATGTCCCTCCCTCGATACTCCGGGTGAGTCAAAAAGGTCACCAAACCCACATGCCGCTTCCACCCCCCCTGCCGCTGATGCAACGTCGCCTCCCCAATTACCTTCGTCCCCTTCAGCAATAACAAGGGTAGGTTCGACTCAAAATCAATCTTCTGACACCAGTCCTTCAACAGCCCGGGATCGCTCAACCGATGCTTGATGAACAGCCGCTCCATCTCCGGAACCGCATCGAAAAACTTCATCAAGCGGGAGCAGTCTCCCTTGCGCAAAGGACGAATCACACATTCCGTGCCGTCCCTTAACTGAGTCTTGCACGGATAACCTTCAAGAGCGTAATCGAGTGACATAAGCAGGATTGGGTTTACTGCCAATTCTCTACCACACCTCAGGCGTTAACGAAAGATAAACCTGAATCACACACCTCACGTCATTCAGACAATCTTATCATTGCATCAGCCATCCCCACATGCCTCACCGACTCAGGATCACCGACCGTTCCCGGTCATACTCCTCCTGATTTATCGCTCCCTGATCCAATGCACGCTTCAGATCAATCAGTTCCTGGCCTTTCGTCGTCTCCCGAACCACCGTGCCCCCCTCCTTCTCACCCCCAATAGACCAGGCACAACCACTCCACAAAACCAATGAACTCAACAACACCCCCATCAATACCGAACGGTGAGCGATATATTTGCGAATCTTCATATTAGGTTCCTGATGAGAGATCACGCCAACTCCCCCCCCGGCCCACCGCTCCCACAGGATTCCACCCAAGACGTCAGGCGCCAGAAAACCCGGCAGGACAGCAGTCGGCCAAGCGGGAAAACTCAAAAAACTTACACCCTTACCACTCTCCTGACCAGCCCGCTTTCAACGCCCTTAAATCCCCTCGCCCAAATATGGCGGCATCTCGTGGGCCACCGAAGTCTCCGGGGGCAACCCCGAACCCTCCTTCGCCAAAACCCGATACTGCCGTATCTGAAATGAAACCTCCCCCCCCTCCCGAAAACCTCCGGCAGCGTATTCCTCCTTGGTCATCCTCGCCCGAACAACCAAACCGGACGGAAGTTCCAACTCAAGCCGCAAGAGAATCCCCAAAAAGTAGGTCCGACGCAGCAATGCCCGATAGCGAAACTGGGCCAAGTCGCCCGATACCTGAACTGAATAGGGTCGAAACCCAATCCTCATCCGCTGCCCCTCCGACTGCCCATGCGCCGGAAAATCCAACTCCTGCAGCCGCGCGCGCCCCCCACTGACGGTCAACTCAAGGACATTCATCACCCCCACAAACCGGGCCACAAACTCATTCGCCGGCCGCTCATACACCTCCCGAGGCGACCCCACCTGCTCCAGACGCCCGCGCGAAAAAATAGCAATCCGGTTCGCCACCTCCAACGCCTCCTCCTGGTCGTGCGTCACAAAGATCGTCGTCACACTTAACTCATGATGCATCCGCACCAGCCAGTCCCGTAACTCCTGACGGATCTTCGCATCCACCGCACCAAACGGCTCGTCCATCAGCAACACCCCGGGCCGCGGTGCCAGCGCCCGCGCAATCGCCACCCGCTGCCGCTGCCCCCCGGACAGTTGATGCGGAAAACGACGCTCCAACCCCTCCAACTCAAAAAGCCGCAGCAACTCCCCGATCCGTGCATCCCGATCCGCCCGATTCCACTTCTTGATCTTCAACCCAAAGCCAATATTCCCAGCCACCGTCATGCTCTTGAACAAGGCGTAGTTCTGAAAAACAAAACCGATGTTGCGCTTCCGCACACTCACCTCGTTCACCCGATTCCCGCGAATCCGAATCTCCCCGGCCGTCGGAGTCTCCAGCCCGGCAATCATCCGCAAGACTGTCGTCTTGCCCCCCCCACTCGGCCCCAATAAAGCCACCAGCTCGCCGTCAGCCACGGAAAAACTAACGTCCTCAACCGCGGCCACCTCGCCAAATCGCTTGCTCACACCACGCAGCTCAATGCTCACTTCCAGTCTCCTCCCTTCTCCACTGAACCAGTTCCCGCAGTCACAGCCTGCGCCAATCGCCACGCCCGCTGCTCCCTCCACTCCAGCCAGGTCTTGATCGCCAACGTCACCAGGGCCAACACCGCCAGTAAACTCGCCACCCCAAACGCCCCCACAAGGTCATAGTCCTGATACAACTTCTCCACCCTCAGCGGCAGTGTGTCCGTATACCCCGTGATGTGCCCCGAAACCACCGACACAGCCCCAAACTCCCCCATCGCCCGCGCATTGCACAAAATCACCCCATACAACAAACCCCACTTCACCGACGGCAAAGTCACCTGCCAAAACGCCTGCCACCCGCTCGCCCCCAAGGTCAACGCCGCCTGCTCCTGCTCACTCCCCGTCGCCTGCATCACAGGAATCAACTCGCGCGCAACAAACGGAACAGTCACAAACACAGTCGCCATGACCATCCCCGGCAAAGCAAAAAGAACCTGGATGTTCCGCTCCAAAAGCCAGCCACCCCAGTAGCCCTGCGCCCCAAACATCACCACCAACATCAATCCAGCCACGACCGGCGAAATTGAAAATGGCAGATCAATCAAGGTGATCAAAAACGCCTTCCCCCTGAACTCATACTTCGTAATCGCCCAGCTCGCCGCCACCCCAAAAACCACGTTCAAAGGAACACAACAGGCCGATACCGCCAAAGTCAGCCCCATCGCCGACCGCGTATCCGGATGCGTCAACGCAGCCCATAACATCCCCACCCCCCCGGAAAAGGCCTGCCCAAAGACGTTCACCAAAGGCAGCAACAAGAAAATACCCAGAAACCCAAAAGCCACGCCGGTCAATATCACCCTCGCCCACCAGGGATCCGAGGTACCACCCCCACCCCGACCACTCCCACCGCGACTTCGACTGCTGGCCATGCCTCCCATAAATCACCTCGCAATCCGACTCGCCCACCGCTCCACCACATTCACCCCAGCCAATAACACAAAGGACAAGACCAGCAGCACCATCGAGATCGCCACCGCCCCCAAGGTGTTGAACTCCTCCAGCCGAATCACCACCAGCAACGGAGCAATCTCCGTCCGAAAAGGCGCGTTCCCCGCAATAAAAATGACGGAACCGTATTCCCCAATCGCTCGCGCAAAAGCCAGGGCAAACCCCGTCAAAACCGCGGGCAATAAGGTCGGCATCACCACGGTAAAAAATGTCCTGACCCGCCCCGCACCCAAGGTCGCTGCCGCCTCCTCCACATCCCCTTCAAACCCCGCTAATACCGGCTGCAAGGTCCTCACCACAAAAGGCAAACCCACAAACGTCAATACAATCACC
>JBMTVN010000126.1:0-10320 GCA_049451415.1 Limisphaerales bacterium | reverse complement strand
GCGATTTTTGGGGGTATCGCACGACATCATTGATGACCGGATTGATGTGGTGACGCGGGGGATGCTGGGTTTGACCGTGGCTTGTGCGCGGTGTCACGACCACAAGTTCGATCCGATTCCGACGGAGGACTACTATTCCTTGTATGGCGTATTTGATTCCTCGACGGAGCGGTTGGTTCCGGTGGGTGGCGGGGGTGGGGATGGAGAGCTGGTGAGGGAATTTGAGCGGGGTTTAATGGAGCGGCAGGAGGCGTTTGATGTGGCGTTGCGGGAGGCGCGGGAGGTGGTAGCGGGGCGGATCCGGGGGAGGACGACGGATTATCTCGTGGCGCAACTGAGTGTGGGGGAGTTACCGGGGGAGGAGTTTTACGAGATCCTGGATGCGGACGCGTTGAACCCGATTTTTGTTCGGCGTTGGCAGGCGTATCTGCGGGAGGCCGGGAAGTCCTTTGATCCGGTGTTTGCGCCTTGGCATGCGTTTGCGTCCATTGATGCCGGGGTGTTTGAGGCGGTGGCTCCGGTGGTTTGGGAGGCGTTGAAGGCTGGATCCGGGACGACTTTGAATCCGATGGTGCACGAGGTCTTTGACGGGGCTCCGGTGAGGACGATGGAGGAGGTTGCGCGGCGGTATGGGGAGTTGTTCGAGGCGGTGAGTTTGAGGGTGGACGGGGCGGGTTTCGGTGCAGTGCCGGCGGAGCGGGAGCTGGCGGCCGTCCTATATGGTCCGGATTCGCCGGTGTTTCCTCCCGAAGGATCTTTGGCGGACACGCAGTTTTATTTTGAGGAATCGACCCGGGTACAATTGGGTAAACTATTGAAGGAGGTTGATGTCTGGCATTTGAGTGCGGAGGGGGCGCAACCGTATGCGGGTATCCTGGAGGATTTGGCTGAGCCGCGTGTGCCGCGGGTATTTCGTCGGGGTAATCCGGGGAATCGTGGCAAGGAAGTGCCGCGGCAGTTCCTTGGGGTGCTGGCGGGGTTGGATCGACGGCCGTTTGAGCGAGGTAGTGGACGGCTGGAGTTGGCTGAAGCGATTGCGGGGCGGGACAATCCCCTGACTGCGCGGGTGATGGTGAACCGGGTATGGATGCATCATTTTGGCCGGGGGTTGGTGGCGAGTCCGAGTGATTTCGGGGTGAGGTCGGCGCCGCCGAGTCATCCGGAGCTGCTGGACTATCTGGCCTGCTGGTTTATGGATCATGGGTGGTCGATGAAGGCGTTGCATCGGTTGATCATGGCTTCGTCGGTGTACCGGTTGGCATCTGATTCGGGTGAGGGGGTTGCGGAGGCGGATCCGGAGAACCGGTGGTTGAGTCATTTTAGCCGGCGGAGGTTGGATTACGAATCGATGCGGGATTCGTTGTTGGAGGTGAGCGGGGATTTGGACGGTGTGAGTGGCGGGCGTGGGGTTGAGCTTTTCAAGGCGCCCTATTCGCGGAGGCGATCCGTGTATGGGCTGGTGGACCGCACCGTATTGCCCGGGGTGCTGCGGGCGTTCGATTTTGCCAATCCGGACCTACACATTCCGCAGCGGCATGAGACGACCGTGCCGCAGCAGGCGTTGTATTTATTGAACAGTCCGTTTGTGGCGGAGCGGGCGAGGTCGTGGGTGGAGAAGGTGGGTGAGCGGACGAGCGAGGAACGGGTTCGTCGGTTGTATGCGGATGCATTTCAGCGGGAGCCGTCGGAGCAGGAGTTCGAGTGGGCTTGCAATTTTGTTGCGGTGTTGGAGAGAGAGTTGGACCTGGAAACCGAAGCCGGGGAGCCTTCGCCCTGGCGTTATGGGCATGGAGAACTGGATCCTGAGTTCGGGCGGGTGAAGGGGTTTGTGGAGTTTCCGCATTTCACGGGTGAGGCGTGGCAGGGTAGCGGGGCGTGGCCGGATGCGGCTTTGGGTTGGTTGCGGCTCACGGCTGCCGGCGGGCATCCCGGGGAGGGGCTGGGACGGGCGGTGGTGAGGCGATGGGTTGCTTCACGTGATGTTGTGGTGAATGTGAGTGGCGAGTTGAGGCATGGGTCCAGGGAGGGGGATGGTGTTCGGGGGAGTGTGGTGTACAGCGGGGGCGGGATCGTGGGGCAATGGTCGGGAGTGCTTGATAGTGGGGTGGAGACACGGGTTGAGAGGGTGGAGTTGGGGGAGGGGGAGTGGCTGGACTTTGTGGTGGATTGCGGTGGGACCCTTAGCTACGACGATTTTTTCTGGGCGCCGGTGGTGCGGGAGGCGGGTGTTGAGTGGGATGCGGAGTCTGGGTTTAGCGGGCCGGAGGAATCGGTGCAGTTCTTGGGGGCATGGGAGGCATTGGCGCAGGTGATTTTACTTTCGAACGAGTTTGTGTATGTCGACTAAGCCTTTTGATTTTCACGAGTCGGGGGTGGGGCAAATGGGAACGCGACGGGATTTTCTGCGTCGGTGTGGTATGGGGATGGGGTCGGTGGGATTGATGCAGTTGCTTGGTCGTGGTGTGGAGGCATCGCCGGTTGTGGTGGATCCGGCGCATCCGATGGTTGCGCGGCGTCCGCCTTTTCCGGCGAGGGCGCGTCGGGTGGTGCATTTTTTTCTGAACGGGGGACCGTCGCACATTGACACCTTTGATCCGAAACCGGAGTTGGGGCGGTGGGATGGGCGGGAGTTGCCGTTGGGGAATTTGCGGACCGAGCGCAAGACGGGGGCGGCTTTTGCGACGCCGTTCCAGTTTCGTCCCAGGGGGCAGAGCGGCTTGGAGATCAGCGATTTGTTTGAGCAACTGGCGCGGCACGCGGACGACCTTTGTGTGATTCGGTCGATGCAGGCGAACTTACCGAACCATGAGCCGTCGCTGATGTTGATGAATTGTGGTGAGCAGGTGATGAGCCGGCCGAGTGTGGGGTCGTGGGTGACTTACGGGTTGGGGAGTGAGAACGAGAACCTGCCGGGGTTTATTGCGATGTGTCCGGGCGGGTATCCGATCAAGGGGACGGACAACTGGCAGTCGGGCTTTCTACCGGGGGTGTATCAGGGGACGTATATTGATAGCGGGCATCGTCGGGTGGAGGACTTGATCGAGAACATACGGAGTCCACATGCTTCGGTGGCGTTGCAGCGTCGGCAGTTGGAGTTATTGCAGAAGTTGAATCGGGATCATCAGTCGGTCCGAGCGGGAGAGGGGTCCCTTGAGGCGCGGATTCAGTCCTTTGAGCTGGCGTTTCGGATGCAGCTGGAGGCGGCGGAGGCTTTTGACATCGGGGGTGAGGCGTTGGAGATGAGGGAGGCGTATGGGGACACGACGCATGGCCGGCAGACCTTGATTGCGCGGCGGTTACTGGAGCGTGGGGTGAGGTATGTGCAGCTTTGGCATGGGGCGGGGCAGCCTTGGGACAGTCATGAGGGTTTGCATGATGCGCACAGGAAGTTGGCAGGGGAGATTGATCGTCCGATTGCGGCTTTATTGGATGATTTGAAGCAGCGGGGGATGTTCGAGGACACCCTGGTGGTGATTGGCGGGGAGTTTGGCCGGACGCCGGTGGCCGAGCTGGTGAAGGGGAAGCCGGGTGGTGGGCGCGATCACAATCCGTATGGTTTCTCGATGGTTTTGGCCGGGGGTGGTGTGAAGGGCGGGTATGCGCATGGGGCGACGGACGAGTTTGGTTTCAAGGCGGTGGAGAATCCGGTTCACGTGCATGACCTGCATGCGACGATGCTGCATTTACTGGGATTTGACCATGAGCAGCTGACGTTCCGGTATGCGGGGCGGGATTTCCGGCTGACGGATGTGCGGGGCGAAGTGATCCGGGAGGTGTTGGCCTAGCGCGTGGCTTTGAGTTGGGCGGACTGTTGTTGGAGGTTTTCGAGGGACATGATGGGGGAGGTTGCGGCTTGGGGGTTGGGCGGGCGGTTGTTGTGGGAGCCGGGGCGGGCGTAGTAGTACGTAACGGCGGAGTAGCCGAGGAGGTTCCAGGGGTTGCGTTGGTCGACGCCGGGGGAGGCTTCCATATCAAAACGGAGGCGGGAGTTAAAGGGGATGGCATCGAGGGCGCGTTGGCGGGTGCAGATATTGAACCCGAGGGTGCTGTTGTGGGGGGTGGACCCGACAATGATATTGGCGAGGTAGGGGTGGTTGAACTGGTCTTCGCGGGTGGGGTTTACGCCGCCGGCCCAGCCATAGTAA
Source organism: Limisphaerales bacterium (assembly GCA_049451415.1). Classification (GTDB taxonomy): domain Bacteria; phylum Verrucomicrobiota; class Verrucomicrobiia; order Limisphaerales; family JAHDYP01; genus JBMTVN01. The sequence continues at coordinate 6,175 of JBMTVN010000126.1, read as the reverse complement.
TCCTCGGTTCCAGTGCCGAAGTGGTCGGGGAACTTTTGTTCGTCGTAGGCTTGGTCCACGTAGATCTTTTCATCGCCTTCGCCCCACCAGCCTTGGGTGAGGTTGAGGACGGTCCATTGGTCACCGACGAGGACGCCTTGTCCGTGGACGTCGATGAAGTTCCAATCGACGAACTGGTTGCCGGGTTGGATGTGGTCGCTGCGCCAGTTGGCGTGGAAGTGCATGGAGCGGTTGTCCCAGGTCCAGGGTATGGGGTGGGCGGTGATGGTGGCATGGACGGGGGAGTCGCTGAGGTTTTTCAGGGTTATGCTGGCCTGGTTTGCGTAGGGCATCACCCAGCGGCAGGTGAGAGTGCCTTCGGGGTCGACCGTTCTGGTCTGGGTGTGGAAAGGGTTGAGGGTATTGGGGCTGCCGAAGAAGTCGCCGAGGGGTGTCCAGATGGTTTGTTCATGATCGAAGTTGGCGGTGAGGATGGTTTGGCGGAGCAGTTCGGGGTGGGATCGGATTTGTTCCGGGTCGAGCTGGATGACGAGGGTTTGGATGGCGGAGGGTCCGGGGGGGAGAGGGAGTTGGAGATCGCTGTGTGGGGCGATGGATTTGGTTGGAGTTGCCGTGGGCGTATGGAGGGGTGGGGTTTGCGGGTCGAGGAGCCGGGCTGCGGTCTGTTCAAGCTGCTGGCGCGACTGTTGGTGGATTTTGGCGGTCCAGGTTTGGATCCGGGTTCCGTGGGGATAGGCGCGATAATTGACGATGTTATAGAAGGCTTTGTCGTCGAGGGTGATTTTGCAGCTTTGGGCGAAGGGTATAGGCAGGTAGAGATCGCCTGCCCGGGCGGTGAAGCCTGCAAAGGGGGAGGGCGGTTGGAGGTTGTTTTGCTTGTTGGGGCTGGGGCCGTAGCCGTCCGGCCAGGAGTTTCCGGTGAGGAGTTCGATGAAGTTCTCGTTGATGGCGGGTGTGGGTGAATTGTCGAGGTAGATGCGGATCCTTGGTCCGACGCGGTTGTTGAAGTCGTAGTAGAAGTAGGGTGTCCAGATACGGGTGAGGCAGCCGGGTCCGGTGTGTTCCATGATCACCCACTCGTGTCGGCCGTCGTGCTCCTCCTCGCGGATCCAGCTGACGCCATCGGAGTCGGCGAACCAGCCGGAGGTATCCTGTTCGGGTTGGTCGCGGGCGATGGATTGACGGTTGTAGCTGCTGGCCTGGAGTTGTTGGTACGGGGGTGAGGGGAATCGGGCGAGCGTGGCGGGGTTGCTCATTTCGCTGAGCAGTGATGAAAGCGAAATGGTCTCGCCGGTTGTGTTTTCGGCTGCGATGGAGGGGAGGGCAGTCAGGAGTAGCAGGCCGAGGGTGATGAGGCGGGGCATGGGGGAGACGATAGCGGGTCTGCTTGAGTGAGCAAGTCAGGTGTGACGGTGAGTGGTGGTAAAGGAGTTCCTGTTGGCGGGCGAGCCGATGGGGTCCTCTATTTTGGAAGTTACTCGGACTCGTGTATGGCCGGCTTGGATGAGGAGACGGGAACCAGGACCGGGCGGATGCCGAGAGTGGCAAACGTGAATTCGGGAGGCAGCCAGAAGCGGTAGGCTGAGCGGGCGCGATAGGGCTTGTCGTACCAACTGGCTCCACGGAGTGTGCGATAGTGGCCGGTGGAGGGGCCGGTGGGATCGGTGACCGTATTGGTGGGGTAGGCGCTGTAGAAATCGGAGCACCATTCCCAGACGTTGCCGAGCATGTCGTAGAGGCCCCAGTCGTTTGGCTGCAACGCGCCGGAGTTGTGGTGTTGGTCGATGCAGTTTTCTCGATGCCAGGCAATGGCATCGAGATTCCCGTAGCGAGGGGTGGTAGTTCCGGCCCGGCATGCGTATTCCCACTGGGCTTCCGTGGGAAGTTGCCATTCCCAGCCTTGCGGGAGGATGCCTTGGTGCTGGTGTTGCGCAGTGAGGAGTTCGCAGAAGGCGTTGGCGTCGTCCCAAGTAACCTTCTCGACTGGCTGGTTAGGGCCTCTGTAGGCGGCGGGGTTGCTGCCCGTGACGCTTTCGTAGAGTGACTGGGAGCATTCTGTTTCGGCCATGAAGAAGCCGTGGGTGAGCACGACTTCGTGCTGGTCTTCGTCGCTGTCGCGGTCGGCTTCGGATTGAGGGCTGCCCATGAGGAACCGGCCTGGGGGAATCCAGCGTGTAGCGATTTCCCCGAAGTGGTGTTGGGATCCGGGAGTGAGAGGAGATCGGATGCCGGGAACTGGGATTTGGGAGGCTTCCTGCGGGTTTGGCAGTGCCGGGTTGGCGCCGGGCTGTTGCGGGGCCGCGTACAGAATGCACCAGAGGGACCCTAGGGTCAGCGATGCAAACGAACGCAGCAGCAGCATCCTGTCCAGATACCTCAGCGGGGCTGGTTGAGCAATCCGGAAGGCGTATCGGGTTGGGGTGGAGTGCGTCGGGGTGATCTGAGGTGTTCCTGCGTTCGGATGGCTTTTTGGCCCCAAAAATCGGCTGTAAGGGCTGAATTAAGGGGGTGAATTAGGTTTATCTGCTTGAGGCGGAGGGGGTTGCCCGGGTGACACCAGAATGTGGGGTTGGGGGTGGAACAATTCCTTGAGTTCGAGGCGCAAGTAAGCGCCGAGGGCGGTGAGGAGGCGGAGTGGGAGGGAGGCATTGAGCCGGTAACTGAACAGGTAGAATTGATGGTTGGCATTTTTCTGGCCCCAGCGTCCGTCGGCCATGCGTTTACGGCTGATGGTGGCGAGTCGGCGGTTATAGAAGGCCATGATTGCTGCTGGCCAGCGGGCTTCCGGTTGGGCGAAGGAAGGGGTCGTGAGTGATTCGGGGCCGAGGTGGTAGGGGCGGGAGACGGCTCCCAGGTAATAGGCACCGAGGTCGAGGCGCAGGGCGAGAGTCATCAGTTCGTAATCGCCGATGTAATAGTATTTGTCCTTGTAGAGGGCATGGAACCAGCGCGAGTACGATTGGAAGAAGTGCTGGTTATGGGTGTCGATGGCGTTTGGGCAGACGTGTTTTTTTTCGAGGGCATCACCGATGAGTTTTGCTGTGGCCATGACACCGTAGGCGACCCAGTCAAGGCCGGGGCTATAGAATGGGTCGAGGAAGCCGGCGGCATCGCCGATCAGGGCGAATCCGTCACCGGCGAAGCGGTTGGACGAGTAGGCGAGGTGGCTGCGCAGGGAGACGTCGCCTTGTATGTAGGTGGCGTTCTTTAGCAGGCGTGCGCCCATGGGGTGGGATCGGAGGTGGGTGGCGAGCCGGTCGCCGAGGTGTTTTCCCGGGGGGAGTTCGAAGAGGCGCTGGTCATAGACCAGCCCGATACTGACATCGCCGTTCTGGAGCGGGATCCACCAGGACCACCAGCCTTTACCGACGAGGTGGTTGGTGGCGTTGTTGCGTACGCCGACGACGGCTTGTCCCCAGGCGGGGGCTTCTTTGAGGAGGGTTTCATCGTCCCAGTCGGTGACTCCCTTCCATCGGCTCCATACCGTGGCGGTGGGATGTTCTGCGTTACGGGTGATCCATCCATGTTTGCGTGCGATCAGGGCACGGACACCTGAGGCATCGACGACCCATCGTCCTCGCAGCGTGTAGTTTCCTTTGGGGGAGCTGCATTCGATGGATTGGGTTTGTCCCTCATGGAGGGAGACGTCCAGTGCCTTGACGGGTCTGAGCACGGTTGCTCCGAGGGATGCGGCCTTGGCCAGGACGATTTCATCGAGAGCGGCGCGGTCGATTTGATAGCCCGGGAAGAGGACATTGAAGCGAGGGCCCAGCTCACTGCACTCCGAGAAGTGACTGACGGAGTCGTTGGAAAACCAGAACCGCAGTCCTTGTTTGGAGATGTGGTTACGATTGAGTTCGGCGCTGAGGCCAAGGACGCGGCTGAGGAAGTAGGAGCTGACTTCGACGGTGGATTCGCCGACGCGTCTTTGGTGGACGGGCGACGATTCCACGATGGCCAGTTTGAGGCGGGGGTTGCGTTTCAGGATTTGGATGGCTACTGCGGCGCCGGTGAGTGCTCCACCTACTACGACGACATCCCAATCCTGCTGGGCATGGTGGGGCTCTGTTCCCATGGTAATCATCCTGTCGCGGGGGCGTTCTTCTGCGTGATCCCCGTCAGGATAGTCCCGTTATGGGTGCTGGTGGGCAAGGGATTTTAGGTCTGGGGCCCGTGGGTGGGTGAGTTGGGGCGATTTGAGGCGTTCCTGCATGCGGGTGGATTTTTGGCCCTGAAAATCGCCTGTAAGGGCCACATTAAGGGGGTAGATGCGGCTTATCTATTTGAGAGTGAATGGGTTGCTCTGGTGACACCAGAATGTGGCTTCCAGAATGTGGTTGCCTTGCTGTGGGAGGGGATTTGGCGGTTGCTTGACTACCGGAGCCGGACCGGTGTTCTGCGAGGCGTCGGTTCAGGTTGGAGGTGGATCCGACGTAGAGGCGGTTGTCTTGGAGGCGGAGGATATAGACGTGGTAGGTCACCGGGCCATGCAGATCCTGGGGGCTATCTTCTTGTGTCCCTCGACACGCTGCGCTCGCTCGGGACCATTCGCCTTGCGGCGAATGGCTCCAGAGGTAGGACTCGAACCTACAACCGATCGGTTAACAGCCGATTGCTCTACCATTGAGCTACTCTGGAACTCAAACGGGCGGGCACTGTAGCGGGAGTGTGGGTGGAGCGTCAACGGGGGAATTTAGCGTGTTTTTTGGGGCTGGGTTTGGCAGGTGGGGCAGAGGTAGGTGCTGCGTTGGGCTTGGGTGAGGCGCTGGATGGGGGTTCGGCAGTGGGTGCAGGGGAGGTGTTCGCGGTCGTAGACGAGGAGGCGTTCCTCGTAGGAGGTGGTCTCGGGTGCGGTGCCGTAGTAGAAGAGTCCGTTGGAGGAGGGTGAGGCGGAGAAGTTGAGTGGGACGGTGGAGCCGAAGCGGATGGCTTGGCGGAGGACGGTGCGGATGGTGTTTCGGAGGGTGTGGATTTCTGTTGGGGTGAGGGTATTGGCGGGGCGGGCGGGATGGATTCTGGCGCGGAAGAGGGCTTCACTGGCGTAGATATTGCCTACGCCGGCGACGAGGGATTGATCGAGCAGGCGGACTTTGATGGGTTGACGGGAGGTTTGGAGGTCATGAACGAAGCGGTTGGCGGTGAAGTTGACGCTGAGGGGTTCGGGGCCGAGTCGTTCGAGAGGGGAGAGATCGAGCGTGAACCGTCCGAAGTAGCGGGTGTCCTGGAAGACGAGGTTGCCGCGATCGAGGGTGAGGCAGGCGGCGGCGTGTTTGGGGAGGGGCTGATCGGCGGGCTGAATGAAGAGGCGTCCGGTCATGCCGAGGTGGATGAGGAAGCGCAGCTTGGAGGACGGGGCATCGGGTGGATGTGCAGTGAAGACGAGGTATTTGCCGAGTCGTTCGAGGGATTGGATTTGGTGTTGGTTGAGTGCTTTGCCGAGGTCCTGGGGGGTGTGGGGGCGGCAGGTTTTATCGCGCAGGATTTGGGTATGGTGGATGGTCTGGGATTCAACGAGGGGACGCAGGTGCAGGGCGAGGATTTCGACTTCGGGCAGTTCCGGCATGGGGGGGAAGGTGTACCGGGTGGAGTGGCGGATCAACCCTGGTGTCAATCGGGTGAGCCATCGGGAAAGTAGTTCCGTTGCTGGATGGGAAAGGCGTTGGGGAGATGCCGGATCTCGCGGACTGCATCGTCCTGCAGGAGCACCTCGACGATGTCGAAACGGAATCGCGGAGGGCGGGCCCGGAGTCGGCGGAGGTAAGCGAGGGCGGCGAGCGTGAGGCGTCGGCGCTTGCGTGGAGTAACGGCGGCAGCGGGTCGGGTCCAGTCCGCTCGCGAGCGGGTTTTGACTTCGACGAAGGCGAGCGTGTTGCTTTTGCGGTCGCGGAAGATGAGGTCGATCTCGCCGCGGGCGGTTTTGAAGTTGGCGGTGAGGAATTTGAGGCCTTGTTTTTGGAGGTAATGCTTTGCCGCGAGTTCACCGAGCTGACCGCGCAGGAGGTGGGGGGGGAGGGGTTTGGGGTGCAGGCGGTTTTTTAATGAATGCCAAAGCGAGTGCGCGAGTTTTGCGAGCATTTACGACCTCCAATGGGTGGATTGTGGAGGCTGGGGTGCGGCGAGCCAAGCGCTAAGCGCGACCGCGAATGGACGCGGATCGGCCTGAAGGCTTTTTAAC
>JBMTVN010000125.1:0-10322 GCA_049451415.1 Limisphaerales bacterium | reverse complement strand
GTTGGTGCAATGACTTGGCGGACGACACACCCTCCTTCGCCAAGGCTACGGAGGACAGGCAGGTCGTCCCTACCTGCAATGATCTGTTGCAAGGATTTGGCTGTGCCAGATCCGGTGGGGCGTGCTGGGGTGGGATCGGTTGGATTGGCAACACGTGCGGTGACAGTTTGGGGTGGGGCTGGTAGAAGGACGGGCTGATGGCTGCGCTGATTTTCGATCTGCACATTTCGGCTGAGCGGATGCTGGAGTATTACCGGGGTCGGGCGACGGTGGTCCATGCGGTGGCGACTGATGGTCGCAGTGTGCAGTTTCCTGCCCAGGCGATTCAGCGTTTCGTGACGGAGGACGGGGTGCATGGCCGGTTCCGGTTGGAGTTTGATGCGCGGAACAAATTTGTGGGGTTGGAGCGGGTGGGCTGAATTTGGTCTGGCGGACGAATTCAGGGGAGAGAGTGGGGTAGGGTGCTTCGCTCGAATCCGGTGTTTCGGTGTTTCAGAGTGTTGGACCGGATAGGCGCGTCTGGCGACGCGCGCGTGGGGGGCTGAGTACGAGGTAGGTTCAATGATTGTGGGTGCAAAAAAAGCCCCGGCGCGGGGCGCCGGGGCTTGGTGATTTGGATGGGTTTAGCTATCCACTACTTCGCGGGTTTGAACGCGGGGTTTTCGGGATTGCCGCTGGATTGGATATAGGCCAGCAGGTCGAGGACTTCCTCGGGGTTGAGGAGGTTGAGCAGTCCGGTGGGCATGAACGAGACCGGGTAAGGCTGGCGGGCTTTGACGCTGGAGAGGTCGACGACTTCACCTTCCTCGGGGTTACGGGGGTCGTAGACGATATGCAGCTGGCCGTTTTCTTCCCAGGCGCGACCGATGAGCGTGGATCCGTCGGCGAGTTCGACTTGTTCGCTGCCGTATTGGTCGGAGATCACGTTGGAGGGTTCGACGATATTTTCCACCAGGTCTTTGACGCTGAAGCGGGAGCTGGAGGTGGTGAGGTCGGGGCCGAGTCCGCCACCGCTGCCATTGAACCGGTGGCAGGTATAGCAACCGGTGGAATGGAAGAGGTTGCGGCCTTGTTCGAAGTTGCGGTTTTGGAGTCCGGGGCCCACGAGGTCGAGGATATCGGCGAGGTCGTAATCCTGGCCCGGGCCCTTGGGCGGAGTGAACTCCTGGATGGCGACGGCGGGTTGTTTGAGGGAGAGCGCGTCGAGGGCGGCGCGTTCTTCTTCGTTGGCGACCTTGGCGAGGGCTTCCTTGCGGATGTTGTCGATGAAGCCGCGGAAGCTATTGCCGCCCTGCCATGGGGCGGTGCTGGGGAACCAGTTGTAGTAGGCGCGGCGGAGGGCGGGGCTCCAGCCGTTCTCGGCGACGCGCAGGGCATAGGCGTAGGCGATTTGCTGTTGGTTGGGTCGGCTGGCGGCGGCCTTGTTAAAGGCGTCGGCGTAGCCGTCATTCCGTGCGAGCAGGGCATCGCTGGCGTAGTTGAGGTCGGTATCGCGGGCGGTGGCGAGGAGTTGCAGTGTTTTTGGGGTGGCTGTGGGCGAGCCGAGCGTGATGAGCAGGCCTGCCAGTTCACGGTTCAGGTCCGGGTTTGTGGCGGGGAAGTGGGCATCGAGCCGGGCGATGGTTTTGCTGAGCGTATCGCCGACCGGCTGGCCGAGTCGGATGAGGGTGAGGCCGTAGGCCCGGGTGAGGGCGAGTTGGCCATCGAGGGGGAGGGTATCCCAGGGGATGGTGTGGAGTTGGTTGAGGACGGCATCGCGGTATTGCTTGGCGTTGGCGTGGGCGAGGGCGATGGCGGTTTCGATGATGGCCCAGGGGCGTTTTTCACTGAGCGCCTGGGTGGCCCAGGATTCAACGGGCTGGCGTTCGATGGCGACGCGGGCGGCGAAGCGGATCCAGCGGTCCTGGTGGGCGAGGTAGGGCCATGCGGTGGCGATGGCTTCGGGCCCGGTGTTTTGCTGGTGGAGGGCCTCGAGTTGCCAGCGCAATTGGATTTCCGGTGTGGGTTTACCGGGGGCAGCGGCGGCGGTGGTTTCGGGGCCGGTGTAAGTGACGCGGTAGACGGCGGATTGGGTGCGACGTCCGCCGATGGCGAAGTAGAGGGCGCCGTCCTTGGGGTTGACCGTGAGGTCGGTGAGGGGGAGGGGTTTTCCGCTGACGAACTCTTCGCGGACGGCTTCGTAGGCGCCGCCTTTGGGGGTCATGTGGATGGCGTACATCGTGCCGTAGGTCCAGTCATTGGCGAAGACGGCGCGCTGGTATTTCGCGGGGAAGCGGGAGCCTCGGCCGGACTCGAGTCCAGTGGGGCTGCCGGGGCCGATATCGACGAGGGCGGGGAGGCTATCGGGGTAGTAGGTGGGCCATTTACCGGAGCCGGAGCGCCAGCCGAGTTCGCTTCCGCTGGTGGCGAGGCAGATCCGTGTGGGGCGGTACCAGGGCAGGCCGGCGTCCCATTCCATATCCGAGTCGTAGGTGATGATATCACCGAGGTCATTGAAGGCGAAGTCGTAGGCGTTGCGGTAACCGGAGCTGACGACCTCGAAGTTGCTGCCGTCGGGGTTGAGTTTACAGATGTAACCACCGGGGGCGAGGATACCGCGGGCGTGGCCATTGGCGTCCCACATGCGGGGGAGGAGCTGGTCTTCCTGCCAGTGCATGGGGCTGCGGGAGAGCTGGATGCCCTCGGGGAGCTTGGTGTGGTTGCCGCAGACGACGTAGAGGGAGTTTTTGTCGGGACCGAGCACAACTGCGTGGGTGCCGTGTTCCCCTCCGCCTTGGATGGCCTGGAGGTGTTGGGCGTCTTCGAACTGGTCATCGCCATTGAGGTCGCGGAGGCGCCAGAGGCCTTGGCGTTCGCGTTGTTCATTGACCATGACGTAGAGGCTATCGAAGGCATAGAGGAGGCCGTGGGCGCTGCCGACGGGGCTTTCGAGGCGTTCGATTTTGCTGGGTTCGGTTGAACCGATGGCGGAGGGGGTCATGCGGAAGAGACCGCCATATTGGTCACAGGCCAGGATGCGGCCCTGGGGGTCGACCGTCATGCTGACCCAGGAGCCTTCGTCGGCTTTGGGGACGGCGTAGAGGAGTTCGACTTTAAAGCCGGGCAGCGTCTCGATTTCTTCCGGCTGGATGACGATGGGGCGGCCGACGCCGAGGCCGAGGGTATCGCCCCAGGGACCGTCGCCGTATTTGCCGACGGCCTTGGCGGTTTTCCAGGCTGAGGCACCGGCGGGGCGGGTTTCCCAGGAGGCGTCGGATTCGATGGTGATTTCGTTGCCTTCGGCGGGGCGGATACGGAGGCGTGCGAGCAGGCCGGCGGCGCCGTCGTCGTTACGGGCTTCGATGGTGATTTCGTTGGTGCCGGGTTTGAGGTGTTCCGTGACGTTGGCGCGGGAGGGCGAGCTCCAGTCGTCGTTGGCGAGCACTTCCTTGCCGTTGATGGAGACGCGGGCGTGGTTATCGCATCCGACCCAGAGCGTGGCGTTGCGGATCTTGTCCGGAACATTGAAGGAATGGCGGAAGGAGGTGGCTTTGGCGTCGGCACTGTCGGACCAGATCCAGGCGAGTTCTGCCCGGGCAGAAGGGGGCTGGGACAGGGCGAAGCCGATCGCGAGCAAGCTGAGCCCGTGTTTAAGGATATTCATGATGAGAAGTAGTTCGCCAATCCTTGGCGCGGATGGCAAGCGCGAAGCGGCGAAGCGATGAGCGGCAAGCGGGAAGCGCGGAGAGCATAGGGCTGTTGGCTGTTGGCTCGAGGTTCGCGTTGGGGAAGGAGTAGTGGAAGGGTTTGGGGGACGCAAGAGCGTTGGATATGGGGGAAGCTGGGCTTGCAAAGCCGGATTTGATGGTGATGCTGAGGTGCATGCCAGGACTCTTTCATCAACCGTTGGATCGGCGTCATTTTCTGAGGTCGGTGGTCGTGGGTGGGGCGACGATGTTGTCGATGGGGGGGAGGGTGTTGGGGGCGGAGGCGGGGCTTCATGTGGCATTGTTATCGGACACGCATGTACCTGGGGACAAATTGAACGAGTATCGGGGATTTCGGCCTTGGGATAATCTGCAATTGGTTGTGCCGCAGGTGGCGGCGGTGAAGCCGGAGTGGGTTTTGATTTCGGGGGATGTGGCGCGGCTGGAGGGGTTGCCGGAGGATTATGTGGAGGTGAAGGGGTTGCTGGCGCCGTTGGCTGGGGAGGTGCCGGTTGTGATGGGTTTGGGGAACCATGATGATCGGGGGAATTTTTTTGCGGCGTTTGGTGAGCGGGCCGGGGTGGGGCAGGGGGTGGAGGGCAAGCATGTCACGGTGATTGAGCATGAGTTGGTGCGGATCGTGATGCTGGATTCGCTTTTGTATGTGAACAAGACGGCGGGGTTACTGGGGCGGGAGCAGCGGCGTTGGCTGGAGGAGTGGCTGCCGGGGGCAACGGATCGGCCGGTGGTGATTTTTGTGCATCATACATTGGGGGATGGGGATGGGGAGCTGTTGGATGTGGACCGGTTCTTTGAGATTATCCGGCCGCATCAGCAGGTGAAGGCGGTGTTTTACGGTCATTCCCATGTGTGGGAACGTGGGGAACGCGATGGGGTGCAGCTGATCAACCTGCCGGCGGTGGGTTATAACTTTAGTGACCAGCAACCGGTCGGATGGACTGAGGCATGGTTTGGTCGGGAAGGGGTGCGGTTGAAGGTGCATGCGTTTGGGGGGAACCGGGAGTTTGACGGGCAGAAGGTGGAGGTGAAGTGGGCGAAGCGGTAAGCGGGAAGCGCCAAGCGCCAAGCGCCAAGCGCAGAGCGGGAAGCGCAAAGCGGCAAGCGGTAAGGGGTAAGCGGGAAGCGCTGAGGGCTGAGCGCTGAGGGCTGAGGGCTGCTTGTCCGCCGGTGTTCCGAAACACTGAAACTCTGAAACACCGGCAGGGTCCGGGGAATGGGGACGGCAGCTTTGGGAGGGAGCCGGGGTGCGAGGTGGGTATAAAAGAGAGCTTGCGTTGGGGGGTGGGGGAAACGTAGGTTGACCTGCTTTACGGAACATTTTGAAGGGAGCAGGAACTTGAACTCTGATTTGCTAAAAGCTGCCACCTCGAAGGTGAGCAATGTGAATGTGCTGGTGAACGTGGTGTCGAAGCGGGTTCGTCAGCTGAATGCGTCTGGCGGGCCGGGTCGTCGTCCCTTGATCGCTGATGCGAACTCCATGGGTGTGGCGGACATTGCCTTGGCTGAGCTGGTTGAGGACAAGATGAGCTGGGAAGCCGTGGAGATGGCTGAGCCTGAAACCGGTCCGGCGAAGCGTCGTCCGAAGCGTTCCTGACGGGTTGGGAGACCTGCGGGCATAGAGATTTTCACCGCGGACAGCCCGGCCTGGTCAGAACGACCCGGCCGGGTTTCCTTTTTTCACTGTGAGCGATCTTGTTACCAATCCTGTTGCGCGCCGGGACTACCATATTCTGGAGCGTTTTGAGGCGGGGATTGTGTTGCGGGGGACGGAGGTGAAGTCGTTGAGGGCGGGACGCGCGCAGATCCGGGATGCTTTTGCCCGGGTGGAGAAGGGGGAGGTTTGGCTGTATAACGCGCACATTGACGAGTATAGCCATGGGACGTGCAACAACCATGTGCCGAAGGCGCCGAGGAAGCTGTTATTGAACCGTCGTGAGATCCAGAAGCTGTTTGATTTGGGGTCGGTGAAGGGGAACACGCTGGTGCCGCTGAACTTTTATTGGAAGGGGCGCAAGGTGAAGGTGGGGTTGGCGGTGGGGAAGGGCAAGGCGGAGTATGACAAGCGGGATGATTTGAAGAAGCGGGAGGCGGATCGTGAGGCGCGTCGGGCCGTGATGCACGAGGTCAAGCGCATGGGGCGGGGTGGGAGAGGTTGAGTGTGGGGGGCGGAGAGATTTGGCGGCCGGGCCATGGGTTGCCTGAATGGAAGGAGGGCCGGGTGATTACCGGTTGGCTGGCATGAAGCGAGGAGCACCGCATGTTCGGGGGGTGAGATCGGCGCGAGGAGCGGCCGGGGGGGATTTTTCTGCACGGAAGCGATCCACGTGGGAGGTGATTCGGAGGGTAGGGGTTTATCTGCGGCCCTACAAGTTCCTGGCTTTTGCGAACATCGGGTGCGCGATTCTGTCGCTGGCGTTTGCCTTTGCGTTTCCGAAGCTGACGCAGGTGATGATTGACGATGTGATCACGCCTGGCCGGGCGGATTTGGTTTGGCCGGCGGCGTTGGCATTGCTGGGGGCGTTTCTGTTTCGGGATTTGTTCAACAGTCTGCGGATCCGGTTGAACAATCACTTTGAGCAGAACGTGATCTTTGACCTGCGCCGGGATGTGTATGAGCGGTTGCAGCGGCTGCCGGCGGGGTATTTTGATCATCGGGCCTCGGGGGATTTGATGACGCGGGTGGTGGAGGACGTGAATTCGGTGGAGCGGGTCCTGATTGATGGTACTGAGCAGGGGACGGTGGCGATCCTGAGCGTGGTGGGGGTGATGCTGGTGTTGTGGTGGCAGAGTCCGGTTTTGGCGGGGATAGCGTTGGTGCCCATCCCGTTTCTGTTGGGCGGGGCGTTTTGGTATACCACGACGGCGCACACGCGGTATCGGGCGCAGCGGGAGGCGTCGAGTGCGATGAACGCGTTGTTATTGGACAACCTGCAGGGGGTTCGGCAGATCAAGGCGTTTCATGCCGAGGAGCAGGAGGACGTGCGGTTTGCGGAGACGGCGGATGCACTGAGGAAGGGGACGTTGAAGGTGATGCTGGCGTGGGCGAACTATTCACCGGCGATGAGTTTCTTTACCGCCTGCGGGACGGTATTGGTGCTGGGATTTGGGGGGAGCCAGGTTTTGCAGGGGGCGATGACCTTGGGGGAGATGGTGAGCTTCCTGTTTTACCTGGGTTTGTTCTACGAGCCGCTGAGCCGGCTGCACGGGTTGAACCAGATGATGCAGGCGGCGCGGGCTGCCGGGGAGCGGGTATTTGACATTTTGGATGCCGAGACGGAGGAGCGTCCGGAGCGCAGGAAGCGTCAGTTTGAAGGGCGGGCACGGGGGCGTGTGGTCTACGAGCATGTGGCTTTTGGCTACAGTGACGAGCGGGTGGTGTTGGAGGATATTGAGCTGGTTGCTGAGCCGGGGGACGTGGTGGCGTTGGTGGGGCCGACTGGTGCGGGCAAGTCGACCTTGGTGCATTTGTTGCCGGCGTTTTACGAGGCGACGCGGGGCCGGATTTTGATTGATGGCGAGGATGTGGCCGGGGTGCGGCTGGAGTCATTGCGGTCGCAGATTGCGATGGTGAGTCAGGAGCCGTTTCTATTCAACGGGACGATACGGGAGAACATTGTATACGGGTGTCCGGGTGCGGATGGTGAGGCGGTGGAACGGGCGGCGAAGGCGGCGAACGCGCATGAGTTCATCGCGCGGTTGCCGGAAGGGTATGACAGTCGTGTGGGTGAGCGGGGGATCCGGTTGAGCGTGGGAGAGAAGCAGCGAATCAGCATTGCGCGGGCGCTTTTGAAGGATGCGCCGATTTTAATTTTGGATGAGGCGACTGCGAGTGTGGACACGGCGACGGAGCGGATGATTCAGGAGGCCCTGGAAAGGCTGATGCGGGGGAGGACGAGTTTTGTGATTGCCCATCGGTTGAGCACGATTCGTCGGGCCAACCAGATTCTGGTTTTACGGCATGGCCGGATTGAGGAGCGCGGGACACATGAGGAGCTGATGCGGGCGGGTGGGTTGTATGCCCGGTTGGCGAGCATTCAGAACACGACCTTTGTTGAGGAGGGTTTTGAGCGGATTGGGAGTGAGCAGGCGAGGCAGTAGGTCGATGGGTTGGTGGGTTGGGTTTAGTGGTTGGGCTGGTCGAGTTTGGGGAAGGGGAAGGTGGTGGAGGGGGAGTGTTGTTGGTTGAGAATCTCGAGGAGGCTTGTGACACGTTCGGGGTGGGTGGTGGTGAGGTTGTGTTGTTCACCGGGATCGTTGGCGAGGTTATAGAGTTCAGTGCGGGGCTGGAGTTTGGCGTTGGGGGCTCGATTCCAATCCTGGCGGATGAGTTTCCAGGTACCTGAGCGGACGAATTGTTGCCCCCCGTAACCCGGGAATTCGCGGTAGAGGAAGGGGCGTTCGGACTGGGGTCTTCCCAGCAGGGTTGGGGCGAACGAGATGCCGTCGAGCGTTGCGGGGATGAGGTTCTTGTGTCCCGTGAGTTCAAGCAGAGTGGGGAGCCAGTCTTCGAAGCCGGTGAGCCGGTCGCTGGTGGTCCCGGGTTGGATGTGGCCTGGCCAATGGACAACAAGGGGAACGCGGATACCGCCCTCGTAGAGTGAGCCTTTGAGTCCGCGGAAGGGTCCGGCTGAGGCGAAGAAGTCGGAATCGCTGCCGCCGAGGCGGTCGTAAGTGGGGCCATTGTCGGAGGTGAAGATGAACAGGGTGTTGTCGGTGAGGCCCAGTTCATCGATCAGTTGCATGATACGTCCGACTTCGTGGTCCATGCGGGTGACCATGGCCGCGTAGGCGGCTCGTGGTGTGTGGTGGGGGAGGTAGGCCTTGTTGCCGGTGTAAGGCGGGTCCTCGGGGAAGGCGTCCTTGTATTCGGCGAGCGAGTCTTCCGGCACCTGGAGGGCCAGGTGCGGGACGGTGGTGGGGACATAGCAGAAGAACGGGTTGCTGCGATTGGAACGGATGAAGTCGCGGGCCGCCGCCATGATGCGATCGGGGGCATAGTCGTTCCCCTGATAGCGCTTGTAGGAGGCTGGGTCGTTGGGGTTGGCGTTTTCGGGGAGCTTTTGGTGGGCGGAGAAGTCGGGGTTGTCGAGAGGGAGCCGCTGGTCGTTGTCGTATAGGTAGGTGGGGTAGAAGTTGTGGGCGACGCGCTGGCAATTGTAGCCGAAGAAGCGGTTAAAGCCCTGGCGGAGGGGGTCGCCATCCGAGCCAACCGGTCCAAGGCCCCATTTGCCGAAGGCACCGGTGGTGTAGCCGGCTTGCTGGAGTAGTCGGGCCAGTGTGGCGGTATCCTTGAGCAGGGGGCGTTGGCCTTCGGGTTTGACCTCGCTGTTATCGCGGACCTGGGCGTGGCCCGGATGGAGGCCGGTCATCAGTACGCAGCGGGAAGGGGCACAGACGGCGTTGCCGGCGTAGTGAGAGGTGAAGCGCATGCCTGCCTTGGCCAGCCGGTCGAGGTTGGGGGTGCGGATCTTCTTTTGGCCGTAGCAGCCGAGTTCGGCGTAGCCCAGGTCATCGGCCATGAAAAAGATGATGTTCGGAGGAGTGGACGAAGCTGCGAGGGATGCAGTGCGGAGGAGGGGCATGCAGGCTAACAGGCCAAGCAACAGGAGAGCGGATATGGTTCGCCGGGGCATGGGCCTGAGTTTAGCGAGGTGGGCAGGATTGTCCATGGCGTGGATTTTGTGCCGGGTGCCATGATGGAAGAGGCGCGTGTGATTTGGGCGTGCCTATGGGGTTGAAGGGAGGGGGTGCTGTCGGGTTGGTGGTGGGATCTGTGGGTATAGAGGACAGTGCGGGGCCTGGCCTTGCGTGATGCGGGGTGAGTGGGGTAGGTTCTGCCTCCATGTTCACTGTGACTTGCGTTCGAGAGCGTGTGTTGTTGCTGGCCGGAGTGAGTCGGCAATTGGTTTTAGCTGCGGGCGTTGCAGCGGCGATGAGTTGGGGGCAGGCGGCGAACTGGCCGCAGTGGCGCGGGCCGGAATTTAACGGGAGCACGTCGGAGGCGGGATTGCCGGAGTCCTTTTCCAGGACGGAGCAGGTAGTCTGGAACGTTGAGTTGCCGGGGTCGTCGGCAGCGACGCCGGCGGTCTGGGGCGATCGGGTCTTTTTGAATTCGGCGGATGAGGATGAGGGGTTGGTGTTGGGGTTGTGTCTGGATGTGAAGACCGGGGCTGAATTATGGCGGGTCAAGCTGGAGACCGGGACGCATCGGGACAACCGGAGTAATTATGCGTCGCCTTCGCCGATTACGGACGGGAGGCACGTTTGGTTTTACACGAGCACGGGTGAGCTGGTGGCGTTGGATGTGGAGGGGCAGGAGGTCTGGCGGCGGAACATTCAGAAGGATTACGGGGAGTTTGCGTTTCAGTGGACCTATGCGAGCAGTCCGTTGCTTTATGGGGATCGGCTGTATGTGCAGGTCTTGCAGCGGGATGTTCCGGTGAATGGTCGGGGTAGAACCGATGGTCCGAGTGATTCCTACATCCTTTGTTTGGAGCCGCTGACGGGGAAGGAGATTTGGCGGCATGTACGGCCATCGGAAGGTGTGGCTGAGGCGCGCGAGGCGTATAGCACTCCGCTGCCGTGGGTTGAAGGGGGGCGGTCGGAGTTCATTAT
>JBMTVN010000124.1:0-10458 GCA_049451415.1 Limisphaerales bacterium | reverse complement strand
TGGCGTATTCGTCGAGGGCGTCGAAGAGTTGGGCTTTACGGAAGTCGGGCCAGAGCGTGGAGACTGATACTACTGATACTGATAGACTTGGCGCAGTCCGGACGGAACCCAGATTGAGCTGGGGTAGTAATCGAAGCGCGGCTGCGGCGACACCAGCGTAATCGGGCAGGAATAGCCGTTTTTACGAAGCTCTCCAACACTGGTCAGACAGGCGAAGCCGGAGCAGACGATCACAATCTGCGAAAACTGATAGGAATTTGCTTTTTCAAAGCGAGGCGAAAACGATGGCTGTCCGCCGCGTTTGGCAAAACCCGATGCTGGCGCCCCGTTCTTGACCTCCTTCAGGCTGCTTCATCCCACCGCTGGCTCGGGGACTGGAGGCAGGTCCCGAGTGGGCGCCTCCTCCCACAAGCCACAGTGCCGCAGTCCCCATCTTCCTCGGACCACGATAACCCGCTGCCACCACGTAGTTTAACCCCTCTCAGCAGCACCTTTAGGGGCCTATGGAGCTCTTTTTACCCCCAAAAAGCGCCCCATAGGTGCGCACGATTCAGCCGCGCGCCATGGACCTCAAAACACCACGTAAAAACGCTTCATAGGCCCCTTTTTAGGCATGCGGACAGAGTTAACAAATTCCACCCCAAGCAATTGCCGTGGTCTGACCAGGATAGCCACAGCCGGGCTGGAATAGCCCGGCGAACAGAATGTCGGCCCCGCCGATCGGGGGGGCTGCGCACTTCTCCCATGACCGGAGTGAGAACGTCGAGGTGTTCAAGGCCTCACTGGGTAAGCGCTGCCACAACTCCGAACAAAAACCAGGTGCTCAAGTATCCGGACACCAGATGCAAGGATGCCAGGATTGGGTCCTGTTGGTGTTTGGCCTGCCAGTAGCGGCTAAACAAAAAAATGAGTGGTAGCGAGGTTGACAGCATCATCGCGATGGCCATTACGGCCCACATGACGAAAAGCCACCAAACATAGCTCCAACTGGAGGATGTCATGCCCGGCATGGCTGCGCAGTGGGCCATTCCTGCGCCCGTAGAGGTGGACATGTCGGCAGCCATCCACGTCAGGTAGGTCCAGAAGAGCCCTACCATGATGGCGAGAGAGAGCGAATATGACGCGCTGTCTTAGGAGTAATGGAACTGCTGCCGTTACCGTCATGAGATGTCGGCGGCCGATGATTCGCACCAAGGCAAAAAGCTAAGGAGTGATTGGCCGCTTCAGGCGCGTCTGGCTGATCCTGTAACGATTCGTATTCGCCAGTTGTCCGAAGAGGCTGAGACATTGCGGTGGGTTGGATTGAATCGCCAGAAGGTCACCGCAGTCCGCCTAGCAGGGAGGGAAGAGGCTTTGTTTTGGAGTCCCCCAGGGCTCTTTAGCAGCGACCCCCCTGAGAGTGGTGTGGCCCCATTTGTGACATGGAGTTTTTCCTTGGTCCGAGGACGAGCTGGTCGGGGAGGACGTTGGATTCAAGCAACTCTTTCTACAAGAAGAGCTGCGACTTTACCGGGCTTGCCCCCAGAGGTATCACCAGTTCTGGCGACTGCCACAGATCTGCATCGCTGATGTTTTATGAATTGTAGCGGGTGTAAAAGCGCATTTCTCCGTGTGTGATGTGGGGCGACAAGTTGCCTCGCCGCACTCCACCGAGATCAAAGTTTGAGTTCTCACCGTGTGCAGCAAGGCCGGACCAAAGCCCGGCCTTGCTGTTTCTTGTGCCTACGAGTTGGAGACTCTTTCACACTTTAGGAGTCCGTCATCCACAAAGTCATCCCGGATGGAGTTTTGGGAGTTACTGCAAGAATCTTAAGGTTGTTTAATAGATTTGTAAAAGTTTGCTTATTTGTTGCGGCCCCCTCAATGTGTTCACGTTTGAATCGTCGCTGCTCGTGCACATTGCTGACGACGACCCTTCATAGAACGCGGTCCGTTCGATCAATATTGTTCAGATAGCTCGTTTGGTATCGCCTCGATCTGACTGGATCTCTCACCAAATATCCCTCAAATCCCACGACTTCCCCGTCTATTTGTCTCATGAACATATTCTCCATAACTCGACGCTACCTTTGGTTTTTGGGACTCGCCTTTTGTTTTGGGTTGGAGGCAACCGCAGCCACTCAAGAGTTTCCGAGTTCTGGTGGCATTGCGATCAACAACGTGATCTTCACCGGCAACGCGAACCCCTACCCGTCATCGATCACAGTGCAAGGGGTGGGAGTTGTGACGGCGGTCAGGGTTAAAATCAACGGCTTTACCAGCGATCAACCGGCTGACGCTGATGTTTTTCTTGTGGGTCCACACGGGAATGCATCGGTGGTCTTCTCTGATGCTGGAGGAGAATTCTTCGCAAAGATCAGCAATGTGAATCTGGTTTTTGATGATACTTCCGTAGCCGTTCTTCCATCGGGTCCCGGGCTAGTGTCCGGAACTTATGCGCCGGTGAATTATCCACCCGTCGAGACAGCACCTCCCGGGAGCATCGGACCGATCGGAGAGAATTTGAGCGCGCTTGCAGCGGAAGGTGCCAATGGTGTGTGGAGTCTATTCGTGACGGGGGATGGTGGGGCTGACAACGGGTCCGGCGGATCGATTGCCTCCTGGGCACTGGTTGTGGACAGTATCGGAGCAACCTTGGCTGATGCGTCGGTGAGCGCCATCACGGGCAGTAGTGCGTTGATGTCGGGGCAAGTCACCAGCGACGGTGGGCTTCCGGTATTGTCAAAGGGGATGGTATGGGCTCCTTCCGGGGCCAACCCAGATCCCCTGTTAGGAGGGGCTGAAGTGGTGGCTGTAGTCGCTCCAGGAACGACTAGCGGTTTTACTGTCACGGCCGAGGGGCTCCGTCCGGGCACGTCCTACTCGTTCAAAGCTTTTGCGGAGACCAGCGCGGGTGTGAGCTACAGCGCGGTGGCCACATTCGAGACGACCGCTCTTCCTGAGGTCAGGAATGTAGCGGGGGAAGCCACGCCAATACCCGGTGCTTTTCTGTCGGGGGAAGTTAACCCGAACGGTGAGCTGACAACGGTGCATTTCGAGTATGGATTGGATAGCGGCTACGGTAGCTCCAGCGCTGGGATCGCTGTGGGGTCCGGGACGGGTTTCATGGCAACCGGAACGAGCATCCCCGCCTACACGTGGCAGAACAACGCTCCTGACGCGGCCTGGAAGGCACTGGCAATGAGTGCGGACGGGGTGACCTTGGTCGGAGTGGTCAGTGCCTATCCGAACGTTAATCGGGTCTGGGTTTCCCGTGACTCCGGTGACTCCTGGTCTTCGATCAATTCGAATCCGGTTCTGAACGCCAACGATGGTTGGTGGTCGGATGCGGTCTCCTCTGGTGATGGGAGTACCCTGGTATTGGCCAATGATGGTTTTAATACCGGCAACTACCTTTATGTGTCACAGGACGGTGGTGTGACTTGGCAAAAGCGCATGACGGATGCTCCGAGACGATGGACGGCACTGGCAAGCTCGAGGGACGGACTTAAATTGGCGGCAGTCGATCGAGGCTTTTCCGGCACGGCCGGTGGGCGGATTTACCTGTCTGCGGACGGTGGTTTGACTTGGACTCCGAGGGGGGTGGATCGTCTTTGGGAGGATGTGGCCAGTTCTGCCGACGGGAGCAAACTGGTCGCCATTACTGGCACGGCCACGGGGCGTGTCTACACTTCGAATGACAGCGGGCTTACCTGGAACGAACAGCCTGCTGCACCGGCTGCGGATTGGTTGGCTGTGACTGCCTCGGCGGATGGAAGCCGACTGCTGGCAGCGGTCAGGAATGGTCCACTCTATGTATCCACGGATGGGGGAATGAGCTGGCTGGCCAATGACTTAATTGGGCAGTGGGCTGGTGTTGCTTCTTCTGATGATGGTCTGAAGCTGGTTGCGGCCTCGAAAGTACCTGCGGGAATCTACACCTCGACTGATGGCGGGGAGGTGTGGCTAAACGAGGGGCAAAGCTATTCGTGGTCTTCCGCAGCACTTTCGTCGGATGGCTCGAGCATCGCAGGCGCGGTTTTGAATGGTGGTATTTATGTGCGTGACCCGCTTCCAGTTGCCGCTCCGCTCCTCTGGGGTGTCACTTATCATTACCGCATGGTGGCAACGAGTATAGCAGGGGTGACTTACGGTGATGACCAGACCTTCACTACGGATTTACCGGATTCTTTTTACCAGTCCATCCGTCAAGGAGCTGAGACCGTAACAGCGCATTTCCGGAGATACTCGGCCCGTGGCGAGCACTTCCGAGTTTTGGTGCAGGACGACTTGGGGGCATTTAATTCGTATGCCGCGGATGATTCGCGAACTTATCTTGGGGAGGTGCTGGGGTATCCGGGTGCCATTGCCTGCGCGTTGGTTCGTTCTGACGGCAGGATTTTTTCCCGGGTCAGCTTTGAGGATGGAGTGGAGTGGTATAGCGCTGGTGGCGAGGCACGCGTCAAAGGTGAACCCGGCGGCGTCATCTGGCCTAGCATCACGACCCCGGAGGGAGGTGCAGGTTCCAACATATTTGCTGCTGAGGTCGGGGTGGATGCCGACTCATTTTATCTGGCGGAGTTTGGTGGTTTGGATGGCTCGGTGGAGATGATTGAGTACTCGGTCATGGCGGCCAACATGGTTTACCTGCGGGATGTTGGCATTGTGCATAGGTTGGGGAGGGTCATTTTGAGGGGGAGCTCTGGCATGGATCCATACAACTTCGATCTCGATCCCGAGCGCTTTTTTCTAGACGTGTTTGACGAGGTCGGACGCCAGTGGGCTGAGGTTCTGCCCCTTGATACCCAGGACATGGTGATGTTCGTCAGTCCCCGGGGCTACGGGGGGTGGGGGACTGGTGGTGGTGTGGGATCGGGTGCGAAAACGACGAATAAGCCTTTGGAAGCTTTCGAAGAAGGTGATGTCAGCAACATCTGGCGCCATGAAGCGGGTCACAACTGGGGTGTCTCCCATTTTGCCGGCGGCATTCAAACGGAGGATCAAATTGGCACGGGGCCCGAGTGGAGAACCATCATGTCAGGCAACCAGCTATCACGGTTTTCAGTTTCCGAGGGCGCGGTCATCATCGCCTCCCGGGATGCTGTGAGAGATAAGCTGGATGATCTCGGGTCCTTTCATCTGCCGCTGCCTCCCCGGGCAGCGATGGATCGTTTCGCTTATGTGGAGGGTTCCAATGAGCGAATTGATGTGCTGCGCAATGACCATGACGGCAACGGCGACTTGTTGTTTTTGAAAGGTTTTCAGTCAGTTTCAGATCTTGGTGGAACGCTCCTGCGGTCCGTGGGAACGGGAGCAGGAGGGCGTGATCAGGTCTTCTATCAGCCACCCGTGGGCGGATTGGGTGGTGCGGATGACCATTTTACTTATCATCTCGTGGACGCCACCGGTCAGGAGGCCTTGGGGCATGTGATTATCCGGGATTTCAGTCCCACGGCTGTCCCTGGACCGGCCAATTACACCGTGACTACCCTTGGTGATAAAGTCTTCATCACAGACGTGTCCGGTTTGGCTGATGTTCTGAGTCTTTCCATGCCGGATCCCGGGTTGATGGAAGTTACCGCTGAAGGCCGGGCAATGACCCAGGATGGGGTGACTTTCTTCGATCGAGCGTACGTTTCACTGAACGGGATCACCGGGGTGACGGTCGATGCAGGGTTTGGGGACGATGTCATCACCTTTGAAGGCAATGGAGGTGTAGTGCCAAGCTTGACGATCAACGGAGGCGGCAACGATGACGCAGTCAACTTTCTGGGGGACGTCTACATTGCGGACGGTGGAAGACTTGAGGTCAACCTACAGGATGACGCGCCTGAGCCGGGGAAGGATCACGTGACCATCGCGGAGTTGGCACGTATTCGTGCCTCGGGACAAGCGGGAGTGGTTATCAAAGCCAGTGGCACCATCAGGACTGGATCCAATTCCCTGATCGAGACCGATGACGGGGATATCCTGATCGAAGCGAATCAGCAATCCTCCCCTTCCAGTGGCAACTTTGCGGGAGTCCTGTTGGAGGGCACTATCCGGGTATACGGAGCGGGACAGGTCGAGATAGCGGGCCGGGGCGGGGATGATCCAGCCGGCGGTCAAGTGGGATTGGAGATAGGTGGTCGTGTTCATGGAGGAACGACCGGCTTAGTTTCGCTAACAGGGGTGGGTGGGGATAGTTCGGGGATGCTCAATGCGGGAGTGCTCTTCATAAGTGAAACAGCAGGCGTTCGTACTGACGGCGCCTCGGTCAGCGTCTCAGGGACCGGGGGATCCTCAGGGCTTTTCTACGGCATTGGGCTACGCATGACCTTCGGTGGAGAGATTACCGCTGGCGGTAGCGGCGCTGTGCACTTGGTTGGCCTGGGAGCTGGTCCGGATGGCACAGCTGGAAATAAGGGGATTGAGCTGGGGAATAACGTCAACATTGCCGCCGCGAATGGTAACGTGACGATCCTCGGGACAGGGGGGCCTAATTCGAGAGGTCTGGAAGGTAATGGTTCGTGGTATGTGGGTGCCGGATCGCAGGATGGACAGGTTTACATCGACGCGGGGTCTTTTCAGCTGCGCGGTGGCAGTCTGGAGGGAAGAGTGGCGTTTGCTCCCGGTAGTCGGCTGGATTTCGGACTCACAGGTCCGGATATAGATGTTGGCTACAATAGTCTTCACGTCAATGGGTCTGTGGACCTCACCGGTCTGGAACTGCAGCCCTTCGTGGACTATTCCGTTGGAGCAACGGATACATTTGTGCTCGTAGACAATCAGGGTTCTGAAAGCGTTGTGGGGACATTCGAGGGATATCCAGAGGGTTCGGGAGTTCGTCTGGGGAGTGCTTTAAGACCGATTACTTATCAGGGGAGGGATGGAAACGATGTCGTGATCACGGCTGGGAAAGTGAATCAGAGCCTAAACTTTACGGCTGTCGGAGCAGTGACCTACGGGGATGGTCCAGTGGTTCTGGAGGCGGTGAGCACTGCGGGGTTGGTGCCGGTCACCTTCAGCGTGATCAGTGGTCCGGGGAGTATTGTGGATGGCGCCCTGGTTTTGACAGGTGCCGGGGAGGTGGTGGTGGTGGCCAGCCAGGAGGGTAATGCGGACTATCTGGCTGCGAGTGCGCAGCAAACCGTGATCGTCAGGGCATCCTTCTCCCTGACCATTCAAGATGCGCAAGGGGGCACGGTCACAGTCGTACCTGAAAAGGCTTTTTACCACTCCGAAGAAACTGTGACGCTGACTGCCATTCCCGAGGAGGGATTTGAGTTTCTCGGGTGGAGTGGGGATTTGACGGGCTCGGTTAATCCTTCGGATTTGATCATGAGTAGGGATCGCGATGTCCAAGCATCCTTCCGTGATATCGGTGGTCCTCTGGTGATCATTTCGGCACCGGGAGATGGTGCGACGACCCATCGCCAAACAGATCTGAGAGGCACCGTGCGTGACAACCTGGGCGTTAGCCGGGTTTATTGGATGCGGGATGGAGTGGAGCAGGCTGACCTGGATTTGAACAACGGCACATTCCTTGTTGAGGGGCTGGATCTACTTCCGGGTGAAAATCAATTTACCGTGGTGGCCTTGGATGAAGCTGGCAATGAAGGCAGGGGTGAAGTCAGGGTGTCATGGATTCCTGCTCAAACCTTGAGCCTGATCAGCCCGGCCCAGATTCAGGAGGGGCAGGTGGTATCTGTTCCTCTTGAACTCGAGACCGTCGGGAACGTGGGAGGGATGTCCTTCCGGATCTCCTACAATCCGGAATACCTTATGGATCCGGTCATGGTCTGGGGAAGCGGATTGGGCATATCGGTTCATAGCGTGAACCTGGATGTGCCCGGGGAGGTCTCTGCTGAGTTTATGCTGAATGGCGCAGCGTTGCCCCCCGGTTTGGTTTCCCTTGCCAACCTTGAGTTCCGATCGCGCAGTGTGCCGGCCACTTTAGCGACCACGGTCGGCGTCCTTGAGGTGATTCCCTTCGATGCTGCCGGAGGCTCCATTGATACGGGTGTTCTAGTCCAGGATGCTAAAGTGGATATTGCGTCCCGAAGGTTCACCGGGGATATCAACGCCAACCAGCGGCTGGATACTGGAGATGCCGTGGGGATCCAAAGAATGGTTGTCGGACTGGATGAGATGCGAGCTTGGGATGTGACCGGCAATGATCTCGATGGTAGTGGCGTGCTGGAGGTGGCCGACACCATGAAGTTACTCGCTGCCGTTGTGGGCATAGAAGCGCAACCGGAGCTGGCCCGGTCTGCCCAGGCAAGTGGTCTGGTGCGGATGGGCTTGGTGAAGGAATCTGCTTTGGAACGTATGTCTGCGGATGGTGAACCCTGGATGGTTTTGGAAGCCGACAAAGCTGCGTTGCTGCCGGGAGAATCAGTGACGGTGGATATCAGGCTAGAGGGTATAGACCAGGATATTCACGGGATTTCGCTTCAGCTTGTATATGATAGCCAAGCGCTGTGGCTGGAGAGTGGGGAATCCCATGTCCTTTCGCCGGTCGTGCCGCAAACAGCCCTTAGTCTGTGGAATGTTTCTCCTGCCCAGTCGGATTATTCTTTGCAGGATGGTTCCGTCTCGCTGGGGGTGGTTCATGACACGGCTTGGACGGTGGCGGACGGGGAAGTTGTAGCCTCCGTGACCTTCACGGTATTAAACGGCTTTGCTGGGGCGATAAACGGGGCGGTCAGCCTGAAGGATGGGGAGGTAGCTCTTGGTGTCTACGACGTGGTTGCCACCTTGGACACCACCCTGAACTTGGGAGCAGCGACCGTGTCGTTTAAACCTTCAGCCTGTGGGTGGACGCCAGAAGGTTTCAAGTTGGTCTTTGATGCTGTGACTGGAAGCAGTTATAGCGTGGAAGCCGCCAGCACCCTTCAAGGCCCTTGGACGCCAGTCGGTGAGCCTATTATTTCCCAAGGTGAAGCCATAGAATTCGTGGACGCCGTTTCTGCGAGTCGCATGTTCTACAGAATACGCTTGATCCAGTAGCCCAGACGAAGAACCGCCGCTAAATCCAGTAATGGTTGATGAAAGGAATGGATCACCGGGACGATCTCAAAGTCATTTTCCGGGGTTTTACATCTGCCTGTTGATTCATAAGTTTTGACACCCCCCGGGAGTCAGGTTGCGGAGGCCGAAGAGGATCGTTGACTCAAAAAGGATGACACCGGCAACCCCAAGGCCTACTGATAGGAATTAAATTGATAAGAAATCGCTTTTTGGGGGCATGAGCACTCGCCCGCGGACACCAGCGTGAAGCAGTCTCTTCAAGGTGCAGAGCGTGTCATGGCAGGGGCAGAACAGCAGGAACGACGTCGAACTTCCCCCTGGTCATGACCAGGGGATGCACCTTGGCGCGTTTGCGACCGAGAAAAGACAAAGCATCCCTGCCGCGATGGCTCAGCCGTTCGCGTACATGACCGGGTCGGTGTCGTAGTCCGGAAAGGGGTCGTCGAGCCACGGCTCGAGGACCAGTTCCGCTGGCTCTGGTGGGGCCCGGGCCGGGTACACCCTTACGCCCTGCTGCCAGAGTCCCAGGTGGCGGAGAATGCGTTCGATCACCTCGCGGTCGTCGATGAGCGCAACAAATCTTCATCTCTCCCGCGCAGCGCGGGCAAGTGAGCGGGTCCGCTTCCCAGACCTTCTTGATGAGCTCGCGCCACTTGGCCGAAGGGATGCGGCGGGGCTTGTGTTCGGAGACGTCGAGGATCTGGACAGCCTGGCCCGCAGCCTTGGCCTCTTGGGCGGCGCGTTTGTCGCGCTGGCCGCGCATCTTGTTGCTATACCAGCCGTAGTAGCGGACAAGCTGGAAGCTCTTATCCGGGATGTGCTGGGTAATGGCGGCGATGAAGTCGCAGGGCGTGAGCACCTCGAAGTTGCGCTGAATCTTCGGGTTCATGCCGGAGCGGTAGATGATGGAACTCTCGGCAGACGCCCTGTTGGGCGGGTTCATCTGCATCTTCTCGATCGAGAAGGGATTCCTGATGATGTACTGCGCGAGCCGCTCCAGATCCTCACGCTCGTCGGGCAGCACGCGGCGGCTGCGATGGACGTTGAAGCCAGAATGCACCCAACCCCAGAGCATGTTCGCCCGTTCTACCGGCAGCAGGCCTTTGCCCACCAGAAACGTGATGACCCGAGCCCGGAACAGCTCCTTGAGCGGCTTGAGGCTGACATCAGGTAAGACATAGAAGAGCCCCGAGCGCACGTAGAGACCATCGGCGACCAGGGCGTGCAGATGGGGGTGAAAGTCGAGGTGCTCGCCGAAGGTGTGGATGGCCATGACGATGCCGGGCAGGCCGTGGGGCAGATTCAGAGTCGTGCGCAGGTAGTCGAGCAGGCACTCGTGGGCGATGCGGCAGAGGTCCTTGAGCAGGTCGCGGTCGAAGCGGAAGTACGGTCGGAGCATCTTGGGGATGGCGAAGGTGAAGTGGCGATGCGGGACGGGGAAGAGGATCGTTTCGGTCAGCAGCGCAC